>DATCWU010000095.1:0-2996 GCA_036566165.1 Rhodanobacter sp. | reverse complement strand
GCGGCCACTGGTGCCACCGCCACTGATCCCGCCGCCGCAGTTGCCGCCGCCGCAGCATCTGCCTGCAGCTGCGCCTGCGCCGCCCGCAAGGCGGGCAGCGCGCCATTGGTCGGTTGCAGTGTCGCCAGTTGTTCGATGCGGGCACCAGCGGCCGCCGCATCGTGCGCATCCAGTGCCTGCCGCGCCTGTCTGGCCATGGCCTCACCCACCTGATCCAGCCCGTGCGTGGCCACGGCACTACCCGGGTCGGCGCGCGCTATCTGCTGATACAGCGCGGCGGCGCCCTGCGGACCATCCAGCTTGCCGGCGGCCAGCGCCTGCTGCGCCTGTTCCACCAGATCCGGCGTGGCCGGCGCCGGCGCCCGCGCCGCCAGGATCGCGCGATCGAGGCGGTCAATATCGCTGCCACCGCCAAGCAGATCGCGCGCCACCGCTGCCTGCTGTGCAGCCTGATCCACATGCTTCGCCTGCAACGCCGCGTCCGCCTGCGCCAGCAGCGCACGGCCGGTGCGTTGCAAGCCGTCATGGGCGGCATCGTTGTCCGGCTGCGCGGCGATGACCGCCTGATACAGCTCCCGCGCGCTGGTGCCGTCCTGGCCGTCCAGATGTCCAGCCTGCAATGCCTGTTCCGCGCGCCCAAGCACGTCATTGAGTTCCGTACGGGGCACCATGCCGCGCAAACGGTTCTGGTTGACCCATACCACGGCAACCGCGGCGACCATGACCAGCACCAGCACGATTACCCAGCCACGCCGACGCGTCGGCGCCGGCGGTGAAGTGCGCGACGCACGTTCACCGGCAATCATCGGCGGCAGTGCATCGGCGTCCTCCGCTGGTACCTCGAGGTCGGCCAGATTGCCCAGCGTGGGCTCCGTGCGACCGCGTGCATCCATTTCGTGCTGATCTCGATCCCGGGCCATGGTTCATCGCTGTCAGGGTGACACTTCAGCTTAACATCGGCCTGCACCCTCGCTTCGCCTGCACCGCGCAGGCGTTCAGCTTGCGCCTCTGTGGCGGTCGGTGCGGCGAACCTCGGCCGCTGCGCACGCCACCATGCGCAGTGCCCCGTAGGGCGGCAAGCTCATACGCTATTGGATCTGTCCACTGCCGAAACCAGTCCAAGGCTGCGCAAGCTCAACTGCCCGCAATGCGGCGCGCATCGACCACGTTGGGCAAGGCGCCGAGTTTGCCGAGCAGGGTCGACAATTGTTCGAAGTCGTGCACGCGCAGCGTAAACCGCACTTCCACCTCGCCGCTGCTGGCAAACACGCGGCTGGACGAAGCAACGATGTGCACGTTGGCGTTGCTGACGACGTTGGTAACGTCTTTTTGCAGGCCCTTGCGATCGTAGCCACGTATTTCAATGTCGACCTCGTAGGCGTGGGCCCCGGCGCTGCCCCAGGCCACTTCGATCACCCGGTCCGGATCGCGCCGCTCCAGCCGTGCAAGGCTGCCGCAATCGGCGCGATGCACGGATACGCCGCGTCCCTTGGTGATGTAGCCGCGCACGGCGTCACCGGGCAACGGCTGGCAGCAGCGCGCCAGGGTGGTGAGCAGGTTGCCGATGCCCTCGATGGTGAGCGCGCTGCGATCGAGCGTCAGCGGTCGGGCCGTCGGCGTGGGAGTAGTCGGCGCCGTGGGTTGGGCGGCCTCCTGCAGCGCGCGCGCAATCTGCCCGCCGGTGATCTCGCCCAAGGCCAGCGCGATCAGCAGTTCGTCATGGCTTTTCAGATGAAAGTGCGCTGGCAGGGAGGCCACGTCGGCACTACCCAGGGCGAGGCGCTTCAACTCGCGCTCCAGCATCGTGCGCCCGACCGCCAGGTTGGTATCCTGGGCAACGCGGCGGAACCAGCTGCGCACTTTTTCGCGCGCCCGCGGCGTGTGCAGGTAGCCCTGCTGCGGCGACAGCCAGTCGCGACTGGGATCGGCGACCTTCGCCGTGAGAATCTCCACGCGGTCACCGCTTTGCGGCTGGAACACCAACGGTACGATGCGACCGTTGACCTTCGCGCCGCGGCAGCGATGGCCGACTTCGGTGTGCACGAGGTAGGCAAAATCCAGCACGGTCGCGCCGCGCGCCAGGTCAAACACTTCGCCCTTGGGCGTCAGCAGGTAAACGCGATCTTCCAGCAGCTCGGTGGCCAGATCGGCATCCAGGCTGTCGTCGCCGGGTGCACGCGGCTCCAGCAACTTGCGCATCCACGCAATCTTTGCCTCGAACTCGGCATCGCCACTACCGCCTTCCTTGTAGCGCCAGTGCGCGGCAACCCCCAGCTCGTTGGCGCGATGCATGTCGTGCGTACGGATCTGCACTTCCAGCGCCCGCCCGGACGGCCCACGCACGGCCGTGTGCAGGGAGCGGTAGCCGTTGTTCTTGGGCCGCGCGATGTAATCATCAAATTCACTCGGCACGTGCTGCCAGTGCGCATGCACGACCCCGAGCGCGGCATAGCAATCGGTGACCGAGTCGACCAGGATGCGCACCGCGCGAATGTCATACAGGTCGGCAAACCCCAGCCCCTTGCGCTGCATCTTTTTCCAGATGGAATAGATGTGCTTCGGTCGTCCGGCCAGCTGTGCACGAATGCCGGCCGCATCCAGTGCCTGCTGCAACTGGGTGAGTACGTCGGCGATGAACTCCTCGCGGTCGGCCCGGCGCTCGTCCAGCAAACCGGCTATGCGCCGATACAGCTCTGGCTGCAGAAAGCGGAACGCGAGGTCTTCCAACTCCCACTTCAACTGCCAGATACCCAGGCGATTGGCCAGCGGTGCATGGATGTCGCGCGTCAGCCGCGCTAGCGCTGCCGCACGCTCGGCCGGCTGCGCAGTGGCGGCACGCATCTGCGCCAGTTGCCGTGCCAGCAGCACAAACACCACGCGCAAATCGTGCACGATCGCCAACAGCAAGCGCCGCAAACCCTCCACTGCCGCGTGCGGCGTACGTTGCTGCGCATGCAACGCCCACACCTGCCCGGCCGCCTGCTGGCCGCTGACCA
>DATCWU010000141.1:0-5602 GCA_036566165.1 Rhodanobacter sp. | reverse complement strand
GCGGTCGGCTGCCGGCGAGCACGGTGATCCAGCCGATGATCAAACCAATGGCGCCGGCCACGGCCAGATCCACCCAGGCGCTGTGCAGAAACAACGCGGCAATGCTTGCGCCGGAAAGTCCGTAACTGAGGATGGTGCCGGCTTGGGCGCGCCGGGTATCGGGCGCGCCCAGCGCCCGCAGGCGGTGAAAGCCTTCGCGCAAATCAAGCTGGCCGTCGATCACCCGGTCAGCAATGGCATCGGCGGCACACAGGCGCGCCAGGTTCACGTCGCCAGGTGCCAGCCGCATCACCTGCGTGCTTTGGGCGATGCCCTCCTCGCCCTGCGCCACGTCGGCGGCCGAGATGATGATGGCGGTGGGGCTGGACCATACATCGGCGACCAGCCCGAGGCGCCGCGCTGCTCCGGCCACGGCCATTTCCAGCCGGGGCGCGGTGGTGCCGTATTGATGCAGGCGCCGCGCCAGCTCCAGCAAAAATGCGATGCGCGTTTGCAGCTCGGTCCTGGTCAGCGGCTGGGCATCAGGCACGTTCATGCCGCTGCGCGCACCTGCAGCGTGGTGCCGTTGACAGCCAGCACTTCCACGGTCGCGCCCAGCGGTAGGTCCGGCCCGCTGACCAGCCATTGCCCGTCACCCACGCGTGCCTTGCCGCGACCGTTGACGATGGGCTCGATCAGCTCAAAACGCTGCCCGACCATCTGTTCGCCGCGTCGGTTCAGGCGGTCATCGCCAGTGGCACGGCGTTCCACGCGCGGCCGCAACCAGCGCGCATACGCAAAACAGAACGCGAACGCCAGCACCGCGAACAATACCGCCTGGGCCAGCAACCCGAGTGTCGGCAGCGCCCACAGCACCACGCCCATGGCTGCAGCCGCCAGGCCAATCCACAGCAGGAAATAACCGGGCGCCATGACTTCACCGGCGATCAGCAGCAGCGCGAGGATCCACCACAGATAATGCGTCGAAAGTTCCCACATGATGTCTACCTCAGCGCAGCGGCGGTTGGGGTGGCTGGATCGGTGACCGCTGTTGAACAAACGATTCTTTGGCCAGTTCGCCAATACCCGCCAGCGCTCCGATGACGCCGGTGGCCTCGATCGGCAACAGCAGCATCTTCTGGTTTGGCGACCTGGCCATTTCCTTCAGCGCCTCCACATAGTTGTTGGCGACGAAGTAATTCAGTGCATTGACGTTGCCGTTGGCAATCGCCGTGGACACCATCGTGGTGGCCTTGGCTTCTGCCTCGGCGGAACGCTCGCGTGCTTCGGCAGTGCGAAACGCTGCCTCCTTCTCGCCTTCGGCGGCCAGAATCACCGATTGCTTTTCACCCTCGGCCTTCAAGATGGCGGCCTGGCGGAAACCCTCGGCATCCAGAATGTTCGCGCGCTTCTCGCGCTCGGCTTTCATCTGTCGCGCCATCGCATCGATCAAGTCACGCGGCGGCGCAATGTCCTTGATCTCGATACGGTTGACCTTGACGCCCCACGGATGCGTGGCCACGTCAACCACATGCAGCAGCTTGGCGTTGATCGCGTCGCGCTGGCTCAGGCTTTCATCCAGATCCATCGAGCCCAGCACGGTACGGATATTGGTCATGACCAGGGCCAGCGAGGCCTGCTCCAGCTCCGCCACTTCATAGGCCGCCTTCGCCGCATCCAGCACCTGGTAGAACACCACACCATCGACGCGCACGACCGCGTTATCCTTGGTAATGACGTCCTGGCTGGGTACGTCCAGCACCTGCTCCATCATGTTGATCTTGCGTCCTACCGACTGATACACCGGTATCAGGAAATGCAGCCCCGGTTCCAGCGTGCGCGTGTATTTGCCGAACGTTTCGACCGTCCATTCGTAGCCCTGCGGCACGATGCGGACCAGCTTGATCAGCACGATGACCACGACAACCACAAACACCAATGCCAGAATTCCGCTCATGCCCCGCTCCTTCCCCATAGAGAGCGCCGAGTATACCGAGCGTATGCGCTGATCAGTGGTGAACGCCGCTGTTGCCGGGAGCCAGGCGACGTCTACGGCAATGACACGCCATACATGCTGTCATCGTCGCGTAACATGACCGTGCTGCAATGGCGCAGATGCCCCCAATGGACGACGCATGCAAAAGCGCATCCTGATCATTGAAGACGAAGCCCCGATCCGCGACATGGTGGCCTTCGCGCTGCGCAAGGCCGACATGTTGCCGACAGCAGCCGGCGATGCGGGCGAGGCGCAGCTGGCCATTGCCGACGCCATTCCCGATCTCATCCTGCTCGACTGGATGCTGCCGGGCATCAGTGGCATGGACCTGGCGCGGCGTTTGCGCAAGGACGATCTGACGCGCACGATACCCATCATCATGCTTACCGCCCGGGGCGAGGAGGCTGATCGCATCGCCGGCCTCGATGCCGGCGTCGACGATTACGTCGTCAAGCCGTTTTCCACACGCGAGCTGATCGCACGCATCAAGGCGGTGCTCCGGCGCAGTCACGGCGAGGACAGTTCGGGCGTGATCGAGCTGGGCGGCCTGCGCCTCGACGGACTGGCGCACCGGGTGTTTGCCGGTGACCAGCAAATCACCGTCGGTCCCACTGAATACCGCCTGCTGCATTTCTTCATGACGCATACCGAGCGCGTGTATTCCCGCGCGCAGTTGCTCGATCACGTGTGGGGCGGCAGCGTGTACGTCGAAGAGCGCACGGTCGACGTGCACATTCGCCGCTTGCGCAAGACGCTGGAAGCGTGGGGTCTCGATGCGCTGGTGCAAACCGTGCGCGGTACTGGCTACCGGTTTTCCACCAACCCCGCGCCGACGCGACCCTAGGCGCGCATCGAGCGCATGCACAACGCCAGCACCAGTATTCGCGCGGGGCTTGCGGCCATTCTGGCCGGCACGCTGCTGCTGGCAATCGTGATCGCGACGGTATGGGGTGCAACGTTTTGGGCCCTCGTGCTGGCTGGTGGCGGCGAAGTCATCGCGCTGCTGTGGCTGGCGCTGGCGTCGACCGCAGCGCACGATCAGCACGCGGCTGTGCCGGGCGCGCAGCTCTCACCGCCCGCCGCGCCAACCCGCCAACAGCACCTGGTCGCGCAATTGCGCGATGTGCGCGACGCCGTCAGCTCGTTGCCTGACGCCGTCGTGCTGCTCGACCACCAGGGCCGCGTATATTGGCGCAATGCCGCCGCGATCCACCTGCTGGGATTGCAGCAGCAACATGACGAGCGCCCGCTGGCCGAGCGACTGGCCGGCAGCGAGCTCGGCGCGTGGCTGGGCACGGATACGCGGCAAGCGGCGACCGACATGCCGGCGCCGGCCAACCCGGCGTTGCGCCTGAGTGCGACGATGATGGCATTTGGCGCGGACCGGCAATTGCTTCTGGCGCGCGACATCAGCACGCTGAGCCGTCTGGAACAGGTCCGGCGAGACTTTGTCGCCAACGTCTCGCATGAGTTGCGCACACCATTGACGGTGATCCACGGTTACCTCGAACTGCTTGACCCGGCCGACGTCCCGGAACTGGCGCCGGTGCTCAAGGAAATGCGCATGCAGTCGCAACGCATGCGCCAGCTCGTCGAGGACCTGCTGACCTTGTCGCGGCTGGAAACGCGCGAGGCGCTGCCTGACGAACACGTGGCCATGGCGCCGCTACTGGTGGCCCTGCACCATGAAGCCGAAGCACTCAGCCAGGGCCGGCACACCATCACTGTCGTAGCCGGCACCGACGCCGACTTGCGTGGCTCGCGGCGCGACCTGCATAGCGCGTTCTCCAACCTGGTCAGCAATGCCGTGCGCTACACGCCAAGCAACGGCAACATTGTCATCGGCTGGCAACGTACGGCCACGGGCGATGCAGTGTTTTCCGTCCGCGACAGCGGCCTGGGCATTCCGGCTGAGCACTTGACCCGCCTGACCGAGCGTTTCTATCGCGTGTCATCCAGCCGTTCACGCGAGTCGGGCGGCACCGGCTTGGGGCTCTCGATCGTCAAGCACGTGCTAAACCTGCACCAGGGCCGTCTGGTCATCGCCAGCGAACCTGGCCGAGGCTCCACATTCTCCTGCGTGCTGGACGCCTCGCGCGTGCTGCCGCCGGAAAGCGACGGCAGCACTGGAGCCGAGCCACCGGCCGACTGAAGTCTCGCGTGGAAGCCGCCTGACGCCAGAATCGGCGCCGGCAGTGCACAGGGAAAGAGCCCGCCGGGCCAGGCATCGTCACGCCGCCCATGCAAACCGCCTCACCTCGCGCAGATGGCTCTGCGCGTCGAACGTTTCTACCGACCGCGCTCTCGGGTTTTGCGCTGTGGATGAAAAGCAAACGGCGAGCATCCAAGCTCGCCGTTTTCCATCCCTGGGTAAAACTCCCTTGCGATAACCGTTGCTGCACTGTCCGCGCCGCCGCTGCATGCCGCAGCTGTGGCAGTTTCAGAACCGCACTTCGCCGAACACGCCGATCTCGTTGGTCTTCACGTTGCGCACGTGCGGCGGCGCCGGCGTGTCGACCGACTTGTCCACCTTCCCGTGCTTCCACACGCCAGCCAGTTTGAAGCCCTTGGTCACCTGGAACTCGACACCAGCGTTGTAGTAGACGTCCTTGTTGGCGCGATCCAGGGTCTTGCTGAGTTTGGCGTTGTCGTAACGGGCAAACAGGTTCACGCCGTCGGCCACGGCCACGCTGCCCCACAGCGAATAGCCATCGGCCTTGTCCGTCGCCATGGTGAGCACATTGTTCCAGTTCTTGGCGGTGAAGTATTCGGCGCCGAGGCGGAACGCGTCGCTGGCATAGGCCACCATGAAATCGCCACGCCGCGCCGTGTTCGGTGCGTTGATGTTCTCGGTCTCCTGACCGCGGTGACCGCTGTAGCCGCCGACCGCCACGACCATGTTGTCGAACGGCACGAAGCCGACGCGGGCTTCGACGTCCACGCCCTTGCTGCGCCCCGGGTTCTTGTAGCCGCGACCATTGACCACCGATACGGCGTAATTGAGCGACTTGCTGGCGCCAATGTCGCCGCCCAGATGCAGGCCCCAGTCAGACGAATTGCCGTACTTCAGGCGGTCGGTCAGGGTGTTCTCGATATAACGGAAACCGTAGTATTTCTCGGCGAACGGGACCCACGGCATATCGGTCGAACCGACGCGCAAGACAGCAGCCTGGTCGAACTTGCCTTCCACGTAGGCCTTCTTCACGAACAGACTGGTCTGGCCAGCGCTGCTGGAATAGTTGAAATCGGTGGTCAGGCTGGCCGACCAGATGTCGTTGAACTTGTGGTCGACGCCGAGATAGAAACGTTTGACATCCAGGCCGACGCCGGACTTGTCGGTCTTGCCCGTATCACTGTCTTTGTCGTCGATGCTGGTGAAATCGAAGTACATCCGGCCGGACAACTTGGTGTTGTTGACCAGCTTCTCCAGTGCCGCGAACTTCTCGTCGCTGGCCGCGGTCACCTTGGTGGCCTGCGCCACCGCCTGACCGGTGCTGACGTTGATGTCGGACTGTGCGTCGGTGCGCTGCTCCAGCTCTTCTACCTTGGCCTGCAGCGTGGCGAGCTGTGCTTTCAGCAGTTCGACTTCGGCGTTGCTGGTCGGCGATGACGCCCGGTTCTGCGCCG
>DATCWU010000075.1:0-13030 GCA_036566165.1 Rhodanobacter sp. | reverse complement strand
GATCATCGAGGCGATGGCGCAGTCGGCGGGCCTGCTCACCCAGCTCAGCAATCGCATGAAGGGCAACACCGGCAGTCCGCTGTTCTATCTGGCCAAGGTCGACAACGCGCGCTTCAACGCGGTCGTCACTCCCGGCGACCAACTGCGCATGGAAGTCACGCAGAAGCGCCTCATGCGCGGCATGGGCCTGTTCGCCGCACACGCGTTGGTGGACGGAAAGGAAGTGGCCAGCTGCGAATTGATGTGCGCCGCGAGGACCGATAAATGATTCACCCTACCGCGCTGATCGACCCCGCTGCCATCATCGGCAGCAATGTCAGCGTCGGCGCCTACAGTGTCATCGGCGCCGAGGTCGAGATTGGCGACGGCACCACCATCGGCCCGCACGTCGTCATTGAAGGGCCAACGCGTATTGGCCGCGACAACCGCATCACCCAATTTGCCTCGCTCGGTGGAGCGCCGCAAGACAAGAAATTTGCCGGTGAGCGTACCGAGCTGGTCATTGGCGACCGCAACCTGATCCGCGAGTTTGTCACCATCAACCGTGGCACTGGCGGCGGTGGCGGCGTGACCCGCGTAGGTAACGACAACTGGATCCTGGCTTATGTCCACATCGCGCACGACTGCCAGGTCGGCAACGATGTGGTGTTTTCCAACTATTCCGCCCTGGCCGGGCACGCGCACATTGGTGACTGGACGATCCTTTCCGGCTATTCCGGCGTGCACCAGTTCTGCCACGTCGGCGCGCATGCCTTCATCGGCATGGGTTGTCTGGTGGGCACCGATGTACCGCCGTTCGTGATGATGGCGAATGATCAGCATGGCCGTCCGCGCGGTATCAACAGCGAAGGTCTGAAACGCCGCGGTTTTGATGGCACCCGTATCTCGGCGATCAAACGCGCGTACCGTACGCTGTACATGGCCGGGCTGTCGTTGCCCGAGGCCCGCGAGCAACTGCTGGCGCAGGCGGAAGACAGTGACGACGTACGTACCATGCTGGAATTTCTCGACCACAGCGAGCGCACACTCGCCCGCTGAGGCAGGGTTGCCGTCGCGCAAGGCCGACACCGGACGCGGCGTCGGCCTTGCGTGACGGCAACTTCGACCGGAGGTACCCACATGGCCACCAGTGCTCCGCTCATCGCGATCCTCGCCGGTGAAGCTTCCGGCGATCAGCTTGGCGCCGACCTGATTGCCGCCTTGCGCCGGCGCTATCCCGCTGCGCACTTTGTCGGTATCGGTGGCACGCGCATGCAGGCGCAAGGCTTTGCTTCCTGGTATGACATCCGCGAGCTGTCGTTGTTCGGCTTCAGCGAGGTGATCAGCCACCTCCCGCGGTTGCTGCGCCTGCGCCGCGCATTGCTCAAGCGCCTGCTTGGCGCTCATCCGACGGTCGTCATCGGTATTGACGCGCCGGATTTCAATCTGGCGGTGGAGCGTCGGCTGAAGGCTGCCGGGCTGCGCACGGTGCACTACGTCAGTCCATCGATCTGGGCCTGGCGGGAAAAGCGTGCGCAGAAAATCGGGCTCAGTGCGCTGCGCGTGTTATGCCTGTTTCCCATGGAGCCGGCGATCTACGCCCGCCACGGTATCGACGCGCGTTTCGTCGGCCATCCGCTCGCCGACCGTTTTGCGCTGGTCGCTGACCGCGTGGGCGCGCGTGAGTCGCTGCAATTGCCGCAGCAGTCTCCCGTGCTTGCCGTGCTGCCCGGCAGCCGCGTGTCTGAACTGACACGCCTCGGGAAAATTTTCATCGACGCTGCAGCCAGGGTGGGGGCTGCCATACCGGGTCTGCGCATCGTGATACCCGCCGCCAACGCGCAGTTGCATGCCCGGCTCACCACGCTGCTGGCGCATGCACCGGCCATGGAGCACGCCCCGCTGCTGGTGCACGGCCACGCCCACCAAGCCATGCTCGCGGCGGACGTGGTACTGCTCGCATCGGGCACGGCGACGCTCGAGGCGATGCTGGCCAAACGGCCGATGGTGGTCGGCTACCGCGTCGCGCCGCTGAGTTATCGCATCGCGCGCGCACTGCGCATGCTCAAGACCGATGTGTATGCGCTGCCGAACATTCTGGCGCGCGCCAGCGGCATCAGCGATACGCCGCTGGTGGCCGAGTTGATGCAGGACAACTGCACCCCTGAAAACCTCGCCGCGGCCACGCTCGACCTGTTTCGCGACAGTGTCCGACGCGGCCAGATCGTGGCGGCGTTCGAGCAGATGCACCGTGACCTGCGCGGTGATCCGGACGGCAACGCCGCGGATCGCGCAGCAATGGCGATTGCCGAGTTGATCGATGGCGAGCCGGCCGATGCGTAAGTTGCCGACAACCACCTGCCTTGTACCGCCATCCCCGGCATGCAGTGGAAACGGGCCGCGGGTGACCAGCCTGCGTGTTGCCGGTGTCGACGAGGCTGGTCGCGGGCCGCTGGCCGGCCCGCTGGCAGTAGCCGCAGTTATTCTTGACCCCGGGCATCCGATCGCCGGCCTGGATGATTCCAAAAAGCTCAGCGCTATCCGCCGCGAGGAGTTGTACACGCAGATCGTGGCCCACGCGCTGGCCTGGAGCGTAGTCCTGATCGAGGTCGAGGAAATCGACCGCATCAATATTTTCCAGGCCACGATGACTGGCATGAGTCGCGCCCTGCGCGGCCTGCAGATACCGGCGCAAGAGGCATGGATCGACGGCAACCAGTTACCCCGCGACCTGCCCTGCCCCGGCCACGCCATCGTCGGCGGCGATGCGCTGGAACCAGCCATCAGTGCGGCGTCGATCATTGCCAAAGTGAGCCGTGATCGACTGATGGTCGCCATGGAAACAACGTGGCCGGGCTACGGCTTTGCTGCCCACAAGGGCTACGGCACCCCGTTGCACCTCGAAGCACTGCGGCGGCTCGGCCCCTGTCCGCAACATCGGCACAGCTTCGCGCCCGTGCGTCTGTTGTTCGATCAAGGTGCGTTGTTCTGAGCGCGCACCAGGGCACGCACACCGCAGTGCTCGTGCCTCGCTTGTCAACCTTGCCGCTGCGCAAGCCGACCGTTAGCCTGCATGGAACCACTGCGCGATTCGCATGACTGCCTGCCACATCCACCTGCATCTGCACAGCGAGTTTTCGCTGATCGATTCGACCATCCGCATCAACGGCTTGATCGCCGCTGCCGTGCGCGCGCAAATGCCGGCGCTGGCCCTGACCGATGAATGCAACATGTTCGCGTTCGTCAAGTTCTACAAGGCGTGCATGGCTGCAGGTATCAAGCCGATCGGTGGCTGCGACCTGTGGATCTCGGCCCCGGATGACCCGCGGCCGTGGCGCCTGACCGTGCTGTGTCAAAACCACACCGGCTACCTCAACTTGTCGCGGCTGGTATCGCGCGCATGGCGCGACGGACAACGCGGCGGACGGGCGCTGGTGGAGACGTCATGGCTCACCCCTGACACCACCAGCGGACTGATTGCCCTGGTCGGGCGCGAGAGCCAGGTCGCACGCATCGCCGTACAGCAAGGCACGCCTGCAGCGCTGCCGGAAACGCGGGCGCTGGCCCAACTGTTCGACGATCGCCTGTACCTGGAACTGACGCGCTGTGGCCGCGCCGGCGAAGAGGACTGGAACGCCGTCGCCCTGCCGCTGGCCAGCGCGCTGTCATTGCCCATCGTCGCCAGCAACGATGTGCGTTTCCTGCGGGAAGAAGATTTCGACGCGCACGAAGCGCGGGTATGCATCAATCAAGGCCGCGTGCTGGCGGACCAGAAGCGCCCGCACGATTACAGCAACCAGCAATATCTGAAGACGCCAGAGGCCATGGCGAAGCTGTTCGCCGATCTTCCGGAAGCGCTGGAAAACACGGTTGAGCTGGCCAAACGCTGCAATCTGGAACTGAAGTTCGGCACCTACTATCTGCCCGACTTCCCGGTGCCGCCCGGGCACGACCTGAACAGCCACATCTCCGAGCTTGCCCGCAACGGGCTGGCCGAGCGTCTGCGCCACGCGTCGCTCGCACCCGGGCACAGTCTGGAGGACTACCACGCACGACTCGAACGCGAGTTGGGCGTGATCATCAAGATGGGTTTCCCCGGCTACTTTTTGATCGTGGCGGACTTCATCAACTGGGGCAAGCAAAACGGCATCCCGGTCGGGCCGGGGCGTGGTTCGGGCGCCAGTTCGCTGGTTGCCTGGTCGCTGAAGATCACCGACCTGGATCCGTTGCAGTTCGACCTGCTATTCGAGCGCTTCCTCAACCCCGAACGCATCTCCATGCCCGACTTCGACGTCGATTTCTGCATGGATCGGCGCGACGAGGTGATCGACTATGTGGCGCGCAAATACGGCCGCGACCGCGTCAGCCAGATCATCACCTACGGTTCGATGGCCGCCAAGGCGGTGCTGCGCGATTCCGGCCGCGTGCTCAGCATGAGCTACAGCCAGGCCGACAAGCTGGCCAAGCTGATCCCGATGCGACCGCTGGACCTGACGCTGTCCGATGCACTCGGACGCTCGGAAAAATCGAAGAAGGAACCCGACCGCGTCGTCAAGGATCTCTGCGACATCTATGTCCAGGACGAGGACGCGCATGCGCTGATCGACCTTGCACTGAAACTGGAAAACCTCACGCGCAACGTCGGCAAGCACGCTGGTGGCGTGGTCATCGCACCGTCACCGCTTACCGATTTTTCGCCGCTGTACTGCGAGCCCGGCGGTGGCAACCTGGTGACGCAGTACGACAAGGGCGATGTCGAAACCGTCGGCCTGGTGAAATTCGACTTTCTCGGACTGCGCACGCTCACCATCATTGACTGGGCGGTCAAGGCGATCAACGCGCGACGGGCGCGCGAACGCGCCGCAGGTGGCCAGCCGGATCCCGCATCGTCGGCCGCTGGCGAGCCCGCCGCAGTCGGCAGCGAGCTGCACACCAACGTCGACCCATCCGCGGCGGCCGACGACGCGGCCGGCATGCTCGACATTTCCAGGCTGCCGCTGGATGACGCGGCGGTGTACACCTTGTTGCGCGAAGCACGCACGGTGGCGGTGTTCCAGCTGGAGTCCAGCGGCATGCAGCGCATGCTGAAGGACGCCAAACCCGACCGCTTTGCCGACATCATCGCGCTGGTTTCGCTGTACCGCCCCGGCCCGATGGACCTGATTCCGAGCTTCATCGCGCGCAAGCAGGGGCGCGAGGAAGTGACCTATCCCGACCCGCGCACGGAGGCGATCCTGCAAGAGACCTACGGCATCATGGTCTATCAGGAACAGGTGATGCAGATGGCGCAGATCGTCGGCGGTTACTCGCTCGGCGGCGCCGACTTGCTGCGTCGCGCGATGGGCAAGAAAGACGCCGCCAAGATGGCCAAGGAGCGGCACAAGTTTCGCGAAGGTGCGGCGGAAAACGGTCTGACCGGCGACAAGGCCGATGCCATCTTCGACCTGATGGAGAAGTTCGCCGGCTACGGTTTCAACAAGTCGCATGCGGCGGCCTATGCCCTCGTCAGCTACCAGACCGCATGGCTGAAAACGCACTACCCGGCGGAATTCCTGGCGGCGACGATCTCCTCGGACATGGACAACACCGACAAGGTCGTCACGTTTCTGGACGAGGCGCGCGCGATCGGCCTGACCGTCAATCCGCCGGACGTGAACGTCTCGGTGTACATGTTCGTCGCCCCGGAACCGCGCGTCATCCAGTACGGCATGGGCGCGATCAAGGGCGTCGGGCGTGGTGCCTGTGAGGCCATCGTCGAAGGCCGCGCAAACGGTCCCTACACCGACCTCGCCGACTTCTGCCGCCGCGTCGATGCGGGCAAGCTCAACCGCCGCGTGATCGAGGCGCTGGTACTGTCCGGTGCACTGGATGCGCTAGCCGACAACCGGGCCAGCCTGATGGCACAACTGTCCAACGCCATGCGCGCGGCCGAGCAGGGTCTGCGCGATCGTCAGTCCGGACAGAACGACATGTTCGGCACCAGCAGCGCTTCGGCCACACCGGTGCTGGACGTCGATCTGCCCAGCGTTCCGCCGTGGTCACTGGAGCAGATCCTGCAAGGCGAACGCACCACGCTCGGGCATTATCTGTCCGGGCATCCCACCGACCCGTGGAAGGATGAGCTGGCGCAGCTTTCCACTTGCCCGCTCGGCGAAATCAATGTGCGCTACCAGCCGCCCAAACCGCGCCGGGAAAACGATGACGGCAACCGCTTCCGCCGTGGTCCGGATACGCCGTGGACGATTGCCGGCATGGTCTCGGTCATGCGCAAGCGCGGTGACAGCGAAGCATTCGTGCGTATCGAGGACGGCACCGGCAGCATCGAGGTCAGCTTCTTTGGCGAGCTGTACCAGCAAATCGCACCGCTGCTCACGCGTGACGCCATGCTCGTGGTCGACGGTGGCCTGCGGGTTGATGATTTTTCCGGTGGCGGCTTTCAGCTGCGCGCACGCAACGCCTGCTCCCTCGCCGACGCCTGCCGCAAGCACGCGCGACTGTTGCAACTGAAGCTGCACGACATTGGCCCGGACTTCGTCGCCAGATTGCGCCAGGTGCTGACCGGCTATCTTGGCGGCCGCGCCAGCGTAACGCTGCATGGCTACCGCAACCAGACCGCGCAAGCCGACCTGGAATTGGGCGAGGACTGGCGCGTCGACGCGATTCCCGACCTGCTGCGGGCCGTGCGTGCGCTACCTGGTGTACAGGCCGCCCGCTTGCGCATCGTCAAACAACCGGACTGAACAAGCCCGCTCGCCGAACTGTGGGAGCGGCTTCAGGGCTTTTTCCGCTCCAGCATTTCCCTGAGATCGGCAAACGGGTTGCCGGTGGCGGCCGGTGCATCCGGCACTTCCAGCACGCCGCCACGCACATGGTCGATGTGCCGCGCGTGTTCATTGTCGTGGCAATACACGCACAGCAACTCCCAATTGCTGCCATCCGGCGGGTTGTAGCTGTGATCGTGGTTGCGATGGTGCACGGTAAGTTCCTGCACGTTTTCACGTGTGAACTCGCGCGCGCAGCGGCCGCAGACCCACGGATACATCTTCAGTGCCCGCTCGCGATAACCCAGCTCGCGCTGTTCCGCGGCTTGTCGTGCCTGCGCGACGATCCGGTCAAGTTTGGCGTTGTCGATGGGTGGCTGACTCGGCATGACGGGGTCTCCGATACTCGACGCTGTGGCGCGGGCGATAATGCAGACGTGTCGCCGGGCCGCGACTTTGGCGCAGTGGCCGCTTGGCACCACCAAGTCACAAACCTGCGTGCCGCCATTCTCGGCTTTTTGCGCAGAACGGTATACTGGGCCGCTTCCGTGCAGCGAAAAGCAACGAATGAATCCAAACTTCCTCGATTTCGAACAACCGATCGCCGAGCTGGATGGGAAGATCGAAGAATTGCGCCATGCCAGCGACGGCCAGGCCTTCAATATCGATGAAGAGGTCGGCCGCCTGCGCGAGAAGCTGAAGCTGAAGACCAACGACATCTTCCGCAACCTCAGTTCGTGGCAGAAAACCCAGCTTTCGCGGCACCCGGCGCGTCCCTACACGCTGGATTACATTGGCGTGATGTGCGACGAGTTCCACGAGCTGGCGGGTGATCGCATGTACGCCGAGGACGCCGCCATCGTCGGCGGCCTGGCCCGCATCGACGGCCGCCCGGTGGTAATCATCGGCCACCAGAAAGGTCGTGATACCAAGACCAAGGTGCGCCGCAATTTCGGCATGCCGCGTCCCGAGGGCTATCGCAAGGCATTGCGCCTGATGCAGCTGGCCGGCCGCTTCAACCTGCCCGTTTTGACCCTGATCGACACCCCCGGAGCTTACCCCGGCGTGGGTGCCGAAGAGCGCGGCCAGAGCGAGGCCATCGCCCGCAATTTGCTGGAAATGTCGCAGCTGCCGGTGCCAATCATCTGCACCGTGATTGGCGAGGGCGGTTCCGGTGGCGCGCTGGCCATTGGCGTCGGTGATCGCACGATCATGCTGCAGTACTCGACATACTCGGTCATCTCGCCGGAAGGCTGCGCCTCGATCCTGTGGAAGAGTGCCGACAAGGCCAAGGACGCCGCCGAAGCGCTGGGCCTCACCGCACCACGCTTGCTGGAGCTCGGGCTGATCGACAAGGTGGTGCGTGAGCCGCTCGGCGGCGCACACCGCAATCCACACTCGATGGCCGTGCGCCTGAAGGCGGTGCTGGTCAAGCAGCTCGACGAGCTGGGGGCGATCCCCACCAGGGACCTGCTGGAACAGCGCTACAAGCGCTTGCGCGGCTACGGCGCTTATCAGGAATAGCCGCCAGATTACGGTGGGAGCGCAGTCTGGCTTGGCCGCAAACGAGGAGCCAGGCGCTACCATCGGTGTCGTCTCTACGTTGACAGAATCCGCCATGGCCCACGACACCGCGAAACTCGCCGTACTCATCGACGCCGACAACGCCCGCCCGGCAATCGTCGAAGGCCTGCTCGCCGAGATCGCGAAATACGGCACCGCGCACGTCAAGCGCATTTACGGCGACTGGACCAAGCCGGATCTCAACGGCTGGAAGGAAGTGTTGCTGCGCCATTCGATCCAGCCGATCCAGCAATTCCGCTACACCGTCGGCAAGAACGCCACCGACTCGGCAATGATCATCGACGCCATGGACCTGCTGTATACCGAACGCTTCGACGGTTTCTGCATCGTGTCCAGCGACAGTGACTTCACCCGCCTGGCCTCACGTATCCGCGAATCCGGTCGCATCGTGTATGGCTTCGGTGAGCAGAAAACGCCGGAGCCATTTCGCACCGCGTGCGACAAATTCATCTACACCGAAGTGCTGGCCGGTCTCGCCACCATCAGCACCGACACGGGCACCAGCACCGCGCCGAAGCAACGTTCGGCCAAGGAGTTGCGCGGCGATACCCGCCTGATGAACCTGCTGCGCGGCGCCATCGAAGCGGCGTCGGATGACACCGGCTGGGCCGGGCTGGGTGCGATCGGCAGCATCATCAGCAAGCAATCGCCAGACTTTGACTCACGCAATTACGGCTACGCCAAACTCAGCGGCCTGGTTGCCGGCATCGGTTTGTTTGACACTGAAGAGCGCCACATCGGCAACGGCAAACACCTCTACGTGCGGCCACGCCCCGGCAAGAAATGAGCGACGCGTTACAGCAACACTTGCGCGTGGCGCTGACCACCGTGCCGCCCGCGCCGCTATGCGTGGCGTTCAGCGGTGGCCCGGATTCCACTGCGCTGCTGCACGCGTTGGCGCAATTGCCGGAAGCCCGGTCACGCGGCCTGCGCGCGCTGCACGTCGATCACGGCTTGCAGCCACCGAGTGTGGCCTGGGCCAGGCACTGCGCGCACTTCTGCACAACGCTGGCCATCCCCTGCACAGTGTTGCCGGTGCAGGTCAGGCCTGGTGATGGCGACGGCCTGGAAGCGGCCGCGCGGGATGCCCGCTACGCCGCGCTGGCGGCGCAACTGGGCGCTGGGGAATGGCTGGTACTCGCCCACCATCGCGACGATCAAGCCGAGACGGTGCTGCTGAAGCTGCTGCGTGGCGCCGGGCCGGAAGGCCTCGGCGGCATGCGCGAGCTGCGCCCGTTTGGTCGCGGGCAACTATGGCGACCGTTGCTCGACGTGCCGCGTCAATTGCTGCTGGATTATGTCGCCACCTGGCAACTGCCGAGCATCGACGATCCGTCCAATCGCGACACGCATCTCGCGCGCAACCTGCTGCGTCACGATATCCTGCCGCGCCTGTTGCAGCACTGGCCGCAGGCCGTGCAGTCCATCGTGCACAGCGCGGCACTCAGCCGCGCCGCGGCAGACACGCTGCAAACGCACTGGCTGGCGGCACTGGATACCTTGCGCGATCCAGCCACCGACAGTCTGCGTGTCGCCGACTGGCTGGCACTTGCTCCCGCGCTGCGCGACCCGCTGCTCGATCACTGGCTGCACCAACGTGGCCTGCGCGCACCGACCACCGCGCAGCGCCGACAGATTGAACAGCAATCCCGGGCGCGACCTGACCAGGTGCCGCGCATTTGCTGGCCCGGTACCGAGCTGCGCATCTGGAAGGGGCGACTGTGGGCCATGACCCCGCGCCGCATGCTGCCACCTGACTGGCAAGCCACGTGGCGCGGCGAACCGCTGCAACTGGCCGCTGGTGGCACGCTGGAGTTGCAGCCGGGGAGCGCACGGCTGGACGTGCCACTCACACTGCGCCTGCGCCGCGGCGGCGAGCGGATCAAACCGCTCGGTGACACCCATACGCGCGACTTGCGCGATTTGTTTCAGCAAGCGCAGCTGCCACCATGGCACCGCGCCGCCTGCCCGCTGTTGTACCTCGACGACGAGCTGGTGGCGGTCGCCGACCGCTGGATCAGTGTGCGCGGTGCAGCGGTCTTCACCCGGGCCGAAGCCCAGCCCTGCTGGCATCCGGCGCCTTGATCGAGATCACGATAACGTGCCGCACCCGCATCCGCATCCGCAGATTGATTCCCGGCGGGCACTGCGTTAGCGTTATCGGCCATGGCCAAGACCCCTTCTGCTGCAGAGCAAACCCCACCACCAGCCGACTTCGAACACGCGCTGGACGAACTGGAACAACTGGTCGCACACATGGAGGGCGGCGAGCTGAGCCTGGAAGAATCCCTCAGCTCCTTCGAGCGCGGTATCGGCCTGTTCCGGCACTGCCAGCAATCACTGGAGCAAGCCGAGTTGCGTGTGCGCCTGCTGCTCGATCCCGATGCTCCTGAAAACGCTGAACCATTTGAACCCTGAAGCCGAGCTTGGTCCCGCACTGCAAGCCCTGATCAGCCGCGCGGAACACGCGCTGGAAAGCTGTCTGCCGCGTACCGCGCAAGCACCGACTGCACTGCATCAGGCCATGCGTTACGCCGTGCTGGGTGGCGGCAAACGCCTACGCCCCTTGCTGGTGTACACCACCGCCGAAGCGCTCGGCACCAACGGCCCCGAGCTGGACGCGCTGGCTTGCGCGGTGGAGCTGATCCACGCCTATTCACTGGTGCACGACGACCTGCCGGCAATGGACAACGATGCGCTGCGTCGTGGCCAACCCACCTGTCACGTCGCGTTTGGGGAAGCCATGGCCATCCTCGCCGGCGACGCGCTGCAGGCACTGGCCTTCGAACTGCTCGCCAGCGACCCGACCGCTGCGTCCAAGCCCGCCACATTGGTGCAAATGCTCAGCGTACTTGGTCAGGCCTGCGGTGCCGGCGGCATGGCCGGAGGACAAGCACTGGATCTCAGTGCCGTCGGCTGCACCCTGACACTGCCTGAACTGGAACACATGCACGCATGCAAGACTGGCGCGTTGATTCGCGCCTCGGTGCGCCTTGGCGCGCTTGCCGGCGGCGCCGACACAGCCACGCAAAACGCCCTTGACGCGTACGCCGGCGCGCTGGGCCTGGCGTTCCAGGTGCGCGACGACATCCTCGACGTGGAAGGCGACGCGTCGGTGCTGGGCAAGACCGCCGGCAAGGACGCCGCCGCCGACAAGCCGACCTTCCCCTCGATCATCGGCATGCCCGCCGCCCGCGCACGCTTGACCGAACTCACCGCTAGCGCGCTGGAAGCCATCGCGCCATTGGGCGAACGCGGTGCGCTGCTGCGCGAGCTGGCCGTGTATTCCGCCTGCCGCAGGCACTGAAAAACCACGGCGCGGGGTCGAAAACCCTCGCTGCCAAAGCTCCGCAGGGCAGGCACTGCCCGGCGCACTTGCAACGCACACGATGGCGTAGCGAAAGGCTGGCGGGCAATGCCGGCCTACAGCGTCGTCACTGCCGTTGCCGGCGGGCAGTGCTCACCGGTACCGGCCGCCCGCCCGGCGCAGGGCCAGGCGCGATCAGCCCCGTGCTACTTGATAAAGCGCAGCGCGAACGGGTAGCGATAGCGTACGCCCTCGTTCGCCTTGATCCCTGCGATGATCGTGAGCACCAGCCAGAAAATTCCGATGATGATCCACAGCGGAATCGTCAGGATCAGGCCGAGGCCCAGCGTCAGCACCGTCAGTATCAGCAGGGCCACCAGCACAATCGCCACCGTGATATTGAAGTTCAGTGCCTCCTTGGCCTGATCATCCACGAACGGCATGGTGTCCTTTTTCACCAGCCAGATGATCAACGGGCCGATGAAACAGCCCCAACCACCACCAAACGCGCCGGTGACGATGGCACCAAGGAGCGCGGACAAATGTGCAAACATCGCCCACTGACGCTGCTCGGCCGGCGGGAAGCCAGCCGACGCGGGATCGCCGGATGCGGGCGGAATGACGGACTCAGGCGGAACGCTCATGCGTATCTCCTTGCGTCAGCAGCTGCCGACCAGTCGCCGGCAGCGCAGATGCTAGCAAGCATCGCATCGCCGTGCCGGAAATGGCGGCACCAGCCGGCCCACCGCCCTGCCGCGCATCACGCGCATGCCCCGCGCACCTCTTCGCGTCCGGCGGACGCCCCGGCTCCGATGCTATGGCAATACCGCCGAGGCTTACTCGCCAGCCACGGTCATGGCGTCCAGCAGGATCGAGCCAGTGAGGACCGACGCACGCCGATCCACATCCGTACCCACCGCGACGATCCCACGGAACATGTCGCGCAGATTGGCGGCGATCGTGATCTCCTGTACCGGATAGGCAATCTGCCCGTTTTCCACCCAGAAACCCGCCGCGCCACGCGAATAATCGCCGGTCACGATGGATACACCCTGGCCCATCACCTCGGTCACCAGCAAGCCTGTGCCCATGCGCCCGAGCAGCCCGGCAAAGTCATCGCGCGCACCATCAGCGCTACCCGCATCGACGATCATGTTGTGGATGCCGCCAGCGTTGCCGGTCGACTCCAGCCCCAGCTTGCGTGCCGAGTAACTGCCTAGCACATAGCGCGCCAGCACGCCGCCGGCGATCAACGCACTGTCGCACGTGGCCACGCCTTCCGCATCGAAACTGGACGAGCCCTGGCCACGGGGTAGCTGTGGTCGCTCGTTGATGTTGCACCATGCCGGCAGCACCGGCTTGCCCACGTGATCAAGCAGAAAGCTGGACTGGCGATACA
>DATCWU010000065.1:0-20473 GCA_036566165.1 Rhodanobacter sp. | reverse complement strand
ATGTTCCACAAGTCGGGCAAGCTGGCAAAGCGCCAGACACTCTTGTACAAGCCTGTCCAGCGCATGATCAGGCCTTGCGCGAGCAGCACGATGGGAAACTCCAGTGCGCGGAAGGTCACCAGCTCATCGGGCTGCAAGGCGTAGCGCAACACCTTGGCCAGCCACCACGCCAGCGCCACCATGCCCAAGTCATGGATGACTACGGCAACCCGTGGATGGATGGCAGCAACGGCATTACGCAGCAGCATGGCGAACCCTGGGTGGATGGCGGCGCAGGAGGCGGCGTTTGAGCAGCAGCCACGCGACCGACGCGGCCAAGTAGGCGACTATGGTAATCAGCATCGCCCGCGACGGCTGACTGGCAGCCCACCACGCCAGCGGTGCGGTCACGAGCAAGTCCCAGGCCAGATAGATCGCGGCAGCCTGTGCGTGGGTGGCGCCGCAGCGCACCAGCCATTGGTACCCGTGTTCCCGGTGTGCACTGTACCAGCGTCGGCCGCGCAGGATGCGTGAAAGCAGGGTCAGGCCCGCATCTACCGCAAACGCCGAAGACAACACGAGTGCCGGCCACAGCGACTGGGCATCAGCGCGCCACAACATTGCGCTGAACACGAAAACCATCAGGCCGACGCTGCCGCTGCCCACGTCCCCCATGAAAATGCGTGCCGGCGGCCGGTTGTAAATCCAGAAACCAAACGCGGCCAGCACGAGTACCGCCGAGGCCAGTGCCAACGCGCTCTGACCGGCCGACCATGCCAGCAGTGCCAGGCCGCTGGCCACAAAAATCGTTTGCAGCGCCAGCAAGCCGTCTATGCCATCCATGAAATTGTGCAGATTGATACTCCACACACCCGCTGGCAACAACACGAGTAGCCACCACCACGATTCGTACTCACCGAGCAGTGCCACGGCAAACGCGCCCACTGCGAGCACCTGCGCCGCCAGCCGTGGCCATACCGGCAGCGAACGACGATCATCCCGCCAGCCGACCAGTGCGATAAGCGCGAGCGCGGCAACCACGGTGGCCACCAGGCTGACCGGCCACGCCGCGGTTCCGGTGCACAGCACACCAGGCACGCATACCAGCATCGCGCCAACGATACCGACCCCACCGCCACGCGGCGTCGGCTGCACATGCGACCGTCGGCGCCCCGGCTGATCCAGCATGCCGCGCCGCCGCGTGTAACCGATCGCGCCACGTACCACCAGCAGCGAAATCAGCCATGCCGCAAACAACCATCCACTGGCAACGAGGAAGCTCATGTCACTCGCTGGCGACGCCATGGATCGGGCGAATCGTGCTCCAGTTCTTGCAGCTCGGGCACTGCCAGTGGTGGGCTTTGGCGCCGAAGCCGCAACGACTGCAGCGATACATGGCCTGGCCTTCCAGCAACTTCCTGGTGAGGTCGCGCAGGATCAGGAAGTTCTCATGCGCTTCCCCGCCAACCTTGTCCATGGTGGCATCAATCAACGCCATCAACCCGCGCACTGACGGACGCAGGCGTAGTTGCGCCGTGAGGAAATCAATGGCGGCGCGTTCACCATCACGTTGCCGATACAGTCGGGTCAGGGCGAGCACGGGCGACACGCCGTGATAGCGCTCAAGCATGCCGCGCAAAAACTTCTCGGCGCGTTCCATTTGCTGCGAGCGCGCGTAACTGATGAGCAGCGGCGGGAGGATCTCTGGCAAAAACGCCGCGTCGGCACCCACCGCTGCCTCATAGGCCTCGACTGCCGCTTCGTGCCGACCATCCTCTGCCTCCAACTGACCGGTCAGCATGAACGCGCGCACGCACTCGGGCAGGCACGCAAACGCCTGCTGCAAATATTCCCGTGCTTCGGCATGGGCGCCATGCTGCCGCGAGCGGTCCGCCAACTCGCAGTAAAACTGCGCGATCATTGGCGCTTCGTCCTCGCCGGTCATCACCTCCAGCCGCCGCGCATGCTCGATGGCTTCGTGCCAATCGCGCTCGTGTTGGTAAATCGCGATCAGATGGCGTAATGCCGATGGCGCGTGCGCATCCATCGCCACCAAGTCGGAAAACAACGCTTCGGCGCGATCCAGCAAGCCCGCGCGCATGTAATCCTCACCCAGCTCCAGCAGCGCCACGGTCTTCATCGCCTCGGACAATCCAGGCCGCGACACCAAGTGCTGGTGCAGGCGAATCGCGCGGTCGACCTCACCTCGACGGCGAAACAAGTTGCCCAGTGCAAGGTGGGTTTCCACCGTGTCGTGGTCGTATTCGGCCAGTTTCAGGAAAACTTCGATGGCCTTGTCCTGCTCCTCATTGAGCAGATAGTTCAAGCCGCGGAAATAGTCCGACGACAACTCACTGACGCGCGCACCCGAGCGCGTCGCGCCAATCCGGCGCGAGGCCCACCAGCCCGATACAAAGGCTGCTGGCACCAAGGCCACCAGCGCATACAGGAGATTCATGGTATGGCCGCTGGCTTCTTGTCGGCGCCAGGTCGTGCCTGGCGGCGTGCACGCGCCGCCGAGCTCACGCCCAGCCACGCAGTCAGGCCGCCCAGCACCCAACCAACCCCCAGCGCTCCCAGCAATGCCGCGCCCTTGGGCCAGTGCAACTGGAAAAACGCAAAGTCGTAATCGACCAGTTCCGCGTTGAGTGCGCCAACCACCACGCCAGCAACGACGAACAGGACCAGGATGATCAAGGCAAGTAAGCGCATGCCGGGACTTTACCTGATTGATCGCGACAGGCACAGACAAAGCACGACGATTCGATATTTGGTGACACCGTGTGGCGCCGCGAAAGAGCCACGTGCAAAGCCCGCGGCAGGCCATGCGTCAGGGGCAAAAAAAGCGAAACGGTCCAGCGCCCGTGGTTTCAGTCCATTGCGCTCGATCCACACCACACCCGACAGCTCAAGAGTTGTGGCTGCGCCCTGGCAGATCGACCCGCTCACGCAATTCCTTGCCGGGTTTGAAATGCGGCACATGCTTGCCCGGCAGCGCAACCGCTTCGCCCGTCTTCGGGTTGCGGCCAATACGCGACGGTCGGTAATGCAGCGCAAAGCTGCCGAAGCCTCGCACTTCAATGCGTTCTCCGTGCGAGAGCGCGTAGCTCATCTGTTCGATCACGCTCTTGACAGCCATCTCCACATCCACAAACGCAAGATGCGTCTGACGCCTGGCCAGCGCCTCGATCAATTCAGATTTGGTCATGGGCCCCAATGTCCGTGACATGAAACAACGGGACGGCACGATGCCGCCCCGTGTCCTGTGCAGCCTCGCGGCTTCAATCAGCCTTGTCGAACTGCTCTTTGAGCAACGCTCCAAGCTTGGTGGTGCCTGTTGCAGCCGACGCGTAATCAGCGGCAGTCGGCTCCGGGGCGTCCTCTTCGTCCTTGGCACGAATCGACAGCGCCAACTGACGACCCTTGCGATCCATACCAGTGAACTTGGCCTCGACCTTGTCGCCCACCTTCAGATGCAGCGTGGCATCGTCAATGCGCTCCTTGGCAATGTCGTTGGCGCGCAGATAACCCTCGACGCCTTCACCCAGATCGATCACCGCACCCTTCGCATCGACTTCCTTGACGGTGCCATTAACGATGGTGCCGCGCGGATTCGCCGCCATGAACTGGCCAAACGGATCCTGCTCCATCTGCTTGATGCCGAGCGAGATGCGCTCACGCTCCGGGTCGACCGCCAGTACCACGGCCTCGATCTCGTCGCCTTTCTTGAAGTTGCGCACCAGGTCCTCACCGGACATCTGCCAGGAGATGTCGGAGAGGTGCACCAGGCCGTCAATGCCGCCTTCCAGACCGATGAATACGCCAAAGTCGGTGATCGACTTGATCTGCCCGGACACCTTGTCGCCTTTCTTGTGCATGGCAGCAAACGCTTCCCACGGATTCGAGCGCGTCTGCTTGATGCCCAGCGAGATACGGCGACGCTCCTCGTCCACGTCAAGCACGGTGACTTCGGTCTCATCACCGACCTGCACCACTTTGGCCGGGTTGACGTTCTTGTTGGTCCAGTCCATCTCGGACACGTGCACCAAACCTTCCACGCCTGGTTCGATCTCGACGAAGCAGCCGTAATCGGTGACGTTGGAGACCTTGCCGAACAGCCGGCTGCCGACCGGGTAACGCCGCGAGATATTCACCCACGGATCGTCGCCCAGCTGCTTCAGGCCCAGCGAAACGCGGTTGCGCTCCTTGTCGTACTTCAGCACGCGCACATCCAGCTCGTCGCCCACGTTGACGATCTCGGACGGATGCCGGACGCGCTTCCACGCCATATCGGTGATGTGCAACAGGCCGTCGATGCCACCGAGGTCGACGAATGCACCGTAATCGGTGAGGTTCTTGACCACGCCCTTGAGCACTGCACCTTCGACCAGACGCTCCATCAGCTTCTCGCGCTCTTCGGAGAACTCGGTCTCGACGACGGCACGACGGCTGACCACCACGTTGTTGCGCTTGCGGTCGAGCTTGATGATCTTGAACTCGAGTTCCTTGCCCTCGAGGTAGGCCGGGTCGCGCACTGGGCGCACGTCGACCAGCGAGCCCGGCAGGAATGCGCGGACATCCTTGATGTCGACCGTGAAACCACCCTTGACCTTGCCGGAAATCATGCCGGTGATGGTCTCTTCCTTGTCGAACGCCTGCTCCAGGTCGTCCCACACCATCGAGCGCTTGGCCTTCTCGCGCGACAGCTTGGTTTCGCCGAAACCATCTTCCAGGGCTTCGAGGGCTACCTTCACCTCGTCGCCTACTTGTACCTCCAGCACGCCCTGCTCGTTCTTGAATTGCTCGATCGGGACGATGCCTTCGCTCTTCAGTCCGGCATTGATCACGACGACGTCATTGCGGATTTCCACAACGATGCCGGTGACGATGGCGCCGGGCTTCAGCTTGGAGATGGCCTGTTGGCTCTGTTCAAACAGTTCGGCAAAACTTTCAGTCATGTTGATTCCATAGTGGGAAAGGATCGTGGCCCCGCGAATTGTCGAGTCACGCAGAAAGCACACGTCCACCGGTGATGGGCATCGTGGTCATTCCCGCAGGAACCACCCACTTTGCCATGGGACAAATCCCTCGCTGCTGCGAGGGCGCAAAAACCGCCGCGGAGCCGCATTACGGCCGCACGACGGCGAATACTTTCGCGACGACCTCCTCAATGCCCATGCCGGTGGTATCCACCAGCACAGCGTCGTCGGCAGGTTTGAGTGGTGCGACAGCCCGTGATGCATCGCGACTGTCACGCGCCTCAATCTCGCGCTGAAGGTCGGCGAGTGTAACGCCAAGACCCTTTTCCTTCAACTGCTTATAGCGCCTTTTTGCACGCTCCGCGGCACTCGCGGTAAGGAATACCTTGAACGCGGCGTCGGGGAAAATCACCGTCCCCATGTCCCTCCCGTCCGCCACCAGTCCCGGCGCCTTGCGGAACGCCAACTGCAGATCAACCAGCGCCTCGCGCACCGACGGCATGGCCGCAATCGCCGAAGCCGCGCCACCAGCGGTTTCCGTGCGTAAATCGTCGGTGGCGTCATGACCGTTGACGATGACCCGCCCGGCAGCGCCCGCCGGGCCCGGGCGAAACTGGATACGCGTACTGCGTGCACAGCGCGTCACTGCTTCGGCATCCGACAAGTCCAGTCCCGCCACGCCAGCGGCATAACCCACCGCGCGGTAGAGCGCGCCAGAATCCAGCAGTTGCCAGCCCAGCGCTTGCGCCACGCGGGCGCTGACTGTCCCCTTGCCCGAGCCGGATGGCCCATCAATGGTCAACACGGGGATGGCAGGCGCGTGACGCATAGTGGGTCCTGATCAAAACGACAGCGGGCAAGTCTACCGCGTCAACCGCCTGCCAGACGCGTGCTGGCAGACTTGTTTCGCACGTATCGTTTCCGCTCCACCACTGCGTTGCGCGAATCCTGACGGGCTGCCGAAGTGGTCAAACAGCGGGTAGCCCGCCCGGACAACGACACGCTGCTGAAGCTGTGCGCGGCGTACAAGCCGTCGGCGACCTGCAGGCTCAACCGGGCTTTTCGACTTCTTCGGCACGGCCAAACACGCGCTTGGGCGGCGCGCTACCTGGCGTCTCCGGACACGACGCCACGCGCCCCGACATCGATCTGGTGCAGCAGTTGCGCGCGTAACGCTTGCTTTCCACCCGACAACACCGGCACATTCATACGACCGTTTGACTCAAAGTTGGTCGCATGAACTATCCGCACTTGTTCACCCCGCTGAATCTGGGGCACATCACGTTGCCCAACCGCATCCTGATGGGCTCGATGCATACCGGACTGGAGGACAAGGCGCGCGATTACGACAAGCTGGCCGCCTACTTTGCCGAACGCGCACGCGGCGGCGTGGGTTTGATGGTGACTGGCGGCATTGCTCCTAGCATCCAAGGCTGGCTCAAGCCGTTCGGCGGGCGACTGTCCATGCCTTGGCACAAACCGCGGCACCGCAAAGTCACCGCGGCGGTGCATGCCGCAGGCGGCCACATCTGCATGCAGATCCTGCACGCTGGACGCTACGGCTATCAGCCTTTGTCCGTGGCTCCGTCCAGAATCAAGTCGCCGATCACCCCGTTCACGCCACGCGCACTGTCCGCGCGCGGCATCGAGCGCACCATCGCGGACTTCGTGCACTGCGCACGAATGGCGCAGGACGTTGGCTACGACGGTGTCGAAGTGATGGGCTCGGAGGGGTATCTGATCAACCAGTTCATCGCCGCGCATACCAACCAGCGCGACGACGCGTGGGGCGGAGACGCGGCCCGGCGCATGCGGTTTGCCATCGAGATCGTGCGCCGCACACGCGCGGCGGTGGGCCGGAACTTCATCATCATCTACCGGCTGTCCATGCTTGACCTGGTGCAAAACGGGCAGGACTGGAGCGAAATCGTGACGCTGGCCAAAGCCATCGAGACCGCTGGCGCCAGCATCATAAATACCGGCATCGGCTGGCACGAGGCGCGCGTACCAACCATCGTGACCAGCGTGCCACGCGGGGCGTTTGCGTGGGTCACGCGCAAGCTCAAGGGTGAAGTGGGCATTCCGCTGATCGCCACAAATCGCATCAACATGCCGGACGTCGCCGAGCACATCCTGGCCAACGGGGATGCGGACATGGTGTCGATGGCACGCCCGCTGCTGGCTGACCCGGCATGGGTCAACAAGGCCCGCGATGGTCGCGCCGAGCACATCAACACCTGCATCGCGTGCAATCAGGCCTGTCTGGATCATGTTTTCCAGAACCGGCGCGCAAGTTGCCTGGTCAATCCGCGTGCATGTCATGAAACCGAGCTGAAGCTCGAACCGGCGCGTACGCGCAAGCATTTTGCCGTCATCGGCGCCGGACCCGCCGGGATGGCTTGCGCCGCGGCGCTGGGCGAACGCGGACACGCGGTGACGTTGATCGAGCAGGCGCCCGCGATCGGTGGCCAGTTCAACTACGCCAGGCAGATTCCAGGCAAGGAGGAATTCGCCGAAACGCTGCGCTACTTCAGCCACCAGTTGCGCGACACGGGCGTGGACGTGCAGCTTGGCCGGCGCGCGGACGCGGCGTTGGTACTGTCCGGCGGCTACGACGCAATAGTAATCGCCACTGGCATCACCCCACGGCGCGTGCACTTCCCCGGCAGCGATGATCCGCGCGTGCTGGGCTACGTCGACGTGCTGGCGGCGCATCGCCCGGTCGGCGCGAAGGTGGCCATCGTCGGTGCGGGTGGCATCGGCTTCGACGTGGCGGAATACCTTGTGGCAGCGGCACCCTCGCCCACCACCGACATCGCGCGTTGGACCCGCGAATGGGGGGTGGACATGCAACTGGCGCAACGCAGTGGCCTGCAGAAGCCCGCACCCGAGCCACCCGCGCGCGAGGTCTGGCTGCTGCAACGCAGTGAGGGGCGACTCGGTGCACGCTTGAACAAGACCACCGGCTGGGTGCATCGCGCCGCGCTGAAGGCCAAGCGCGTAACCATGCTGGCGCACGTCGTCTACGAGCGCTTCGACGACGACGGTCTGCATATCACTGTCGCCGGAACCGCGCAGACCCTGCCGGTCGACAATGTGGTGATCTGTGCTGGTCAGGAGCCGAATCGACAGCTGGCCGATGACCTGCTGGCCGCCGGCATGGCGGTGCACGTGATTGGCGGCGCAGATGTCGCAGCCGAGCTGGACGCAAAACGCGCCATAGCGCAAGGTACCCGGCTGGCAAGTACCCTTTGAACCTCACCACCGCCAACCCGCGCGGGTGCGGCACGATCGAATAGAGCGCCCCGCAGGGGAGACGCATCAACATGGGCTCAGGGGAGAGGCCAGATGTCGTATTTAGCGTCGCTGCGGGGCGAGGTCGCCGCCTCCATAAAGGGGGAGAGAAGGGGACGGGACGGGCATTAGTCTAGGATCGACACAACAGGGTATCCAATATATATTTAGCCCCTGACTTATTCGAATTCGCTATATGTTCGACTTCCGCCAATTGCGCTATTTCATTGCCGTCGCCGAGGAGCTGAGTTTCACCCGCGCGGCCGTGCGTTTGCACCTGTCGCAACCGCCGCTGTCGCAACAAATCCAGTCACTGGAGAAGGATCTCGGGGTGCGTTTGCTGGAGCGCAATCGACGCAACGTCGCCCTGACGACGCCTGGCAAACTGTTCCTTGTGCAGGCACGGCAGATCCTGGCCAGTGCCGACACGGCACGCAGTCAGGTCGTGGCAGCCGCGGCCGGTTACCGCGGTCAGTTGCGCCTGGCGTATACCGTTTCCGTCTCATATCACTCGACATTTCCCCGCACATTGTTGCGCTATCAGCAAATCGCACCGGATGTCAGCCTGCAACTGTGCGAGATGTACACGCAGGCACAGTACGCGGCACTCCTGGACAATCAGATTGACGTAGGTTTCGTCCGCGACGAGCCGACGCTCCCACAGGACGCGCGTCGCCTGCGCCTGGTCGCCATCGCCCGGGAACCACTGTTGATCGCACTGCCTGCCGCCCACCCTCTCGCTGGCCGACCGAAGCTGCGCCTGGCGGAACTGGCGCGCGATGCCTTTGTGTCGCAACCACGTGGACTGGCATCCACGTTTTACGACCGGCTGGTGAAGCTGGCAAACAACGCCGGCTTCGAGCCAGTCATCGCACAACACGCGCAACAGCTCAACGGGTTGCTGGCACTGGTTGCCGCCGGGATGGGGATTGCACTCGTGCCGGCAAGCATGCAGGCGGTGCATCTGGACGGGGTGCATTACGTCCCGCTGGAAGATGCCGAGGCCTCCATGCTGCTGGCTGCAGCCAGCCGCGCAGACGACCATTCACCAGCACTGCAGCACTTCTTGTCAACCGTTACCGAGATCGCGAAAGCGGCGCAACTTGTCGGCTGAGCGCGATCTTGCTAAAATCGCCGACTTGTCTTTCGTCCTGCGCTTGGAGTTTGTCGTGAAGGTGCTTAATTCTTTGAAGTCCGCCAAGATGCGGCATCGCGACTGCAAGATTGTGCGTCGCCGCGGCAAGGTGTTTGTGATCTGCAAGAGCAATCCGCGTTTCAAGGCCCGTCAACGCTGAGTCTTCGCGCGTTGATGTGTGGTTGATGTGTGCAAGAGGCCGCGCAAGCGGCCTTTTTGTTGCGCCTCCTCAACCGGCTTTGTGTGCAGGAGCGCACCTTGTGCGCTCCTGCGAAAAGGGCGAAGGAGGGGCGTTGGCTGCCGGCTCGCCTCAGACGTAGCGCACGTTGATGATTTCGTAATGCTTGACGCCGTTGGGCGCGGTGAACTCGAAACTGTCACCCGCGTGCTGGCCAATCAGCGCACGCGCGATGGGTGACGACACGGCAATCAGTCGTTGTTTGATATCCGCCTCCAGGTCACCGACGATCTGATAGGTCACGGCGGCGCCGGTGTCCTCATCCTCCAGGTCGACCGTCGCCCCAAATACCACCCGATTACCCGGGTTCAGCTGCGAAACGTCGATGACTTCAGCAGTGGAGAGCAATGCCTCCAGCTCGGCGATGCGGCCCTCGATGAAGCTCTGTTCCTCACGTGCCGAGTGATACTCGGCATTCTCCTTGAGATCACCGTGTTCACGCGCCTCGGCAATGGCCGCGATGATGCGTGGTCGGCTGGTGAATTTGAGCCGTTCAAGTTCGGCACGCAGACGCTCGGAGCCGACTTTGGTGATTGGCGCGCGAATCATGCTTTCAACTCCTCGTGCAGTTGCTGCAAGCCTTGGTGCAGCTCCTGCAAACTGTGGACGGCGCCATCGCTGCGAAAGTCCATGGAACGGACCAGCGCGCGTGCACCGGCGATCGTGGTGGAGTACGTAACGTGCCGCTGCAGTGCTTCGCGCCGGATCGAGAACGAATCGGCAATGGCCTGCTTGCCTTCGGTGGTATTGACGATATAAACGATTTCGTCGTTCTTGATCAAGTCCACGATGTGGGGGCGACCTTCCATGACCTTGTTGATGCGCGCACACATCAAGCCGTGACCTGTCAGGTAGCCGGCAGTGCCGGAAGTGGCGACCAGGCTGTAGCCGCGCGCGATGATTTCCCTGGCAATCGGCAACAGCGGCTCCTTGTCGCCATCGCGTACTGACAAAAAGACCTTGCCCAGCACGGGCGGTTTGATCCCGGCCGCCTCATGCGCCCGCGCAAACGCGGAACCGAAACTGCGCCCCACCCCCATCACTTCACCGGTAGAGCGCATCTCGGGGCCGAGAATGGGATCGACGTTCTGGAATTTCAGAAACGGGAAGATCGCCTCCTTCACCGAGAAATAGTCGGGGATCACTTCCCTGGTCATACCGAGGCTGGCCAGCGTGTGACCTGCCATCACGCGCGCGGCGATCTTCGCCAACGGCACGCCGGTGGCCTTGGACACAAATGGCACGGTGCGCGAGGCGCGCGGGTTCACTTCAAGGATATAAACGGTGTCGCCCTGAATCGCGAACTGCGTATTCATCAGGCCGACGACTTTCAGCTCACGCGCCATGGCGGTGACCTGACGCCGCATTTCATCCTGGATGGACTGTGGCAACGAATACGCCGGCAGCGAACACGACGAGTCACCGGAATGCACGCCCGCCTCCTCGATGTGTTCCATGATGCCGCCGATCAACACCTGTCCATCGGCATCGGCAATGACGTCGACATCGACTTCGACCGCATGATCCAGGAAGCGGTCCAGCAGCACTGGGGAATCGTTGGACACCTTGACCGCATCGCGGATGTAGCGCGACAGATCCGCATCGTCATGCACCACTTCCATCGCCCGGCCACCCAAAACGTAGCTGGGGCGCACCACGAGCGGATAACCAATCTCGCGCGCCAGCGCCAGCGCCTCGTCGGCGTTGCGTGCGGTGCGGTTGGTTGGCTGGCGCAGACCGATCTTCGCGATCATGTGCTGGAAGCGCTCGCGATCCTCGGCCAGATCGATGCTGTCCGGGCTGGTGCCGATGATCGGCACGCCGGCCGCTTCCAGCGCGCGCGCCAGCTTCAGTGGCGTCTGTCCGCCGTACTGCACGATGACGCCCTTGGGCTTTTCCACATGGACGATTTCCAGCACGTCCTCCAGTGTCACCGGCTCGAAGTACAGGCGGTCGGAGGTGTCGTAATCGGTCGACACCGTTTCCGGATTGCAGTTGACCATGATGGTTTCATAGCCATCCTGGTGCAGCGCGAGCGAGGCATGCACGCAGCAGTAATCAAATTCGATGCCCTGCCCGATCCGGTTGGGGCCGCCACCGAGCACCATGATCTTGTCGCGATCGGTGGGCGCGGCCTCGCACTCTTCCTCGTAGGTCGAATACATGTACGCCGTGCCGGTGGCGAATTCGCCCGCGCACGAATCCACGCGCTTGTATACCGGACGGATGCCCAGCGTGTGCCGCACGTGGCGCACGGCGGCTTCGTCGGTGCCCAGCAACTCGGCAATACGCGCGTCGGCAAACCCGAGTCGCTTGAGTTCGAACATGCGCGGACCATCCAGCGCGCTGATGCCTTGCGCGGCGATCTCGCCTTCGGTGAGGACGATGTCCTCGAACGCGGCCAGGAACCACGGGTCTATGCGGCTGAGATCGTGCACTTCTTCCAGCGTCAACCCCGCGCGGAACGCATCGGCCACGTGGAACACGCGATCCGGACGCGGCTCGCGCAGCTCGCGCTTGAGCACCGTCAGACCATCGGGCGTGGTGAAGTCCAGGCCGGTGGGATTCAAGCCGGTCTTGCCGATCTCCAGGCCGCGCAGTGCCTTCTGCAGTGATTCGTGGAAGCTGCGGCCAATGGCCATCACTTCGCCGACCGATTTCATCTGCGTGGTCAACCGTGCATCGGCGGTCGGAAACTTCTCGAACGCAAATCGCGGCACTTTGGTGACGACGTAATCGATGGACGGCTCGAACGAGGCCGGGGTCAGGCCACCGGTGATATCGTTCTTCAACTCGTCCAGCGTATAGCCGACCGCCAGCTTCGCCGCGACCTTGGCAATCGGAAAACCGGTGGCTTTGGACGCCAGCGCTGACGAACGCGACACGCGCGGGTTCATCTCGATGACGACCACGCTGCCATTCTCGGGATTCACGCCAAACTGCACGTTGGAGCCGCCGGTATCCACGCCGACCTTGCGCAGGATGGCAATCGACGCATCGCGCAGCCGCTGGTATTCCTTGTCGGTCAGGGTTTGCGCCGGCGCAACCGTGATCGAGTCACCGGTATGCACGCCCATCGGGTCGAGGTTCTCGATCGCGCACACGATGATGCAGTTGTCCGCGCTGTCGCGGACCACTTCCATCTCGAACTCCTTCCAGCCAAGCACCGATTCGTCGATCAGCACTTCGTGCACCGGCGACATCTCCAGCCCGCGGGTGACGATTTCCTCGAATTCCTCGCGGTTGTAGGCGATGCCGCCGCCGGTACCGCCCAGCGTGAACGAGGGCCGCACGATGCAGGGATAACCCAGCGACACCTGTCCCGCACGCGCCTCGTCCAGCGAACGCGCGATGGCCGAGCGCGGGGAAGCGAGACCAATCTCGTCCATCGCATTGCGGAACAGCTCACGATCCTCGGCCATGCGGATGGAGTCGCGGCGCGCCCCGATCAGCTCGACGCCGTACTTTTCCAGCACGCCGTGATCGGCCAGATCCAGCGCGCAATTGAGGCCGGTCTGCCCGCCCATGGTTGGCAGCACCGCATCCGGACGCTCCTTGGCGATGATCCGGCCCACCGTCTGCCAATTGATCGGCTCGATGTACACCGCATCGGCGGTGTCCGGGTCGGTCATGATCGTGGCGGGGTTGGAGTTCACCAGGATCACCCGGTAGCCCTCCTCCTTCAGCGCCTTGCAGGCTTGTGCACCGGAGTAGTCAAACTCGCAGGCCTGGCCGATCACGATCGGACCGGCACCGATGATGAGGATGCTCTTGATATCAGTGCGCTTGGGCATCTTGGCGAGCCTCCTGCATCAATGTGGCAAAACGATCAAACAGGTAGCCAATGTCGTGCGGCCCCGGGCTTGCCTCCGGATGTCCCTGAAAACAGAATGCCGGCCGGTCAGTCAGCGCGAAGCCCTGCAGCGTGCCGTCGAACAGGGAGTTGTGGGTTACGCGCACGTTGGCCGGCAGCGTTGCCGGATCCACGGCAAATCCGTGGTTTTGCGAGGTGATCAAGACCCGTCCATCGTCCAGATCCTTCACGGGGTGATTTGCACCGTGATGGCCAAATTTCATCTTCAGGGTCTTGCCGCCGAGCGCGAGCGCCATGAGCTGGTGCCCCAGGCAAACGCCGAACAACGGGATCCTGGCATCGAGCAAGGTGCGCGTGGCGGCAATCGCATAATCGCAGGCGGCTGGATCACCCGGGCCGTTGGACAGCACGACCCCATCAGGATGCATGGCCAGCACCTCGGCGGCGCTGGTCTGCGCCGGCACCACGGTGATGGCGCAACCGCGCTCCGCCAGCAGGCGCAGGATGTTGAGTTTGGTCCCGAAGTCATACGCCACCACCTTGAAGCGCGCAGTTGGCGTGTTGCACGCGGCGCGATCAAGATCGTACAAACCCTGCGTCCATTCGTACGGCTCGGGCGTGCTCACAACCTTGGCCAGGTCCATGCCATCCAGGCCGGGAAAAGCCCGCGCTGCGGTCAGCGCAGCGTCGGCATCAACTTGCGGCCCGGCCACGATGCAGCCGGCCAAGGCACCCTTGGTGCGCAGGATGCGCGTCAGGCGTCGCGTGTCGATGCCGGCAATCGCCACGGTGCTATTGCGCACGAGGTAATCAGAAAGACTTTCCGTGCTGCGCCAGTTGCTCGCGCGACGCGGCACGTCACGCACGATCAGTCCCGCAGCATGTACTTGCGTGGACTCGACATCCTCGGCGTTGATGCCGGTGTTGCCGATGTGCGGATAAGTCAGGGTGACGATCTGACGCGTGTACGAGGGGTCAGTCAGAATTTCCTGATAGCCCGACATAGCCGTGTTGAACACCACCTCACCAACAGTTTGACCAGTCGCACCCACGGCATGGCCGTGAAATACGCTGCCGTCTTCGAGGGCGAGCAGAGCGGGATTGGGCATACGGGAAACCGCCTTTTATAGATACAGCAAAGTCCGCAAGCCGCAGGATTGCTGGCTTGTGAAGCTCGGAAAGAAGAATCAGGGCGGGTGGAAATGATAGGCGGCGGCGGGGTTTCTGTCCACCATACGCAACATGAACCATGCGCAGCGGCGACTGCCTGCGCTGTCCCTGCCGCGTTACAATAGCGAACGTTCAACGGAGCTGAATGTAAATGCGCTCGACCGTCCTGCTAGATCCCGCGCGCCTGGAGCGCGCGGACACTACGACACAACGAGAGCCATTCCCGTTCATGGTGGCGCACGGCCAGTTGCCGCCCGAGGCACATACCGATCTGGATCGCGATTTCCCGCGCTACAGCAGCGCCGGATTCTTCCCGTACGACCCCGGTGATTGTGGCCCGGCGATCAACACCTTGGTCGACAACCTGACCTCGCGGGCGTTTGCCAGCGTGATTGGCCAGCACCTCGGCATCGATGACCTGGGCGCATACCCGACGCTGGTCACCCTGTGTCGCCTGCTCAACAAACGCCACGGCACGATCCACACCGACAGCCGGTCCAAGATCGCCACCGCCCTGATCTATCTCAACACGCAGTGGCCGGACACCAGCAGCGGTTGCCTGCGCTTTCTGCACAAGATCGACGACATCGACAGCATCGTCGCGCCCGAACTCACGCCGCTATACGGTGAGGTCGCCGCGTTCAAGCGTTGCGACAACTCGTTCCACGGCCACCTGCCCTACGAAGGCGAGCGCCGCGTGATCCAGGTCGCCTGGCTCGTCGACGAAAACGAAAAGCTGCGCAAGACCCGCCGCGGGCGCTTCTCGCGTGGATTCAAGAAACTGTTTGGCGGATTCGATACGCGACTGGGCGCCAAGCGCGACCGCAATGCCTCGCACCCGGATTGAGCGCACTCGCTGTGCCGCACCGCATCATTGCCGGCAGTAGCCAGCGGTGCTGGCGCCGCCAGTTGTATTTCCAACTCTTCCTACCGCGCCAACCGCATAGCTTCCAATGCGCCATGCACACCAGCGACGGCGTGCTCCAACGCGCGCGCAGCGGTTCCGCACGGACCAGTGCCCTCGCAGTCATCAGGCTTCAACGCGCGGGCTGGCCAGGACATCGTCAAGCGTCCATGCCCCGGGCGCACGCTGACTGAGCCAATGCGCGGCGTGCAACGCTCCGCGCGCAAAAATTGACCGGTCGGCGGCGCGATGCACCAGCTCCAGACGTTCACCCTGCCCGATCAACATGGCCGTGTGCTCACCCACAATGTCGCCACCACGCACCGTGGCAAAGCCGATGCTGCCTTGCGCCCGTCCGTCCGTCAGGCCTTCGCGGTTGAATACAAACGAGGTTTCTCCGACCGTGCCGCGCCCTTGCGCGGCGGCAGCTCCCAGGGCCAGCGCCGTACCGGACGGCGCATCCCGCTTGCCGCGGTGGTGCGCCTCGACAATCTCCACGTCCCACGCCGGCAACGCCGCTGCCGCGTCACGCAGCAAACGCCTCAACACCGCGACACCCAGACTGAAATTGGCAGCGCGCAACATGGCAATGCGTGCGCTGGCCGCGCTCAGGCGCGCATCCATTGCCGCATCGCACCCGGTCGTGCCGGTAAGCAACGCGGTGCCACCGGCCAGACAATGGGCCAGCGCCGCCTCCAGCCCGGCCGGCGTGCTGAAATCAATGATCACATCCACGGCGGGCGCATCACGCCAGTCACGCGCGCAGCGCAACGCATGTGGGTCGTCAGCACATACGGGCGTGCCGACGCGTGTCGAGTCTGGCGATACGACTGCGTGCAGCAACGCGAAACGCGCATCATGCACAAGCAGCGCACACAGCGCACTGCCCATGCGGCCGGCAGCACCATTGATGGCAACGCGAACGGTGCGGGTCACGGGCTCACTCCCAACGGAAAGCATCAGGCCGGAATGTACAACCCGGCCGCGGCATTACGCAGTGACGCGCGACCAGAACTGGCGCACACCGTCCACCCAGCCTTTGGCGCGCGGCGTATGGCTGTCTGCATCGTCACCCTGGAAAGTGGCCTCCAGCGAAGCCAGCAATTCGCGTTGCTGCTTGGTCAGCCGCACCGGCGTTTCCACCACCACACGGCAGATCAAATCACCATGCCGGTTGTTGTGCACCGATGTAACCCCGCGCCCGCGCAAGCGAAATTGCGTACCGGTCTGGGTTTCCGGCGGGATATTGACCGGTACCTCGCCATCCAGCGTGGGCACCGGCAGCGACACGCCAAGTGCTGCCTGCGAAAAACGAATTGGCACCTCGCAATACAGATCATTGCCTTCGCGCTGGAAGATGGGATGCTCACGCACCTGCACCTCCACGTACAGATCACCGGCCGGCGCACCAGCCGGGCCAGCCTCACCTTGGCCATTGAGGCGGATACGATCACCGTTATCGACGCCGGAGGGCACCTGCACCTCCAGCGTGCGGGTCTCTTCCAGCCGCCCCTGACCGTGACATTTCCTGCACGGTTTGTCGATCACCTGGCCGCTGCCGCCACATGTCGGGCATGTCTGCTGGATCGAGAAGATGCCGTTTTGCATGCGCACGCGCCCATGCCCGCGACAGGTGGTGCACTGACTGGCCTTGCCGTCTTCCGAACCGGTGCCATTACAATGCTGACAGTTGACCTGGGTGGGAATCCGGATTTGCCGGGTGACGCCAAATACGGCTTCTTCCAGATCCATCTGCATCATGTAACGCAGATCGGCACCACGTTGCGGACGTCCACGGCCACCGCCATGGCGCCCGAAGATATCGCCAAAAATGTCACCAAACACGTCGCCGACGTCACCGAAACCGGCGCCGCCGCGACCGCCTGCACCGTTCTCGAACGCGGCGTGACCATACTGGTCATACAACGCTCGCTTGTGTTCATCACCGAGGATCTCGTAAGCCTGTTTGGCTTCCTTGAACTTGTCCTGGGCGGTCGGATCATCCGGGTTGCGGTCGGGGTGAAACTTCATGGCGAGGCGGCGAAACGATTTCTTCAGCTCAGCCGTCGTCGCGCTGCGGCCAACCCCCAACACCTCGTAATAATCACGTTCGCTCATCGCCCCACCTACGGTCTTTCGCCCACCACCCGCAGAGCCGCAGGTTCGCGGCCCCGTTCCAGCAAACAGCCCGTGCCGGGTAATCCGGTCACGGGCTGCCTGTTCGGCATCGCCTGAATCGGCAGCCGCTTACTTCTTGTCGTCTTTCACTTCGGTGAATTCGGCGTCGACCACGTCATCGGGCTGTGCCGACCCACCAGGAGCCGCCTGCGGACCACCCGCCTCCGCACCCGCGCCGCCCTGCGCCGCCGCGTACAACGCCTGGGCAACCTGCTCAAGCTTCGTCAGCTTCGCTTCAATGGCAGCCTTGTCGTCGGCGTCCTTGACTTTTTCCAGATCCGCCAGCGCACCTTCGATGGTACTCAGCTGGTCGGCCGGCACCTTGCCGCCATGTTCCTTCAACGCCGTGCGGGTGCTGTGCACCAGCTGGTCGGCCTTGTTGCGCGTGGCCACCAGCTCGCGGAATTTCTGGTCTTCTTCCTTGTTGGTCTCGGCGTCCGCCACCATGCGCTGAATCTCTTCCTCGGACAGGCCTGAACCCGCCTTGATCTCGATCTTCTGCTCCTTGCCAGTCTTCTTGTCCTTGGCTGAAACATGCAGGATGCCGTTGGCGTCGATGTCAAAGGTGACTTCGATCTGCGGCTGACCACGCGGCGCGGCGTCGATCCCGGACAAATCAAACTTGCCCAGCGACTTGTTCGCGCCGGCACGCTCGCGCTCGCCCTGCAGCACATGTACCGTCACCGCCGTCTGGTTGTCATCAGCGGTGGAGAACGTCTGCGCCGCCTTGGTCGGCACCGTGGTGTTCTTTTCGATCAGCTTGGTCATCACGCCACCCATCGTCTCAATACCGAGCGACAGCGGGGTGACATCCAGCAGCAGCACATCCTTGACCGTGCCGCCCAACACGCCACCCTGAATCGCCGCGCCCACGGCAACAGCCTCATCCGGGTTGACGTCCTTGCGCGGCTCCTTGCCAAAGAATTCCTTGACCGCCTCTTGCACCTGCGGCATGCGCGTCTGGCCGCCGACGAGGATCACCTCGTGGACGTCGGATACACGCAACCCCGCATCGTTCAACGCAATGCGGCAGGGCTCGATGGTGCGCTTGACCAGATCCTCGACCAGCGCCTCGAGCTTGGCCCGGGTAAGTTTGATGTTCAGGTGCTTCGGGCCGGACGCGTCAGCCGTGACGTATGGCAGGTTCACTTCCGTCTGATGACTGCTGGACAGTTCGATCTTGGCGCGCTCGGCAGCGTCCTTCAGGCGCTGCAATGCCAGAGGATCCTTGCGCAGGTCGATGCCCTGGTCCTTCTGGAACTCGTCGACCAGGTAGTCGATGACGCGCCGGTCGAAATCCTCGCCGCCAAGGAAGGTATCGCCGTTGGTCGCCAGCACTTCAAACTGCTTCTCGCCGTCGACCTCGGCAATCTCGATGATGGAGACGTCGAAGGTGCCGCCACCCAGGTCATACACGGCAATCTTGCGATCACCGCCGTTCTTGTCCATGCCGTAAGCCAGCGCGGCTGCAGTCGGTTCGTTGATGATGCGCTTGACGTCCAGACCGGCGATCTTGCCGGCGTCCTTGGTTGCCTGGCGCTGACTATCGTTGAAGTAGGCCGGCACCGTGATGACCGCTTCGGTGATCGTCTCGCCAAGGTAGTCCTCGGCGGTCTTCTTCATCTTCATCAGCACCTTGGAGGAAATTTCCTGCGGTGCCATCTGCTTGCCGTCGGAAGTCTGCACCCAGGCGTCGCCGTTGCCGTGGGCAACGATGCCGTAAGACACCACGCCCAGATCCTTCTGCACTTCCGCATCGGAAAATTTGCGCCCGATCAGGCGCTTTACCGCGTAGAACGTGTTCTTCGCGTTGGTCACGCCCTGTCGCTTGGCCGAGGCGCCCACCAGCACTTCGCCGTCCTTGGTAAACGCAACGATGGATGGCGTGGTGCGATCACCCTCGGAATTCTCGATGACCTTCGTCGTCCCGCCGTCCATGATCGCGACGCAGGAATTGGTGGTGCCCAAGTCGATACCGATGATCTTGCCCATGCTATTGCTCCAAATTTCAGCAGCCCTGAGGGCCGCGACTGGTTTTCAAATGGGGTTCCGACCCGACGATTCAATGCCGGTGGCTCCCGATTGGATGATTCCGTCGACCGCCGCAGCGGTCAGCCTGCGCTGCCTGGGGCGCGTCAGTCGCCCTTGGCCACGGCGACCAGCGCCGGGCGCAGCAGGCGATCGTTCAGCACATAACCTTTTTGCAGTACGGTCACCACGCTGTTCGGCGGACTGTCAGGCGCATCGACCACGCTCACTGCATGGTGCCGCTCCGGATCCAGCGGCTGGCCCAACGGGTCAATCTGCACCAGGCCGTTGTTGCCGGCAATACGCAGCAACTCCTTCAAGGTCAGGCTGATGCCCTCGCGCACTGCCGCGACATCCCCGGTTTCCACGGCCAAGCCGCGCTCGAGGCCGTCGTAGACTGGCAGCAGCTCGTTCAGCAACTTTTCATTGGCAAACCGGCGTGCCTGCTCCATGTCGCGCTGTTGGCGGCGGCGCTGGTTTTCGAGCTCGGCGCGCTCGCGCAACATGGTGTCGCGCAATTCCGCGACACTGGCCTGGGCCGCGGCCAACTCGGCGCGCAACGCTTCGATCTCGGCTGCACTCAGCGCTGGTTCCTCGTTCTCCGCGTGCACATCGGCTGGTGTCTGCGGGTCGCTGTCATGCATGAAAAAACTCCGTGGTGAATTGATCAAAATGGTGCCGCGGCCGCGTCGGGAATTGCCAACTCGACGCCGTCGCCAGCGGTTATAGGGTCGTCGCGACGCGATTCAAGGCG
>DATCWU010000048.1:0-8500 GCA_036566165.1 Rhodanobacter sp. | reverse complement strand
TGATGAATATCTGCCAGGGCCAGTTGAACGCGCTGCAGGTATCCAGTTCGCAGATCGAGGAACTGGTGCAGCTGGCTCGCGACAACGGCGCCGTCGGTGCCAAGCTCACCGGCGGTGGTGGCGGGGGCTCGGTGATTGCGTTGTGCCCGGATGGCGCTGCGCCAGTGATCCGCGCCATGCAGGCCGCCGGTTATCAGGCGATGGAGGTGGCGTTTGGCTGACATCCGGCAAACCCACGCCAGCGTATCGTCAGAGGCCGAGGAGTTGATCCTGGTCGACGCCGATGATCGTGTGCGTGGCTACGCCAGCAAGGCGGCCTGCCATGACGGGCAGGGCAATCTGCATCGCGCGTTCTCCCTGTTCGTGTTCAACACCGAGGGTGCATTGCTGTTGCAGCAGCGTAGCCCGGGCAAGCGGCTGTGGCCGGGGTACTGGGCCAACAGTTGTTGCAGTCATCCGCGCCGTGGCGAGAGCCTGGCCGAGGCGACGCAGCGCCGCCTGCTGCAGGAAATGGGCATGCGTTGCGAACTGCGCTATCTGTTCAAGTTCGAGTATCAGGCCGACTATCACGGACTCGGCGCCGAGCACGAGCTGTGTTCGGTGTATGTCGGCCAGACGGCAGCACCGGTCCAGGCCAATCGCAGTGAAGTTGCCGCCTGGCGCTTCGTCAGCCCGACCGCGCTGGACGCCGAGATGGTGGCGCAGCCCGAACACTTCACGCCGTGGCTGAAGCTGGAGTGGCAGCGCTTGCGGCGCGACTTCAATGCCGAGCTGCCGGCGGCCGCCGGCTGATGGCGTACGACGTGGCGCTGGTGTGGGGCGCCCGTTGCGGCAGTCGCGAACAGGGCAGACACCAGCCTACAATCGGAAGGTTGTCTCCATCACCAATCAGGAATCAATGTGACCGCATTCATGTACACCGCTTCAGTACCCGTATTCCAGCAGTTGCTGGGCAGCCTCGACACCATCCTCGCCAAGGCCGAGAAGCATGTTGCCGAAAGGAACATCGAGCCTACGGCGCTGACCCAGGCGCGATTGTTTCCTGACATGTTTCCGCTGACCCGGCAGGTGCAGATTGCCTGTGAGTTTGCCCGGGCTGTCAGCGCGCAACTGTCAGGCGCGCAAGTGGCCAAGTTCGCTGGCGAGTCCAGCACGTTGCCCGAGCTGCGCGCGCTGATTGCGCATACGCTGGGCGCGATCGGTGCGCTCGCGGCGGCACAGTTCGATGGCAGTGACACGCGCGAGGTGGTCGTGCATCCGGGAAAGCCGAGCGAGCGTCGGCTCAGCGGTGAGGCCTACCTGTTGCACTACGGCATGACGCAGTTTGTCTTCCACGTCACCACGGCATACGCATTGTTGCGCCATGGCGGCCTGGATATTGGCAAACGGGACTTTCTGGGCAAATTCTGAGTATCGCGTACGGTACGGGAGTGAGCCACCAGGTGGTGTGTGCTCACTCTCCGGTCCGCAACGGACTCAAGCCGCGACTCTCTCCGGAAGCGCCCACGGCTGGCTGGTGACGTGCGCGCTGCGGTGAACTTCCTTCAACTCGCGCAGCACGTGGAGCAGTTGCCGGTGTTGCGCCTGCACTGCGGCGTGCGGTGAGTCCTTGGTTTCGTGATAGGCCACCGCGAGCCACAGGGCAATGCCACGCAGCGATACCTCGGTGTTTGCCGATTGCGCACGCGCGTAGCCGGTGTTGGTGCCGCTGCCCCATGGCAGGTAACGCGATTCCGGCGCCGTGCCATACAAATGCGGGAAGTCACTTTGCGCGGCCTGACCGATCTCGCGCAAGGTCAGCGTGCTCAATTGCGTGCGGTTGCGTTTGGATAGCGCCCGAATGCTGCGCTCGATGGCGTTGAACTGGCGGCCGAGCTGGCGTACGCGCAACATCGCGATGACGGGTACAAGCAGATTCATGATTTTCCCCTCGACTGGAATCGGTCGCGCTGGCACGCCAGCGGCTCGTTGAGCGTAGACGAGTGGGCAGCGCGATTGCGCGCAGAGCGTCACAAAATGACGTTCCATGTCAGCCCCCAAGACGTTGTGTCTGGTGGTCAGGTGCCGCGCAAGTCGCCGTCAACCGCGGCCAAGCCGTTGTCCCACTTGCACTTCCTGCTGGGCCTGCAGCGGATCCAGGGTGGCGGTACCTGCCGGGAGCAGCACGATGACCGTGGAGCCCATGTTGAAGCGCGCCATTTCCGCGAAGCGCTCCAGCGTGATACCTCGCCCGGCAAACGACTTGCGACGGATGGACGACGCATAGGGTGGTATCACCAATCCATCCCACACGGTGGCCACCGACGACACCAGCAACGCGCCAACCATGACCACGGCGAACGGACCTTGCTCGCCGTCAAAGTGGCATACCAATCGTTCGTTGCGTGCGAACAGGCGCGGAATGGCAGCCACCGCGAATGGCGCCACGCTGAAGATGCGCCCGGGCACATGCACGGTTTCCCGCAGCGTGCCGGTCAGTGGCATGTGCACGCGGTGGTAATCGCGCGGCGACAGGTACACGGTGATGAAGCTGCCGTGGCGATACGGGGCGGCGGCATCGTCACCGCCGAGCAGTTCCGCGGTGGTGTAATCCTGCCCTTTGGCCTGAAAGATCCGCCCGTCGACAATCGCGCCGGCCTGACTGATGCGGCCATCGGCGGGCGAGAGCAGCGCCTGCGGGTCGGGGTCGAGCTGGCGTGCGTCAGCGCGCAGTTTGCGGGTGAAGAACGCATTGAAGTGCTGATACGCCAACGCGTCGGGTTGTGCCGCCTCGGCCATGTTGACATGGTAGTTGCGCACCACCGTGCCGATCAGCCAGTTCTTCCACGGCGCAAAGGTCCAGCGCGTGGCCCAGTAGACAACTCGCGTCAGCGCGCGGTGGGGCAGGGTGTATTGCAGAAACACATTGAAATTCATCTGCCGAGTATAGGGAACGCCCCGGCGCGCCGGATGCCGGCCCGTATACTGGCTACCCTTGGCGTCTGCGCTGCAGGATCAACCGTGACCACCGAACTTGCCTCCATCATCGACTTCATCCGCTATGCCGCCAGCCGCTTTGCGGCGGCGGAACTCACGTTTGGTCACAGTCACGACAACCCCATCGACGAGGCCACGCACCTGGTGCTGGCCACCCTGCATCTGCCGCCGGATCTGCCGCCGGCGTACGGCGCCGGGGTGCTGGTGCAGAGCGAGCGCGCGCAATTGCTGGCGCTGATCGAGCGGCGCGTCAACGAACGTGTGCCGGTGGCCTATCTCGTCGGCGAAACCTGGTTTGCCGGCTTGAAATTCAAGAGTGATCCGCGTGCGCTCGTACCGCGCTCGCCGATTGCCGAGTTGATCGAGTCGGGCTTCGCCCCGTGGCTGGACGAGCGTCCGGTCGAACGCGTGCTGGATCTGTGTACCGGCTCCGGCTGCATCGGCATCGCGATTGCCGAATACAACCCGGAGTGGCAAGTCGATATCGCCGACATCAGTGCCGAGGCGCTGGCATTGGCGCGCGAGAACATCGCGTTCCAGCACGTCGAGGGCCGGGTCAACGCGATCCAGTCGGACTTGTTCGCTGGCGTGCAGGGCCAGCGTTATGACCTGATCGTGTCCAATCCGCCCTACGTCACCGATGCCGAATACGCGGCGTTGCCGGGCGAATACGCATACGAGCCGGCGCTCGGTCTGGCCTCGGGCGCCGATGGTCTGGATCTGTGTTTGCGCATCCTCGACGCGGCCGCCGGGCACCTCACTGGCGACGGCTTGCTGATCGTCGAGGTGGGCGAGAGCGAGCACGCGCTGGCGGCATTGTTGCCGCAGGTGCCGTTTGTCTGGATCGAGTTCAAGGTTGGCGCCATGGGCGTGTTTGCGCTGGAGCGGCGCGACCTGGTCGAGCACGCGGCGGCGATCCGCGCGGCGGCTGCCGCGCGGCAACCGGGCTGAGCGATGGAACTGGTCACGACGCGGCTGCGGATCGACGCGTTGCGACCGGCGGACGCGGAGGCCTTGTTTGCCTGCCGTGCTGACCCCGTGGTGGCACGCTACCAGGGCTGGTACCCGGCGGATCTCGCCGCCGCGCGTGCGTTCATCGACGCCCAGCCGCAGTCGCCGTCGCACGGCTGGTTCCAGCGGGCGATCCGGTTGCGCGAGGACGGCACGTTGATCGGCGACCTTGGCCTGAACCTGCCTGAAGAGGCCGCGGATTCAGTCGAGTTCGGCGTCAGCATCACGCCGATGCGGCAGGGCCGCGGTTATGCCGGCGAGGCCGTGCGCGCAGCGTTTGATCATGTGTTCAGCGAGCTTGGCCGCCATCGCATCCACGCCTCGGTCGATCCGCGCAACCTCGCCTGCATGGCGCTGTTGCGTGCCCTGGGCATGCACCAGGAGGCCCATCATCGCGAGAGCCTGTGCTTGCGCGGCGAGTGGGTCGACGATGTGATCTTCGCCATGCTGTCCCGCGATTGGCCGCCAGCACCCCGGTAGGAGCCCGCTCGCGGGCGATGCTTTTGCTCTTGCGAGTCCCGAATCCCGAATCCCGGCAAAAAGAGCATCGCCCGCGAGCGGGCTCCTACAAGCAGGGGGGTGCCGGTATGCTTGCGTCTTTGCTCCCGGGCGCGCCATGTCCAGCAACTCGTTCGGCAAGCTTTTCACCGTCACCACCTTTGGCGAAAGCCACGGGCCGGCGATCGGCTGCGTTATCGACGGCTGCCCGCCGGGCCTGGCGATCGGTACCGAGGAATTCAAGCCGGATCTGGCGCGCCGCTCCACCGGTCGCAGCCGTTACACCTCGCAGCGGCACGAGGCCGACGAGGTGGAAATCCTGTCCGGCGTGTATCTGGGTCGGACCACCGGCACGCCGATCGCCTTGCTCATTCGCAATACCAACCAGCGCAGCCACGATTACGCGGACATCGAGCGGACCTTTCGCCCCGGTCACGCCGATTACACCTACTGGCAGAAGTACGGCATTCGCGATCCGCGTGGTGGCGGACGCGCCTCGGCGCGGGAAACCACCATGCGCGTGGCGGCGGCGGTGATCGCCAAGAAGTGGTTGGCGGCACATCATGGCGTGCACGTGCGCGGGTATCTCGCCCAGCTCGGAGACATTACGCCGGATGCGTTTGACTGGGATGCAGTGGAGGCCAATCCGTTCTTCTGGCCGTGTGCGACGCAAGTACCGGCGCTGGAGTCGTGCATCAATGCGCTGCGCAAGGCCGGGGACTCGGTCGGTGCGCGCGTCAATGTGGTTGCCGATGGTGTGCCGCCGGGCTGGGGCGAGCCGGTGTATGGCAAGCTCGATGGCGACCTGGCAGCCGCGCTGATGTCGATCAATGCCGTCAAGGGCGTGGAGATTGGGGACGGGTTTGCGGCAGTCAGTCAGCGTGGCAGTCAGCATCGCGACGAGATGAGCATGGCCGGCTTCATGTCCAATCACGCCGGCGGCATTCTGGGTGGGATCAGCAGCGGCCAGCAGATCACCGCTTCGATCGTGCTCAAGCCGACTTCCAGCATCGTGCTCCCTGGCCACAGCGTGAACCTGTCCGGTGAACCGACCCAGGTGGTGACCAAGGGGCGGCACGATCCGTGTGTCGGTATCCGCGCGACCCCGATTGCCGAGGCGATGCTGGCCCTGGTGCTGATGGATCACGCGTTGCGTCATCGCGCGCAATGCGCCGATGTCGGCCCGGTGACGCCGCACATTCCAGCCCAATCCGGGCCCTGAGGTGCGGACCAGGTGATGACCGGCACGATACGTGGCGTGCGGTGACCACGCTGGCCGTTGATAATGTGCCGGATTGGTTCGGCGACGGCACGCATTCGGGACGGCTCTTGACCATTCCCGGCCACGAAGTGCTGGCTCCGGCCGGCACCAGCACTTACCCCTGAGCAAAGCATTCATTCGATGAGCAAGCAAAGCAGTTACAAAATCGCCATGGTTGGCGCTACCGGCGCGGTGGGTGAAGCCGTATTGGCGATCCTGGCCGAACGCGACTTTCCGGTCAGCGAGCTGGTGCCACTGGCCAGCGAGCGTTCGGCCGGGGGCAAGGTCAAGTTTGCCGGTCGCGACCTCACCGTGCAGTTGCTGGACACCTTTGATTTCGCCGGTATCGACATTGCGTTTTTTTCTGCCGGCAGTGCTGTCAGTCGCGAGCATGCGCCGCGGGCGGCGGCGGCTGGTGCCGTGGTGATCGACAACACGGCGGAGTTTCGCTATCAGCACGATATTCCGCTGGTGGTCAGCGAGGTCAACCCGCATGCGATTGCCGACTACACGACGCACGGCATCATCGCCAACCCGAACTGCTCGACCATGCAGATGCTGGTGGCGTTGGCGCCGATCCACCATGCGGTGGGGATCGAGCGCATCAACGTGGCGACTTATCAGTCCGTGTCCGGGGCAGGTCGCTCGGGCATGGAGGAGCTGGGTCGGCAGACGGCCGCGCTGCTGAACTTCAAAAGCGTGGAGCCGGGGCAGAAATTTCCCGCGCAGATTGCATTCAATGTCATCCCGCACATCGACGACTTTCAACCCAATGGCTACACCCGGGAAGAGATGAAGCTGGTGTGGGAGACGCGCAAGATCCTGGAAGATGAGTCGATCCAGGTGAACCCGACCGCCGTGCGCGTGCCGGTGTTCTATGGTCACGCCGAGGCCGTGCACCTCGAAACGCGGGACAAACTCAGTGTGGAAAATGCACGCGCGCTGCTGGCAGCGGCACCGGGCGTGGTGTTGATGGACGAGCGCAAGGCTGGCGGTTATCCGACCCCGGTCGGTGAGGCGGCAGGGCACGACGAAGTGTTTGTCGGCCGCATCCGCGAGGATATTTCGCACGAACGCGGGCTGGATCTGTGGATCGTGGCGGACAATATCCGCAAGGGCGCGGCCTTGAATGCCGTGCAGATTGCCGAACTGCTGGTCGCCGATTATTTGTAATGCGTCGGCTGGACAATGCAGTTTGCGGAACCTCGGCCGCTGCCTTTGCACCCGGGGTACAAGTGTGCGGCTTGGCGATGGAGCGGTTCCGGGTGCCCGCCTGGGCGGTTGTTTCAAACTGAGAACGTGTTGCAGCAATGCGTCGCAAGTATTTGCCACAGCTATTGTTGATTGGCACGCTTGTAACTAAAGTGGCAACTCGTTTGAAGTCGTTGCCGCGCCGCGGTCACACCATGAATGACGCCACCATGTTTTTGGGGGATACACGATGAAGCGTTCGTTGAAGTTGCCGTTGCTGATTGCTCTGGCGCTGGGCAGCACACCGCTCCTGGCCGTGGATCTGGGTCAGATCCAGGTCAAGTCGGCGCTGGGGCAGCCATTGCTGGCGGAAATCCCGGTGCACGCGGCAACCCCCGAGGAACTGCAACACTTGACCGCGCAGCTGGCCTCCAGCGATGAATTTGCACGCGCCGGCATTGCGGGCGGGCGCACCGCGATTCCGTTGCACTTCAGCGTTGCCGATGCGGCCGGCGGCCAGCGTGTGATACGCATCACCAGCACGACGCCGGTGGAGGATCCCTTTCTCGATTTGCTGATCGAGGTAAACGCACAATCCGGCAAGAGCGTGCGCGAGTTTGCCATCTTGCTTGACCCGCCCGGTTCGGCAGCGCCTGCTGCGCTGGCGGCTGCGCCGGCACCGGCACCTCAGGCGCAGCCGGCGCCGGTGCGGCAGCCCCTGACGCACGCGGCCACCCCACCGCATGCGCAGACTGCAACTGGCGCCGTTGCACGTACGCCCCCGCCTACGGTGGCTGCTGCAACCAGGACGGCTCCCGCTGCTGGCGGGCAATACGGTCCGGTCGTTCGCGGTGACACGCTGTCGGCCATTGCCCGTACGGCCACACCAGCAGGTGTCGACATCCATCAAATGTTGCTGGCGATCAAGCAAGCCAACCCTGATGCGTTTTACCGCGACAACATCAATGCGTTGAAGGCGGGTGCCATCCTGCGCCTGCCGACGGCGACCGAGGCGCAGACCATGGCTGTGGTTGCCGCGATAGCCGAGGTACGCCGGCAGAATGGCGACTGGAATGCCAAGGCCGCAGTGAGCCCGGCCACCGTGGCGGATACGGCGACCCGCGCATCGGCGTCCAGTGCGCCGACGCATGCCGCTGCCGATACCAATGATCGCCTTGCGCTGGTTCCGGCCAAGGATGGTGTCGACGCTGCCGGGAGTGGGGCCGGTGGCAGCCAGGGCAACGCGTCGGCAACGACGTTGCAGCGGGATCTGCTGCGTGCGCAGGAAAGCCTTGCCAGCGTGCAGCAGCAGTCGGCCGACCTGAAGACGCAGGTGAAGGACCTGACTGACATCAATGACAAGAACACGCGGCTGCTTTCGCTCAAGGACAGCGAGATTGCCGATTTGCAGGCCAAGCTGGCGGCGGCACGCCAGGGTGTCGCCGTGGCGCCAGCGGGAACCGCTTCGGCCACGGCTCCGGTAGCGGCTGGTGAGGCATCGATGGCTGCGGCAGGGTCGGTCGCACCCGCACCGGTCGGCGCCAGTACCGCGGCAGCCCCCGC
>DATCWU010000043.1:0-2490 GCA_036566165.1 Rhodanobacter sp. | reverse complement strand
GACGCTCGCCACCGCGGCGGCCACGGCATCGAGGTTGCCCTGGCTGAGTGCGGCCACACAAATGCGACCGCTGTCGAGCGCGTAGATGGCAAATTCATCGCGCAGCCGATGCACCTGCGCCTGGCTCAAGCCGGAGTAGGAAAACATGCCCGCTTGCTGGTTGATGAAGCCGAACTGCGGCACACCATGTGCCGCCAGACGCTCGACAAAGCCGGCACGCATGGCGTGGATGCGCGCACGCATCGCACCGAGTTCGTCCTCCCAGCGCGCGCGCAACTCGGGGCTGCCAAGCACACCCGCCACCAGCGCCGCGCCATGCGTCGCCGGGCTGGAATAGATCGTGCGGATCGTCTGTTTCATGCGCGACAGCAACCGCGCCGCCTCGGCGCCATCCGTACCCACCATCGACAGCGCACCCACGCGTTCCCCATACAGCGAAAACGACTTGGAATATGAATTGGCCACCACGAACGCGCGCACCGGCGACTGCGCCAGCAAGCGCAGCACCAGCGCGTCCGTCTCCAGGCCCTGATCAAATCCCTGATACGCCATGTCCACGAACGGTAACAAGTCACGCGCGTGCACCAGCTCGATCACCTGCCGCCACTGTGCCGCATTCAGGTCCACACCAGTCGGGTTGTGGCAGCACGCGTGCAGCAGGACGACGCTGCCCGGGTCCAGCTGCGCCAGATCCTCCAGCATGCCGGCAAAATCCAGCCCGTGATTCGCCGCATTGAAATAGCGGTAGGTGCTGACCGCAAACCCGGCTGCGCGGAACACCACCTGGTGATTGCCCCAGCTGGGATCGCTGATCGCGACTTTCGCCTGTTCGCCCAGCAACTGCTTGAGTACATCGGCACCCACGCGCAACGCTGCACTGCCACCAATCGTTTGCGCGGTCGCCACCCGACCGGCCGCCAGTAGCGGCGACTCGGCACCGAACAACAGCCGCTGGGTGAGCTGGTTATACGCTGGCAGGCCGTCAATCGGCAGATAGCTCCGTGGCGCTGCAGCCAGCGCCAACCCCCGCTCCACTTCGTGCACGCTGGCCAGCAGCGGAATTCGCCCCTGCTCGTCCAGATATATGCCGATACCCAGATTGATCTTGGCGGGTCGGGGGTCGGCTTTGAAGGTTTCCACCAGGCCCAGAATCGGATCGCCCGGGGCCATTTCAACAGCGGCAAACAAAGACACGGCGGGTCCTCACGGGATGGGGCACCATGGGTGCGGGAAGACCGTCATTGTAGCGGCCCGCGATCGGCCTTCGCGGTGGCCCAAACCGCAGTAGACTACGGGGCTTACGCCAGCCGTTGCAACGTCATGCAGGTTCAGGACCACGCCGAGATCACCCATTTGCTCGCCGAGCTGCGACTGGAGCATCGCGAACTCGATGCAACGATCGCGCAGCTGGCATCCGGGCTCGGCCGCGACGAACTGCAACTGACGCGCCTGAAAAAACGCAAACTGCTGCTGAAAGACGCCATCGCGCGGCTGGAAAGCAAACTGATCCCCGACCTCGACGCCTAGCTTGCCGCGCCATGCCCGCGTTCTTCCCGAGCACGCTGCACGATGATTACGTAACGCTGGAGCCACTGCGCCGTGAACACGCGCCCGCGCTCGAGCATGCCGCTGCCGACGGCAAGTTGTGGCAGCTGGCGGTCACCAGTGTGCCGAAACCGGGTCAGGCCCTCGGCTACATCGAAAAAGCCCTGCACGGCCAGGCCGCCGGGACGATGCTGCCATTTGCCGTGCGTGAAGCCGGCACCGGCGAGGTCGTCGGCACCACGCGCTATTACGAGCTGGAGCCCGACGTGCCGCGCTTGGCGATTGGCTACACCTGGTACGCCAGGCGCTGGCAGCAGACCCATCTCAACACCGCATGCAAACGGTTGCTGCTGGAGCATGCGTTCACGACGTTTGGCTGCGTCGCCGTCGCCTTCCACACCGATGTGCTGAACACCAACTCCCAACATGCCATCGCCCGCCTCGGTGCCCAGCGTGAAGGTGTGCTGCGGGCGCACAAACGCCGTGCCGACGGCAGCCTTCGCGATACCGTGTGCTTCAGCCTCCTCGCCACCGCCTGGCCAGCTGCGGGACGCGAGCTGGATGAACGCCTGGCGCGTCTGGTTCAGTCCGCGCGGTAGCGCAGCATTGGCGTACATCACCCCGGCGACCGCTGATCGCCGGTGCACCAGACGAATGGTCCACGACTCGCAACGATGATGGGCACGTTGCCGATCAGCCGGTGCCAGCCGCAGGTCACAACAAACGATTGACCATCCGATCGAGTCGTGTGCGATTCAGGCGTCTGAGGTTTTTCCGCACCTCGGCCGGGTACTGACGTGGACTTTCCAGAGCACGGTAATCGACCACACGCGTGGCGTGTTGGCGCAACGCGGCCCATTCGGCCTGATGCCGGGCATGCAACAAATGCGCGGGGTCGCGCAACACCAGGGCGTTTTCCAAATCCAGCGCCCATGCGCGTGGATT
>DATCWU010000039.1:0-4493 GCA_036566165.1 Rhodanobacter sp. | reverse complement strand
CGCGACGTTGTGCGGGTGATTGCGGATCACTGGCCAGGCGTGCCGCGTAACGAGCCAGCCAGTCATTGAGTGCCGGTTCGGCAGCACGGCGTTTGGCGTCGTCATAGAACGCGTCGTGCAGCGTAGCCAGTGATGGCGCCTGCACATCGATATCAGCCAGCGCGCGGAACCACAATGTCATGTCGATTTCAGCCGATTGCAGCAGTGCTTGCAGCGATTGCATCAGCCCCACATCGTCATCCCGACACTCCGCCAGGCCCAGCTTGGCGGCGAGGTTCGTGCGATCCGCCGCCGCGTAGGTCGCCGTATAGTGATCCAGCCCGGCTTGCAACGGCTCGACGCTGGCAAACAACGGCGCCAGCGCGCCAGCCAGACAGCTGAGATTCCACCACGCCACAGCGGGCTGCTGGCCGAAACGATAGCGGCGGCGCCGGGCATCCGTGGTGTTTGGTGTCCATTCCGGGTCGTAATTGTCGACCCAGCCATACGGGCCATAGTCCATGGTCAGGCCGAGGATCGACATGTTGTCGGTATTCATCACGCCATGCACGAAGCCGACGCGCATCCAGTGGGCGAGCATGCTGGCCGTGCGCTCGCACACTTGGGCAAACCACTGCGCATACAGTGATTCACCCTGCCCGCTGAGTTCGGGGTAATCGCGGCGGATAGTGAAATCGGCCAGTTGCCGCAGCAGCGTCAGATCCCCCCGTGATGTCGGTAACTCAAAACTGCCAAAGCGGATGAAAGACGGAGCGACACGACACACGATCGCACCGGGCTCCGGGGCCGCATTGCCGTCATAAAACATGTCACGCACGACGGCTTCACCGGTGTCGATCAGGCACAACGCACGGGTCGTCGGCACGCCCAAGTGGTGCATTGCCTCGCTGCACAGAAACTCGCGCAGCGAAGAGCGCAACACCGCACGGCCATCCGCTCCACGCGAGTACGGCGTGCACCCGGAACCCTTGAGCTGCAATTCCTGGCGCTCACCCGCAGCGTTGATGACTTCGCCCAGCGTCACCGCGCGGCCATCGCCCAACTGGCCAGCCCAAACGCCGAACTGATGCCCGCCATAGTTGGCCGCATACGGTTGCATCCCGTCGAGCAAGCTATTGCCGGCAAACACTTGCGCAAACTCCGGCGTCGTGACCGTCGCCTCGGTCAGGCCCAACAAGGCTGCGGTCTCTGCCGAATGCGCCAACACGACGGGAGCCACCACCGGCGTGGGCGCAACCGACGAATACGCCGCCCCCTCGACCTGGCGCAGTCCCGGCCCCTGCTCCGGGTCGCCAGGCAGCTCACGCACAAACGCGTTATCGAAATGCAGGTTGAACATGCAGGCAACTTGATCGAATGAACGTTCTCTATATGCTGACGCCCGGCGCAGCATGCAAGAGCTGGATGCCGCAAACCAGGCTCCCGGGGACATGCGGGTCCGCCCCGCTCGCGCGACAGCATATCGCCCGCCAGGAAAGTACGACGGGTACTGCCTGCCGCCACCAGCACGTTAGCTGTGCAAACGCTCCGCATGACGTACCGCTATAGTCGGCGCCGCCAGACAGCCATCGAGAACTGCATGATCGAAACATCGTCGCCCGGCAGTCTCAATGCCGATGCCTTGCCCGAGGACGCCTCGTATCTGACGGCCACGGCACGCTGGCTGGAACGTGCCGTGATCGGCCTCAACCTGTGTCCGTTTGCCCGCGCGCCGTATGTGCAGGGAAAATTGCGCATGCGCGTCAGCCACGCGCGTGACGCCGACGCCTTGCTGGACGATTTGTGTGGCGAATTGCAGTCACTGAACGCGCTGACAGCGGACGAATGCGAAACCGGATTGCTGATCCACCCTTTCGTACTCACCGATTTTCTCGACTACAACGACTTCCTCGACGTGGCCGACGCGGCGGTGCAGACACTGCAACTCGACGGTGTGTGGCAGGTGGCCAGTTTCCATCCCGATTACCAGTTTGCCGACAGTGAACCAGGCGCCATCGAGAACTTCAGCAACCGCTCGCCCTACCCCACGCTGCACTTGTTGCGCGAGGCCAGCGTCGAGCGCGCGATGAATTCCATGCCTGACACCGACAGCATCTATCGACACAACATCAAGACCTTGCAGCAGTTGGGACTCGAAGGCTGGCGAAAGTTGTGAGTCGACGCGCCCGACTGAAACGTACGCAACAACGGCAATGGTTCAGGTCCCACGTGGCCGATGTGGTCATACTGGACCATGAGCAAGATCCCCGCCCTCCACGCCGACCTCGATCCCTACGCCGAGCATGTCGATCCGGGTGTGCAGTGCTCTTCGTGCGAGGCGGTCTGCTGCCGCCTTACCGTGGTGTTGATGCCCGAAGATCGCGTACCGGAATGGTTGACGACACGCGATGACCACGGCATGGAGACCATGGCCAAGGGCGAGGACGGCTGGTGTGTCGCGCTTGACCGCAACACCCATCGCTGCACGATCTACGCCGAACGCCCGGGCATCTGCCGCAAGTACGCCATGGGTGGTCCGAGCTGCCGTGACGAACGGAAAAGGTGGTTCGGCGCGCCGATACCCACGCCGGTACGCGTGCTCTAGCGCGCCTGGGTGGTTACCGCGCACGAAGCGTTTGTGACATGCCACGCCGGGTGTTACACGACCGGCCTGCGTTCCTGCAGGGGACTTGGCGGGCGCCTTAGCGGGCAAAGATCAGCGCGACCTCTTGCGCATCCAGCGTCCGCCATGCGCCCGGTGGCAACTCACCGAGCGTCAGCCTGCCGACCGAGACACGGTGCAACGTCTGCACGTGATTGCCCGCGGCGGCAAACATGCGTCGCACCTGGTGATAACGACCTTCGGTGACCGTAAGCCGCGCATGCCGCGGCGCCAGCACGTCGAGTAATGCGGGCGCCAGCGGGTCCTGCTCGGTTTCCAGCAGCAGCGTTCCGCTGGCGAACAATGCAGCTTCGTCGCCGCGCAGATCCTGCGCCAGCGTTACCTCGTAGGTCTTGGCCACGTGGGCTCGCGGCGAAATGATCCGGTGCAACAGCGCGCCGTCGTCGGTGAACAACAGCAAGCCGCTGGTGTCCCGATCCAGTCGGCCGATGCTGGACAAGGCCGGGGAGCGCACGCTGTAGCGCGCGGGCAACAGGTCGTACACGAGTCGCCCCGGATCCTTGCGCGAGCAGGTGACCGCCAGCGGTTTGTGCAGCATCAGCACCAGCCCAGACGGCGGGTCAAGCGGTTCGCCGTCGACGCGAATGGCGGTGTGTTCGACCACGTCGTCCGCATACAGGATGGCGCCAGCAGCGTCGGTGATGCGGCCAGCACGAAACATCTGCGCCACATCCTTGCGGCTGCCATAACCGAGATTTGCAATCAGTCTGATTAGTTTCACGCCATGACCCCGCGGGCGGCCATCACCTTGAAGCCGTCACGCACCACGATGGCGCGCACCTCGCGGAAGCGCGATTGCAGCAGCGCTTCATAGGGCAGATGCCGGTTGGCGACGATCAACAGGCGCCCATCCGCTGGCAACGCATCGGCCGCGCTGGTGATGAAGGCGCGCCCCAGCTCCGGCAGGTCGGCGCGCCCCTGGTGAAATGGCGGATTGCTGACGATGGCGTCATACCGCTGCGGCAAGCCACGCGTGACGTCGTGCCAACGCACGTCGACCGACAGGCACCGATTGCTCTCGCGCAAGGCGCGTTCCAGATTGCTGCGTGCCGGCTCCAGCGCGCGCTCCTCGGCTTCGTACAGATCGAGCGCAGTGACCTGCGGACAACGGGCGACCACTTGCGTGGCCAGATAACCGAAGCCGGCGCCAAGGTCAGCGACCCGGCCGTGCAGGTCATCGGGCAGATGTTCTGCCAGCAACGCGGACGCACGATCGATGCGGTCCCAGGCGAACAGACCCGGTCGGCTGCGGTAGCCGCCGACAATCGTGCGCGGCGTATCCAGCGCCAACCAGGCGTCCAGCAATGCCTGGTCAACCTTTGCCGCATCCGGTGTCACCCAGAACGCGCGACATTTGTGCTTGGACAGGTGCTGCACCGCACCGGTAAGTTGCGCGAGATCGGCCTCTCCCGATCTGGCACCCTCGCTGTTGGGCATGCATGCCAGCACGGTGCCGCCGGACCCGACGTGCTGCAGCGCCCGCGCAAAGACCGCGCGGGCTTCATCGCGCTGCCGCGGCGGCAACACCAGCACCAACGGAAATGTATCGCCCGCAGCCGGTTCGCCAACATGCAAACCACAGCGACTCAGTTCATCGGCAAATGGCAGGAAACTCTGTTGGCACAGCCAACCCGGTTGCGCCCATGCGCGCACGCTGGTGCCCGCCCGCGCACGCAGGAACAACACGCGGCCAGCAGGCGGCAACCGCACCGCGCCCGCGGCCAACGGTGCCAGCAATGCGTCGAGTGCCGCCTCCGGCGCGGCAGCGGAAAATCCAGCAGCAGTCACGGTATCTCTTCACCAGCGAAATGGTCAGCGCATTGTACGGGGC
>DATCWU010000031.1:0-2564 GCA_036566165.1 Rhodanobacter sp. | reverse complement strand
TCGGTGGCCGAGCGCTGGCGTGGCATCGGGGTGCGCATCGAGGATGATGTGGTGGTCACGCCGGATGGCAACGAAGTGCTCAGCGCCGCCTTGCCGAAAGATCCTGAAGCGCTCGAGGCATTGCTCGCCACGCGCTGATTGGCGCGCACCTCGTACCACATGGCATTGAGGATGGCGCGGGCAGACATGCAAGCGGCTTTATCCGCGATGCTTTCGCTACCCAAAGCTGTGCGGGCTTGCGCTTGGCCCCAGTGGCACGATGCGAAAAAAAAACGGCCACCTCGCGGTGACCGTTTTTTCTCTTGCTGCCCTGTTGCCTCAGAACGTCACGGTCAGGCTCATGCGTGCACCCTGATCCCGTGCGCCGCTGGCGAACTGGCCGAGGTAACCGGCGTCCACGCTGACGTTCTTCGCCACCTTGAAGTCGATACCGAGATCGGTGGTCAAGGCATGCCGGGCTACCGGCACGCCGGCGATCGCAAAGCTGTCGCTACCGGCCACAAAGCGCATCGTGTTTACCGGCGTCAGATCGCCCCACGCTTGCTGCCAGCCAATACTGGCGTGAGCGTGGATACCGCCAGCGGCATCCAGTGCCAGAGTGTCGCGCAGGCCCAGCGTCGCCGTGTTCACGGACATGCTGTTGCCAGCGATCGCCAGCGCAGCATTGCCACCGCTTTCCTGTATGGCATCGTTGTGTACCCGCACGCGGGCGACGTTCACAAACGGCTCCAGCCGCTGGCCCTGGCTTACGTTGAATTGGTAGCCACCTTCGACGTAGGCCTGTGCCGTCCGCGCATGGTGCGTGCCGACCAGCCATTGGCTGTAGTTGCCGAAGGTGACTGCCCGATTGCCATGTACGTCCTGCCACGTACGCGCCGCACCGGCGCGCAGGGCGAACGCACCGAACATGCTGCTGCCATACACGCCGGCGTGATCGCCAAGTACATGCGTGGACGAGCCACTGTCGCTGGAACGGATCGAGTTTTGACCGTGGCCAATCACAGCACCCAAGCGGCTGTTGCTGCCAAGCGGCAGATCGGCACCGAGCAGTACACCGCTGCCGTTGGCCTGCAGCGACGCAGCATTGCCGTCGCTGTCGTGACGCCCGCCGTGACCCCATGCCTTGGCCCATACCGCAGTGCCGTGAGTGGTCGTGCCGGCAACCCCGTCGTTCAGACCCAAAAGGTGACGGTTGATGGCATCGCGTACGTAGCGGCTGTCGTCAATCAACGCCGTGCGGGTACTGGCGTGGATTTCGCCGGAAAGCTGGTCGAAGGCATGCGCTGCCGTGAACGCGTTGAGCGTGGTCAGCGTGCTGTACACCGGATTGTCGAAGCCAAGCGCGTTGGCGGCGTTGGCCACGGCAAACTGGTTTGCTGCCTGTGCCACGCTGGCAAAGTTGATGTCGTTGCGTTGCAGCGTCAGGGTCGTCGCGTTCGCCGTGTAGGTGAGCACCGAATCAAGGAAGGCCAGCGACGACGTAACCGACGCGAACTGACCACTCATGCCGCCGGCGGCGGTGAGGATGGTGTAATTGGTTTGCGGTACCCAATTGCCTGCCTGCGCCAACACAATGGCACTGCCGCCGAGGATCGACGCCTTGCCCCCCACGCTCAGCAAGCTGGCCTGGCCGTCGGGCAGTGCGTCGACGATGAAGGTGCTGCCGACGTTCTGGGTGTAGTCACCCTGGACCGTCAGTGTGCCGATCGAGCCGCCGGCCCACAGCTTGCCACCATTGACCACATTGCCGCCGATTGTGCCGTGGCCGCGCAACGTGCCACTGGAAGCCACCTGGACGTCACCGCCGAGGAAGGCCGACGACGTGTTCGCATCGCCCACTTCCAGCGTGCCGGCCTGGATCGTGGTGCTGCCGGCGAATGTGTTGTTGCCGTTGAGTGCCAGCATGCCCGTACCGATCTTGCTCAGCGTGCCGTTGCCACTCAGGCTGCCGGCGTAGACGCCATCGGCCGTCTGGTTGAATACCAGCGCAGCGTTGTTGGTGATGTTGCCCTGCAAACTGGTGGTATCGCCCTGCAGCGCGCCAGCACTGATCGTGGTGCCGCCGCTGTAGGTATTGGCAGCGGTGAGCACCAGGGTGCCCAGATCAGCCTTGGTCAAGCCGTCGGTGCCGGCCAACACGTTGTGGATGGTGGCGGTATAGCCCGCGCCTGCTGCGCTGCCGTCGCCCACGCGGATGACAGGAGCCGTCCCGCCAGTCCCGACCAGGTTCAGCGTGTCGCCGGTCAGGGTGTAGCCGTTGCTGGCGAATTGCAGGCCGGTCGCGCCGACGTTGCTGGCGCCATTGTTCACCGTCACCGTGCCCGCGGCGCCACCGAAGATGGCAAAGCCCGGTTGCGGCTGCATGGCGGTAGTCAAGCTACCTGTCGCATCGGTCCAGTTTGGCGAGGTGGTGGTCCACGAGCCATCGCCGCCGCCCATCCGGGTGGCGTTGGCCAGACCGTTGCCGTTCCACAGGTTCAAGGTGAGGCCAGTCGTGTTGAGCAGGTTGATCTGCTTGCTGGCGGTCAGGTCTTGCAACGTGTAGTTGCCCGCCGGCAGCGTGC
>DATCWU010000022.1:0-1822 GCA_036566165.1 Rhodanobacter sp. | reverse complement strand
CCGGTGGCGCGCAGCGAAGCCGATTTGCAGCGCGATGCGTTGCGCGCCGTGCGCCGACAGTGGATGGAACAGCAGACCCGCGAGAGCACCGCCTCGGTCACCAGCCTGCAGCACGCCCTGTTTGGCGAGGAGGCAGTGGAAGGCTATCTGGACAGCGGTGGCGGCAACCTGGTCGAGTCGCCCAAGTCGATGTTCGGCTATCGCCTCGACCCGCAGGTGCGCAAGGTGATTGTGCACATCGCCACGCACATCCTCGAGCACATCAGGCTGTGCGCCAGCCGCCAGTTCGACGTGCCGGTGCGCGGGGCAGTGATCGGCCGACCCGTGGCATTTCGCAGCTCGATGGGCCCGGAAGGTTCGGAACAGGCTATTGGCATCCTGCGCGAAGCAGCCGGCATAGCCGGCTTCGACGAGGTGAGCTTCCTCGAAGAACCCGCCGCTGCCGCGATGCATTATCACCAGAGCCTCGGCGTGCGCCAGCACGTACTGATCGTTGACATCGGCGGCGGCACCACCGACGTGGCACATGCCGAACTGGGCGGCGGTACGCCGCCCCACGTCCTGCGCAGCTGGGGCCTGCCCAAGGGCGGCACCGATCTTGATGTGAACCTCAGCCTGCACAGCTTCATGCCCTTGCTGGGCAAGGGCAGCATCCGCGTGCCCAAGCACCAGTTCGTCGAAGCCGCCAGCGTGCACAACCTGCCCAAGCAGCGCGAGTTCCGCCAACAGGACTATCGGCTGGTGGACGAGCCTTACGGTGCCCGGCTACGTGCCCTGCAGCAACTGGGCGCCACCACCCGGCTTAACCAGGTCGCCGAGCGCACCAAAATCGCCCTAAGCGGCGCATCACGCCACCACGTCACGCTGGATTTCATTGAACCGGACCTTGCCGTCGAGGCCGGTAGTGACGATCTGGACGCCGCCATTGAACCGTTCCTAAGCCGGCTCGAACGCACCCTGGATACCGTTCGCCGCGATCTGGCCGAGCTGCCCGCCAGCGTGTTTCTCACTGGCGGCACCTCGCGTTCGCCGCAAATCAAGGCCAGCGTGCAGTCCTGCTTCCCCGGCATTGTGCTAGTGCACGGCGACCCGTCGCTGGGCGTGGTGTCGGGACTGGCGGTGGCCGCGAGTGCGTTCGTTGGCTGACGATGAAAGGTGCAAACCCCAACTTACTGGGTCAGATCCACTTTTAGACGACCATATAAGTGACTCTGACCGTTTTGGACAGGCAAGTCGTAGATGGGGAGGTGCTCTGACCCGGTTATCCAGATCATGGCGCGCCTGGAGTGATGGGGATTCGTGCGGTAGCAAGTGTCCCTGGAAAACGTCCCCGACACCTTTACCCGAGAAGGTTCACTTTCCGGCACAGAATTAAGTGAACCTGACCCCGTTCTGGTCCGAGTCCAGTGCGTCGCGCAGGCACTTTTGCAATACTTCGGTGGTGCGCATGGTGTGGTCTCCTCTGGCTTCGTAACCCGTGGGGAACGACCGCATCATGCGCGCACTGTCCCTTCAATCGGCACGCAACGTGTTGATTGAGCGAGAAGATTCGTGGGGAAACCTCAGACTCTGACCCGGGTTTTGATGTCAATTTCAGCTTCGTACGGCGCGATGGGAATGAAGTTGTGGCAAAAGGGTCACCATTTTCAGATGGACCCAATTTTCATGGGTTCCCTTCTTCTTGTATTGACCAAAGTTGGTAGACATCGCCATCCCCGAAGGCTCGGGCATAAATGGCCCTTCCGCCATCCGTCCGTGCCGTCACATACCAATCTTTTCCATCTCTATTCTGTGTGATGACTACTCCCCCATCATTCTCTTT
>DATCWU010000018.1:0-14458 GCA_036566165.1 Rhodanobacter sp. | reverse complement strand
GGAGATTGCGCGTGCGTTCCTCGTGTCGGAAGCCACCATCGCCCAGCGCATCGTGCGCGCCAAGCGCACGCTGGCGGAAAAGCAGGTGCCGTTCGAGCTGCCGCGCGGAGCCGAACTTGCATCGCGACTGGCGTCGGTGCTGGAGGTGGTCTACCTGATCTTCAACGAGGGCTATGCCGCCACCGCCGGTACCGACTGGATGCGCCCGGCGCTGTGCGCGCAAGCCTTGCGGCTGGGGCGGGTATTGGCGTCATTGGCGCCGTACGAACCGGAGGTGCACGGCCTGCTGGCGCTGATGGAACTGCAGGCCTCGCGTTTTCCCGCGCGCATCAACGTGCACGGCGAGCCGGTGCTGCTGGCGGCACAGGATCGTACGCGCTGGGATGCGGTACGCATTCGCCGCGGGTTGGCCGCGCTGGCGCGGGCCGAAGCGCTCGGTGGTGCCGAAGGTCCGTATGCGTTGCAGGCAGCGCTGGCCGCATGCCATGCACGGGCCGGGTGCTACGCCGCGACCGACTGGCCGCGCATTGCAGCGCTGTATGCGCGCCTGGCACGGGTCGCGCCATCGCCGGTGGTGGAACTCAACCGCGCGGTTGCCGTGGCGATGGTCGAAGGTGCGCAAGCCGGCTTGTCCGTACTCGATGCGCTCGTCGATGAACCACGGCTGGCGGATTACCACTTGCTGCCGAGCGTGCGTGGCGAACTGCTGGCCAAGCTCGGCCGCGACGACGAGGCACGCGCTGCCTTCGCGCAGGCGGCGGCGTTGACTGGGAACGAACGCGAGCGTGCCTTGCTGACGCAACGGGCGGCTGCCTTTGCCCATCCTCCCACCTGACTGCTGCAACCGCACTCATCCAGGAGCCATCCGATGTCGTATCTGCTGACCATCCTCGAACCCCGCGGCCAACGCAGTGCACGCACGCCGGCGGAGGGCCGCGAACTGTACGCGCGCATGCTCGCGTTTGGCGACAGCCTCAAGGCGCGCGGCGTGTTGCTGGCCGCCAACGCGCTGACCGCGGAAACCGACGGATTCCGCCTGAGCGTGCGTGAGGGCCGCCGCACCATCGTCGATGGCCCGTTTACCGAAGCGCGGGAAATGATCGGTGGATTCTTCCTGGTCGATATCGCCAGCCGCGCCGAGGCACTGGCCATTGCCGCCGACTGCCCGGCAGCGCAATGGGCCACCATCGAAGTACGCCGGACCGGCACCTGCTACGAGTAGGGCTGCACCCGGTTGACGGACTGCTCCGCGCAGACGGTTTACCTGCGCGTAGCGGGAGTCGCGGGGCGTCGTTCCAGTCGATATACGCCAGTGTGTAGTGCATGGACGCCTTGCGCGACGAATTTCGGCTCGGCGGCGAGGATGTCGCGGCATTCCAGCGTGTCCACCTGCCAGTCATGCGCGAACAACGCGTGCACATCGGACTCGTCCACCGAAAACGGTGGGCCGTCCATTTCCTGTTGCGGGTATTGCAGCGTGATCATCAGGCCGCGGCAACCCGGTGGCAGTCGCGCGTACAACTCCCGCGCATAGCGCTTGCGCATCGGTGGCGGCAGCGCGATCACTGCCGCACGGTCGTAGACACCGCTGCAGGTGGCGAGTGTCGCGTCGTCGAGTGTGAAGACGTTGCCGCAGATCATTTCAATGCGGTCGGCAACGTAATGTTGCCCTTGCGCGGAATCGTGGCACGTGGCGTCGAGTGCGTTCTCGCGCAGGAACTGCTGCACTGCCAACGGTGACAGTTCCACGCCAAGCACGCGGTAGCCTTGCGCCGCCAGCCACAACATGTCCAGCGACTTGCCCGCCAGCGGCACCAGCACGCGGCTGTCGATCGGCAGGGCCAAGGTTGGCCAATGTTTTTCCAGGAGGGGCAGGGTGCCCGCACGGTGGAAGCCGATGCGCTGGTCACGCCAGCGCTGCAGCCAGAATTCCGGATCCATCACTATTCTCCAAAGGTGGGGCGACCCGGTGACAACGCCACGCGTGCCAGCTCGCGCCGTACCGCGCTGGCAGCCATTGGACGGGCTTTGGGTCGCCAAAATTCAATCGGCAACAGGGTATGATGAAATTCGTGTGGCTGTCGCGGGGCAACGCTCGACCACCGGGTAGATAATGGGGATTTATCGGAGAAACGCATGACGATTTATACGATCAAGCTGCTCAAGAAAGAAACGATAGCCAATGGCACGATGGCATTTGAGTGGGATAAGCCTGACGGCTTTGAATATATCCCCGGCCAGTTTTGCGACATGACTCTGATCAACCCGCCAGAAACCGATGAGGAAGGCAATGTACGCGGCTTTTCGTTTGTCACCGCGCCGAGCGAAGATAATCTGAAGATTGCCACCCGCATGCGCGATACGGCTTTCAAACGCGTTTTGCGGAACCTGCCGATTGGCAGCACGGTGAAGCTCGATGCCCCGTACGGTGATTTCAAACTGCACAAGACCAGCACCACGCCGGCGGTATTCCTGATTGGTGGTATTGGTATTACGCCGGTGCGCAGCATCATTGCGCAGGCGACGCAAGACAAGTTGCCGCACAGCATCACCCTGCTGTACGCCAACAAGACTGCCGCAGACGCCGCATTTACTGCTGATTTTGCAGCCTTTGCCGGAACTAACAAGAATTTCAAGTTCGTGCCCGTCTACGCTGATGCGTCCGCAGCCGAATGGGCAGGTGAGCGTGGTTTCATCGACGCGGCCATGCTCAAGAAGTATGTGCCGGATATCGCCGCGCCCATTTATTATCTGTCTGGCCCCGCCGGCATGGTGAAGGCCATGCGCCAGATGCTGGTGGCAGCTGGCGCCAACGAAGACAACATCCGGACCGAGGAATTTTCCGGTTATTGATGGCGGTCACGTCATCGCGGCTGGGGTTGATCACGCAGGGGCATGCGCCGTTTCTCGTCTGCGCGGGGCGGTGGAAGGATGCTGCGGTGTTCCAGACCACTGCACTGGGCTGCACGCCCGGGTGGTAATTCCGGGTGCGCGCCGGTGGCACAGGTGGAACTTGCGTACGTCCGTCCGGTCACCATTCAAAGCAGTGCATGCAGCGCAACTTCGCCGCCTTGCGCCCGGTTGGCGTGGGCGGCAGACAGCACAGGAGAGACCATGGTCACGTACAGCAAGAATCCCGATGCCATCGCGAAACTTTCGCCGGAGCAATTTCGGGTGACCCAGCAAAGCGCCACCGAACGTCCGGGTAGCGGCGAATATCTGGACAACACGGCACCGGGCATCTATGTCGATGTGGTGTCCGGTGAGCCGTTATTCGCCTCGTCCGACAAGTTCCATTCGGCCTGCGGCTGGCCGAGTTTCACCAAGGCCATCGAGCCGGCCAATGTCCGCGAACTGCGCGACGCGACGCACGGCATGCTGCGCACCGAAGTACGCTCGACGCACGCTGACAGCCATCTCGGGCATGTCTTCCCTGATGGTCCGGCAGAGCGCGGCGGGCTGCGCTATTGCATCAACTCCGCGTCCCTGCGCTTCGTGCCCCGTGCCGACATGCAGGCAGCGGGCTACGGTGCGTATCTTGACCAGGTGGAGGACGTGTCATGAGCAGCGAGCGTGCCGTGTTGTCCGGTGGTTGCTTCTGGGGCATGCAGGACCTGTTGCGCAGCTACGCCGGGGTCATTTCCACCCGCGTCGGCTACACCGGCGGCGACATGCCCCATGCGACCTATCGTCATCACGACGGCCACGCCGAGGCCATCGAAATCGTCTTTGACCCGTCGCGGTTGAGCTACCGCGCCCTGCTGGAGTTTTTCTTCCAGATCCACGATCCATCCACGCGCAACCGGCAGGGAAATGATCGCGGCACTTCCTATCGTTCGGCGATCTTCTTTGTCTCGCCGGAGCAACAAAAAATCGCGCAGGACACTATTGCCGATGTCGATGCATCAGGCCTGTGGCCGGGCAAAGTGGTGACTGAAGTGGTGCCGGCGGGCGAATTCTGGGAAGCCGAGCCCGAGCATCAGGATTATCTCGAGCGCTATCCGGACGGCTATACCTGTCACTTCGTTCGCCCCGGGTGGAAGCTGCCGCGGCGCGATGCCGCGGCCTGACGATCGACAGTGCCCGCGTGGTTCCGGCGTCGCGGTGTTCCAATGCAACGTCACCGCGTGGCGCGTGCGCCAAGGTGTCGCTAGCGGGAAACGGCGTCGTGCTCGTCGGCTTTGCCGGTAACCGCTTGCGCGGCCTTGGCGGCGTCGCGCTCTTCGCGCTTGCGCGCGTCCTTGGCGTCCTTCTGCTTCTTCTTGGCAAGCTCACGTTGCCGCTTTTCGTAGGAATAATTGGGTTTGGTCAAGAACCTGTCTCCGCGTGGTTAGCCATACAGTTTAATGCGTAACCGGATAATGTGGCCGCCGTGCAGTAGGCTGACGCCGGCTATCCGCATGGGGTCGGATTGTGACGCAGATGCGGAGATCGCCGCGTTGGCAGGGCTGCGTGCACCGGGGCTGCGCGCGTCGACGTGGCTGTCCGTGCGCTCGTCGGGCGATACGGCAGGCAGCCGGTGGGTGGCGTGCTTTCCGGACGCAGGTGCCGGGTGTCCGAAGTGGCTTGCGGGCTTGCATGGCGCTGACTAAGATCGGCGACACTGAGCCGGTTGTCTGCGGAGCTCGTCTTTGCAAGGGTTCGGCAAACCCTGGCGGGGCTACGGGGTGACTGTGATGCCGTTGGTGGTCGGGTGCGGCTCTGCCGCATCGAGGAGCGTCCATGTCCAGCCGTGCCACCCATCCGATCGTTCGGCTCGACTATCGCGGTCGGGTGATTTGTTTTCCGCTGCTGGCAACGATCGTGTACTCGCTGTTCGAAAGTACGGGTCGCAGCAGCTGGCTGGTCGCCGGGTTGCTGCTGTTGTGGGGTGTGGGCTGGCCGCAAATTGCTTTTTTATTAGCGCGCCGTAGCAGTAGCAAGGAAGCGGAACACCGCAACATGCTGCTGGACTCCGTGTGGATGGGCGCCTGGGTGGCGGCCATGCATTTCAGTCTGTGGCCGAGCGTCCTGCTGATTTCAGCGATGAATTTCTCCAACTTTGGCGTCGGTGGAACGACGCTGTTCCTGCGTGGGCTGCTGGGCATCACGGTCGGCGTCGTCGGCGTGGGTTTGCTCGTGGGTTTTCATCTGGATCCGGCATCGCCCCTGTTGCCCACCGTGGCCAGTGTGCTGGGTATTTTCGGCATGACCTCGGCGTTTGCCATGTATGCGTATTTGCAGGGCAAGCGTTTCGTGGCGGGTCGCCGATTGCTGCTTGCACAGAAGATCACACTCGAGGAAAAAAGCGCGGAACTGGAACAGGCCAGGGAAGCGGCGGATGCCGCCAATCACTCCAAGAGCGTATTTCTGGCCAATATGAGCCACGAGCTGCGCACGCCGCTGAACGCGATCATCGGTTACAGCGAGTTGCTGGCCGAGGAGGCTGGCGACAGTGGTCACGTTGAACTGATCCCGGATCTGGAAAAGATTCATGTCGCCGGCAAGCATTTGCTGGGGCTGATCAACGACGTGCTGGATTTGTCCAAGATCGAGGCGGGCAAGATGGAGCTGAACCTGGAGACGGTCCAGGTGAGCTCGCTGCTCGAAGGGGTGGTCAATACCACCGAACCGCTGGTGCACAAGAACGGCAACCGGCTGGTGCTGGAGGTCGTGAACCCGGGCACCATGCATACCGATGTCACCAAACTGCGGCAGATCCTGTTCAACCTGCTGAGCAACGCCAGCAAATTCACGGCAAACGGCAGCATCCATTTGCGCGTGCGCCGCGAGCACCTGGGCTCACGCGACTGGATGGCATTTGAGGTTGAAGACACCGGTATCGGCATTACTCCGGCCCAGCAGGCCAGGTTGTTCGAACCATTCGCCCAGGCCGAGGCATCGACCCAGCAAAAGTATGGCGGGACCGGCCTGGGTCTGGCGTTGACCCGGCGCTTTGCCGAATTGCTTGGCGGCGACATCCAGATGCAAAGCACTGCCGGTCAGGGCACGACGTTTACGGTGCGGGTGCCGGCGAGCGTGGCGGCACCGCAGGCCAAAGCGCAGGTTGTACCACGCCAGGCTGCTGCGCTGACGCCAGCAGTGGAGGCGTTTGCGGGCACCATCCTGATTGTGGATGACGACGCCGCGGGCACCGAGTTGGTTGGCCGCATGCTGGCTGGCGAGGGCTTCCGTGCGGTACCTGCAGCGAGTGGCGAAGAGGGCCTGCGGCTGGCGCGCGAGTTGCGTCCGGATCTCATCCTGCTGGATGTGCTGATGCCGAGCGCGGATGGCTGGGCGGTGTTGTCGCAGTTGAAGGCGGATCCATTGCTGGCGGACATTCCGGTAGTGATGATCTCCGTCACCAGCGAAAAGGCGCTGGGTTTCGCCGTCGGCGCCGCCGATTACCTGGTCAAGCCGGTGGACCGGGAAAGCTTGATGCGCACCGTGGAGAAATACCTCGGGCTCAGCTCTGACCATCCCATCCTCGTGGTCGATGACGATGCGACGACGCGCAGCATGTTGCGCCGACTGCTGGAACGCCAGGGCTGGAAGGTGGTGGAGGCGGCCAACGGTGTCGAGGGGCTGGCGCGCGTGGATGAGGCCAAACCGTCGCTGGTGCTGCTGGACCTGATGATGCCGGAAATGGACGGCTTCGCGTTTCTCGCTGTGCTCAATGATCGCCATTTGCTCGATATCGCACTGCCGGTGGTGGTGCTTACCGCCAAGGAGCTGACGCGCGGGGAGCGCGAGATCCTCGCCGGCTTCGCCCACAAAGTCATTCAAAAGGGCAGCTACACTGGCAGCCAGCTGGAACAGGAAGTACGGCGCGCGCTGAAACCGCAATGGCAGTGAGACCGGCCATGAAGATCCTGCTGGTGGAAGACAACGACATGAATCGCGACATGCTGTCGCGACGCCTGTCGCGTCGCGGCTATACCATCGTGACGGCGCTGGATGGCCAGGCCGCGCTGGACCTGGTCGCCAGCGCGGCACCGGACCTGGTGCTGCTGGACATGAGCCTGCCGGTGATCGACGGCTGGGAAGTCGCGCGTCGCCTGAAAGCAGACGCGCATACCCGGACGGTCCCGGTCATCGCGTTGACCGCACATGCCATGGCTGCGGATCGCGAGCGCGCACTGGCTGCCGGTTGCGATGATTTTGACACCAAGCCGGTTGATCTCGAGCGACTGCTCGGAAAGATGCAGGCGCTGCTGGATGCACCCTGTATTGCCGGTGCGTCGCCGTGACGCAATCGCCGGTTGTCGCGCATACCGAATTCAGCGCGTCGTGCATGCACGATCTCACCGCCTTGATGGTTGGCGTCGAGCAGGCGTGCCAGCGCGCTGGAGCCGATGGTGACGCGTTGTTCTCGGTGCGGCTGGCGGTCGAAGAGGTATTCACCAACATTTTGCAATATGGTTACCACGGTGAACCCGGACCAGTCACGGTGCATATCGAGGCCCAACCCGAACGGTTGCGCATTACCCTTGCAGATGCCGCACCACTGTTTGATCCGGGCACCGTTGCTGCACCTGATCCGGGCACGCCGCTGGAGCAACGCACGGTGGGTGGCTGGGGCTGGCATTTCGTGCGTGAGGTCATGGACCGGGTCGAGTGGGCGCCGGGCGCTGCAGGAGGCAATCTGTTTACCCTGATCAAATGCTTGCCGCACACGGCCTTGCCGACTACCAGGAATACGCCCAGTGAACATTGAAATCCATCAGCGCGACGCTACCACCGTGATTGCCATCATCGGCAGTGTGGACGGCTTGACCGCACCAGCACTGCTGGCCGAGTTTCATGCTTGTGTGACGGCTGGCAGCGTCCGCCTGGTGGCTGACCTGCGCGGGGTGGACTACACCAGCAGCGCTGGCTTGCGGGCATTGCTGGCAACCATGAAGGAAACCCGGGTGCAGGGCGGTGACCTGCGCCTGAGCAATGTCACGCCGCACGTGTTGAAGGTGCTGGAGTTGAGTGGCTTCACCAGCATCATGAAGCTGTATGACGACATCGACGCTGCGGTAGCCAGTTACGCCGTTTGACGACAGGTATCAGGAGCCGGTTCACGGCGCGGCGCCGGTGAGCCACCTCGCGCTGCAGTTCCGGAGGATGGGGATGGACGCATGAGTACTCAGCGCAAGAAAGTGGCACTGGTGATTGGCTCCGGTAGCGTGAAGTGCGCGGCTGCACTGGGCCTGTGGAAGGTGCTGGAGCGTGCCGGCATCAAACTCGACATGCTGGTGGGCTGCAGCGGCGGCAGCATTTATGCCGCCGTGATGGCGCTTGGCTACGACGTGGCTACGTGTGAGCGCCTCACCCGGGAATTGTGGACGCCGGGCATCACCCGGCGGCGCGATACGCGTTCGATACTCAGCGCGCTATTCCCCGGATTGTTCGGGTTCAAGGGCAGCTTTGGCATGATCAGTGACGAGCCATTGCGGCGCGCGCTGGAGCAGCCGTTTGGTGATTACCAGTTTGCGGATGCCAAGATACCGCTGCATATCGTTGCCACCGATCTTGCCGATGGCCAGAAAGTGGTGTTGAACCAGGGCAACGTCGCCGACGCCGTGCGGGCGAGCATTTCCATCCCGTATATATGGAAACCGTGGTGCATTGACGGGCGCTGGCTGCTGGACGGCTGCCTGAATGATCCGCTGCCAGTGGATGTGGCCATTCGCGAAGGCGCAGACATCATTCTGGCCATGGGTTTCGAGAGTCCGTATCCACGCCGGATTCGTTCGGCCATGCGCTATGCGTTCCAGGTCAACAGCATTTATACCAACAATCTGCTGCGCGCCAATTATGCGTTTCACAATCTTGCGCATCACGCCGAGATCATCCCGATCCTGCCCGACTTTGGTCGGGAAATCAGGTTGTTCGACACCGACCAGTTCCCGCACGTGATCGCGTGCGGCGAGCGCGCCATGGAAGAGGAACTGGACCACATACGTCAGGAGTTGGAGGCCCCCAGTGTCCGACTGGCTTGACCCTTCGACGGTTGCCGCGGTGCCCGCTGGCGGTGCGCATGTCGCGTCCGGCACGCCATCCGTGCGCGCCGCCGGGGAACCCGCGCGCGTGCTGGTGGTAGACGATAACGAGATGAACCGGGATCTGCTGGCGCGCCGGTTGCAGCGCGAAGGTCACCAAGTGGAGCTGGCGGTGGATGGCGTCGATGCACTGGCCAAGCTCAACGCTGGCGCGTTCGACCTGGTCTTGCTGGATATCATGATGCCCGGCATGGACGGGTACCAGGTGTTGGCACAGCTCAAGGCTGACGAAGCGCTGCGGCATGTCCCGGTCATGCTCATTTCTGCGCTCGACGACACTGACAGCGTGGTGAAAGGCCTCGCGCTGGGGGCCGATGACTATCTGCCCAAACCGTTCAATCCGCACATCCTGCGGGCGCGCGTCAACGCCAGCCTGGCCCGAAAGCACTTGCGCGATTGCGAACAGTTGTACGCACGCAGTCTGGAACGCGAGATGGACATTGCGCGCGACATCCAGGCCGGGTTCCTGCCTGATCAACTGCCGGTCATCGCGGGCTGGGATCTGGCCGCGTGCTTCCAGCCGGCACGCCGGGTCGGGGGCGATTTCTACGATGCCTTTGTGTTGCACGATGGCCAACGCATCGGCGTGGTCGTGGCTGATGTGTGCGACAAGGGCGTGGGTGCAGCGCTGTTCATGGCTTTGGTGCGCAGCCTGGTGCGCGCGTTTGCCGAGCGCATGGATTTTCTCGGTGCCGATGCCGCTGGCCAGGTCTGCGAGCTGGTCACGCACGTGAATAGTTACATCGCGCGCACGCATGGCCGCACCAGCATGTTTGCCACGCTGTTTTTTGCCATCCTCGATCCGGCCGATGGCGCGCTGCTCTACGTCAATGGTGGCCACGAGGCGCCGGTCATCAGCGGGGAAAGCGGAGTGCGCGCACGGCTGGTGCCCACTGGACCGGCCGTCGGCATGTTGCCGGACATGGTGTTTCGCGTGGCCCGGCAAGCAATCGAGCCTGGGGAAACCTTGTTGATCTACACCGACGGCGTCACCGATGCACGCAACGCGCAGGCCGTGTCGTTTGCCGAAGAGCGTCTGCTGGCACTGCTGGCGTCTGGCGCCGAGTCGGCGGCCACGATGGTGGAAGCGGTGCAGACCGCCGTGGTTGCGCACGCTGGTGCGGCGGACCGCTTCGATGACATGACCATGCTTGCCGTGCATCGCGCGGCCGCGACCTGAACTGTCGCCGCGGTGTCGCGAGATCAGGGCGCGCCGCCCGTGCGGCGCCGGTTGGCTCGCGCGATGCTGCTCATCCTGCCGCGTTCGGGCGAGGTGCAGGGGCATGCCGGCAGCGTGTTGTTGGTCATGCCGGGCGCGCGCAACCGATGTGGCGCGTCGGCGTGGTCCATGACTGCGGGTACCGTGACCGGAAAAAACCTGTTGGCGATTCGGTAGCGTTTCTTTTATGTTGGCGCATCCCCGAGCCAAGGCGCGCCGCATGACTGCATCGCTGGAACAGTCCGATCATCTGCGCCGCAGCCTTTCGAACCGACATTTGCAATTGATCGCCATTGGCGGCGCGATCGGCACCGGCTTGTTCATGGGCTCGGGCAAGACCATCAGTCTGGCCGGGCCGTCCATCGTGCTGGTGTATTTGATCATCGGCGTGATGCTGTTTTTCGTGATGCGCGCGATGGGCGAGTTGCTGCTCTCGAACCTCGCGTACAAATCCTTCATCGACTTTTCCACCGACTTGCTCGGACCGTGGGCCGGGTTCTTCTGCGGCTGGACGTACTGGTTTTGCTGGATCATCACCGCGATCGCCGACGTGATCGCGATCTCCGCGTATGCGCAGTTCTGGTTTCCCGATCTGGCCGCCTGGATTCCGGCCGTACTGTGCGTGCTGTTGTTGTTGGGCCTGAACCTGGTGACGGTCAGGTTGTTCGGCGAGCTGGAGTTCTGGTTTGCCTTGATCAAGATCGTGGCGATCTGTGCGCTGATCGTGACCGGCCTGGCGTTGGTGGCGTGGGGCTTTCGCTCGCCGGCAGGAGATCCGGCGACGCTGGCCAACCTGTGGAACGACGGCGGCGTGTTTCCGATGGGGCTTGGCGGCTTCTTCGCCGGCTTCCAGATTGCGGTGTTTGCCTTTGTCGGCATTGAACTGGTCGGTACCACCGCAGCCGAGACGGCGGACCCCGAGCGCAACCTGCCGCGCGCGATCAACTCGATCCCGGTGCGGATCATCATCTTCTACGTGCTGTCGCTGGTTGCCATCATGGCGGTGACGCCGTGGCGGCTGGTGGAGGCGGGCAAGAGTCCGTTCGTGGAATTGTTCGTGCTGGCCGGTATCCCGGCTGCCGCCAGCCTGATCAATTTCGTGGTGCTGACTTCGGCCACGTCGTCGGCCAACAGCGGCATCTTTTCCACCAGCCGCATGTTGTACGGGTTGGCGCAGGAAAAGCATGCACCGGGTGCGTTCGCGCGCTTGTCGAAGGCGGCGGTGCCCTCGCGCGGTTTGCTGTTCTCGTGCGGCTGCCTGTTGCTGGGTGCGTTGCTGGTGTACCTGACACCCAACGTCATCACGGCGTTTACCCTGGTGACCACGCTGGCCGCCGTGTTGTTCATGTTTGTCTGGTCGCTGATCCTGGCGGCATATATCGCTTATCGGCGCCAGCGTCCGCAGCTGCATCGGGCGTCGAAGTACAAGATGCCGGGCGGAGTGGCGATGTGCTATGTGTGCCTGGCGTTCTTCGCGTTCGTGCTGGTGCTGCTCACGCTGCAGGCGGACACGCGCGAGGCGTTGCTCGTCAGCCCGCTGTGGTTTGTGTTGCTGGCACTGGGTTATCGCTGGAAGGGGCGTGGCGCGCGGGACAGGTCCTGAACTGGCGCGATGGGCGTGAGCTGGTTTCAGCCGTGCGTGAGGCTGTTCGAGGCAGTTATTCCAGCTGCTGCAAAGTGTCCGGACCAGTGCGTTCGACGTGCTGTCACGCACCGCGCAGGCGGTAGTATGCAGCGTCGATAGCGGCTGGCGGAGGGGACATGCGGCGTTGGAATGGCTGGGGCGAAGACACGGTCGCCATGGAGTTGCCGGCGGCTGCCGCGGCGTTGCTCGCCACGCTGATCGGATCGGGCCAGCAGTTGGCCGATGCCAGCCTGGCGCAGGTGCTCGCTACCGTGCCGCCGTCACGCTTGCCGGCACACGCCCTGGTCAGTGCGCGTGCCGAAGATCGCGTGCGACACGCGCGTGGCCAAAGTCTGCCGGATTGGCTGGCCATGCGTTCGGGCGACTTCGGCGTGTTTCCGGATGGGGTGGCCTGCCCGGAAACGGCCGCGCAAATCCGTGAACTGCTGGCCTGGGCCAGCGCGCATGACGTGGTGGTGATCCCGTACGGTGGTGGCACGTCAGTGGTCGGTCACATCACCCCGCAAGCGGATGCGCGAGCGGTGTTGACGCTGTCGCTGGAACACATGAACCAGTTGGTCGACATTGACGCAGCCAGCTTGCTGGCCACCTTCGGCCCGGGCGCGAATGGCCCGCAAGTGGAAAGTCAGTTGCGGGCTCATGGCTTCACGCTCGGTCACTTTCCGCAGTCGTGGGAGTTGTCCACGCTGGGGGGCTGGGTCGCGGCGCGTTCCAGTGGTCAGCAATCGTTGCGCTATGGACGCATCGAGCAATTGTTTGCCGGCGGCACGCTGGAGACGTTTGCCGGTCCACTGGTGATCCCGACGTTTCCGGCATCCGCGGCCGGGCCGGATCTGCGCGAACTGGTGCTGGGTTCGGAAGGGCGCTTCGGCGTCATCTCGCAAGTCAAGGTGCGCATCACCCAACTGCCCGAGCAGGAAGCGTTTTACGCCGTGTTCCTGCCGGACTGGAAGCGGGCGATGACGGCCGTGCGCGAGCTGGTGCAGGCGCGCATCCCACTGTCCATGCTGCGCCTGTCCAACGCGGTGGAAACGCAAACTCAATTGCTGTTGGCCGGCAAGCCGGGATCAATAGCGTGGCTGGAAAAATACCTGGCGTGGCGCGGTGCGGCCGATGGCAAGTGCATGCTCACGTTCGGCATCACCGGGAATCGGCAGCAAAATGCCGCTTCGCTGCGTCAGGTCAAAGCGCGGTTGTGGCGTTTCGGCGGCGTGTTTACCGGCACCTTGCTGGGGCGCAAGTGGGCCGAACACCGTTTCCGTTTTCCCTATCTGCGGGACAGTTTGTGGCGCGCCGGCTACGCCGTGGACACGCTGGAAACCGCCACCGACTGGAGCAATGTCGATGACTTGCTGCAGCAGGTGGAAACCAGCTTGCACGCGGCGCTGGCGGCCAGCGGCGAACGCGTGCATGTGTTCACGCATCTGTCGCACGCCTATGGCGAGGGTTGCAGCCTGTACACCACGTATGTCTTTCGTCCCGGCGCGAGCTATGCGGAGGCACTGGCGCGGTGGCGGCAACTCAAGCAGGCCGCCAGCCAGGCCATCGTCACCCATCGCGGCACCATCAGTCATCAGCATGGTGTGGGTCGCGATCATGCCGCCTGGCTGGGCGTGGAAAAAGGCGAACTGGGCATGGCGACGCTGCGGGCGCTGTCGGCCCATTTCGATCCGGAGCAGCGGCTGGCGCCCGGCGTGCTGATCGAACGCCCGTGAGCGGCAGCGCGTGGAACGCCGCATGGCGGACGCGGGCGCTGCCCGGCCTGGCGGCCACCGAGTGGGATCTGCTGGTGATTGGCGGCGGCATCTGCGGCGCCGGCATTCTGCGCGAGGCCGCGCGGCGCGGTTGGCGTTGCCTGTTGCTGGAGCAGCATGATTTTGCCTGGGGCACGTCCAGCCGCTCATCGAAGATGGTGCATGGCGGGTTGCGCTATATCGCCCAGGGCCAATTTGGGTTGACCCGGGCCTCGGTACACGAACGCCAACGCCTGCTGCGCGAGGCACCGGGACTGGTCGAGCCGTTGAGTTTCATGCTGCCGCATTATCGTGGCGGCTTTCCCGGCCGCCGGGTGTTTGGTGGGTTGCTGACCGTGTACGACGCGCTGGCTGGCCGGCGCCAGCATGGCTACTGCCCGGCGTCGGCATTGCGCTATCTGGTCCCCGGCCTGAAAGCCGAAGGTTTGCTGGGTGGCACGTGTTTCCTGGACGCGGTCACCGACGACGCGCGCCTGGTTTTGCGCGTGCTTGACGCGGCGCGCGCGGATGGCGGCAAAGCGCTGAATGGCATGCGCGTGACCGAGTTGCTGCGCACCGATGGGCGGGTCACCGGCGTGCTGGCCGAAGACACCGAAACTGGCCAGCGCCACAGTTTTCGCAGCCGCGCGGTGGCGCGGGCAACCGGCGTCTGGGCCGAGCAACTGCCACATCAGGCGCGGGGCGAACACATCCGGCCGCTGCGGGGCAGTCACCTGCTGCTGCCCGCATGGCGCTTGCCGGTGGCATACGCCGTGAGCTTCATGCACCCCGCGGATGGCCGGCTGGTGTTCGTGTTCCCGTGGGAGGGCGC
>DATCWU010000003.1:0-2268 GCA_036566165.1 Rhodanobacter sp. | reverse complement strand
CGCGATGCCATCCCCTACCCACGCGCTGCCGGTACGGCGGAATTTTGAACAACCCACGCACCAGGAACAACGCACGCGCCAGGTCAGGCCGCCTGGGCCGGGTCGCGGCCGTATCCGCGCTGCTCATCGCGCTGTCCGGTTGCCACGCCGCCAAGGTGTTGATTCCGCCAAATCTGCGCCCGGCCGAAGACACTACCGCCACGCGCGACCAGGCCGTCAAGCAGTTGCAGGCAGCCACGCCATGCTGCAGCAACTTCGCTGACTTCTCCTACCAGACCATGCTGCCGTGGCAGCCGCAGCGCTTCGAGCTTGGCGGTGGCGGCATGGTGGCCAATCTCGACGGGACGCACAGTTACTTTCTGGCCTTCCAGCTTCCCACCGCCGCCAAGCTGCCCTACCGGATCGCGGTCAAGGCCGAACTGAACGGCCGCTGGTTGCATTCCAGTTACCTGTTTGCACCCACCCTGGTGCTGCTGGACAGCGGCTTCCAGCCCATCCGCCAGCAGGACATCGGGTTGTGCGAGCACATGGGCTGGGGCAGCGAAACCACCGGTGCCTTCGGCAGCTTCAGCGTGACCGATGCCAAGGCGCGTTATCTGCTCGTCTACAGCTCGGCGCAGCAGCAGGCGGGGGGGACCTATTGGGAACAGTCGCCGGCAGCGTTTTCCGCCAAGGCCACGCTGCAGATGAACTCCACCGGCAGCTTCAAGGTGCCGCACGGGCCGGACGGTACGCTGTGGGTCGGCATGATGAACAAGACCTACGCCAAGGCCGTCGATAACGCGATCTGCAACAAGCAGGCCGAGGGCGACGGCGTACTCAATACGTTGCGTACGGTGCTCCCCGCCGTGCCTTGGAGCACGCCCGAGAAGAAGACGGACGCCGCAACAGGTGGCAAGCACGCCGGTGACGACGGCAGTAGCGGACCATGACCGCGCTCTACCTCGGCTTGTTGCTTGCCGGTGTGACGCTGTTTGCGTCGTCCCTCGTTGCGCAATGGCTGATCGTGCGATGGCTGCGGCATGACCATCCACGCCAGTGGCAGATTATCGCCGCGCCGGAAGGGGGCAACGCCACCCGCCTGCAAGTCTGGACCCGTCTGCAGCGCGCGTTGCGCTCGCCCATTTTGCCGGCGTTGCGTGACCCGCGCATTACCGCGTGGCGTCAGGTATGGCGTTTCGGGCCGTGGCTGGGCTGGCTATGCTGGGCTGCGGCGCTGAGCATGCGTTTGTTGTTGCACTGACGACTTGACTGCGGGAGTGACACCATGCATTTGACTTTGAACGAGCGTCACGCGCTGGTATGTGGCGCATCCCGGGGGATCGGCCTGGCGGCGGCGACTGAACTCGCCGAACTGGGCGCCAACGTCACGCTGCTGGCGCGCTCCGCCGACAAGCTGACCACGGCCGCGGCCAGCCTGCCACGGGTACATGGCACCCAGCATCACGACTGGCGCAGCGTGGACATGCTGGACACGGCGCAGTTGCAAACCATGGCCGCGGCGATCGCCAGTGCGCAGCCGGTGCATATCCTGATCAACAACACCGGCGGCCCCCCTGCCGGCACCGCACAAACCGCCACCATCGATGCGTTCGAAACGGCATTCCGGCAACATCTGCTGGCCAACCAGACGCTGTTGCAGGCGTTGCTGCCCGCCATGCGCGCCACCGGTTACGGGCGCATCGTCAATGTGATTTCAACGTCCGTGAAAGAGCCCATTGCCGGGCTCGGGGTGTCCAACACCATACGCGCGGCAGTAGCCAGCTGGGCCAAGACCCTGGCCTCGGAACTGGCGGCCGATGGGATCACTGTCAACAATGTGTTGCCCGGCTACACGCACACACAGCGCCTGGACAGCCTGCTGGCGACGCGCGCCGCCGCCACCGGTCGCAGCGTCGAGGACATTGCCGCCGGGATCCTGGCCGACGTACCCGCTGGCCGCTTTGGCGAGGCCACCGAGATCGCTGCGGTTATTGCGTTCCTGTGCACGCCGGCGGCGGCATATGTCAACGGCGTAAGCATCGCGGTGGATGGTGGACGCACGCGTGCGTTGAGTTGATCCAGAGCCCACCGTACGCCGACGTGCGGTGCATTTGTCCGATGCGGGTTTTACACTGGAATGATGTCACCAGTCCGCCTCGCCAATCTGATTGATGGCCAATTGCGCGCGCCACAGCACGCGGCGTGGCTGGACGTGGCCGAGCCTGCCACCGGCGTCACGTTCGCCCAATGCCCGGATTCGGACGCCGATGATGTGGCTGCCGCGGT
>DATCWU010000502.1:0-1314 GCA_036566165.1 Rhodanobacter sp. | reverse complement strand
CGCGCAGCGACGTGGTCTCGCAGGCGACGATTGACGAATTCCTGCATCTGGTACCGCAGGCCGAACACGTGCAGCTACCGGATGCCACACACATGCTTGCCGGCGATGCGAATGACGCGTTCACCAGCGAAGTCGCGCGTTTTGTATTCAATCTTGCCTCGCCCGGTGTCCGTTCCCGGGCTGGCGCCACTCAACCGTGAAGAGGTGTTTCCTATGTCCGTGATCCTGACTGTGCTTGCGGCCCTGGTTGCCAGTGGCGCATGCGCCTATCACCGCACCAGTTTGCGCGTGTGGGCGATCGCCACGGCGGTAACCACGATACTGGCTGGGTTGTCGCTGCACGCAGCATGGACGCTGGTGATCCTGCTGATCATCGAGGCGGCTGTCGCCGTGCCGCTGCTGTTGGTCGGTTTCCGCCGCCGGCAGATCAGCGCACCCTTGCTCAAGCTGTTTGCGAAGGTGACACCGAAGCTTTCCGAGACCGAGCAGACCGCACTGGAAGCCGGCACCGTAGGTTTCGAGGGCGAGCTGTTTTCCGGCATGCCGGACTGGCACGAGCTGCTCAGGCAGCCGAAGCCGGAGTTGAGCGTGGAGGAGCAGGCGTTCATGGCTGGCCCGGTGGAAGAGCTGTGCGCCATGATCGACGACTGGCAGATCACCCACGAACTGGCTGACCTGCCACCGGAGGTATGGGCGTTCATCAAGCGCAACAAGTTCTTCGGCATGATCATCCCCAAGCGCTACAACGGACTGGAATTTTCCGCTCTGGCGCATTCGGCGGTGTTGCAGAAGTTGGCGTCGATGTCGACCACGGTGGCCTCGACGGTGGCGGTACCCAACTCGCTCGGGCCTGCCGAGCTGCTGCTGCATTACGGCAGTGAGGAACAGAAGAACCATTACCTGCCGCGTCTCGCGGTGGGCGAGGAGATTCCGTGTTTCGCCCTGACTGGTCCGTATGCCGGGTCGGATGCCACTTCCATTCCCGACTACGGCATCGTCTGCAAGCAGGTCGTCGATGGCGTGGAGACGCTCGGCCTCAAGTTCACGTTTGACAAGCGCTACATCACGCTGGCGCCGGTGGCCACCGTGGTGGGTCTGGCATTTCGCATGTATGACCCGGAGCACCTGCTCGGCGATCAGGATGACCTGGGCATCACGTTGGCATTGCTGCCGCGCTCCACACCAGGGCTGGAAATCGGGCGCCGGCATTTCCCGCTGAATGTGCCGTTCCAGAATGGTCCGGTGCGCGGCACCGGTATCTTCGCGCCGTTGTCGGTGTTGATTGGTGGACCACAGATGGCCGGCCACGGCTGG
>DATCWU010000500.1:0-4603 GCA_036566165.1 Rhodanobacter sp. | reverse complement strand
CAGTATTGGGGCTTTGTGCTGACCGCGCGTTCCGGCCTGTGGACAGCGCAACAATTCCGCGACGCGTTGGCCATGGTGGCGGCCAACTATGACCGCAACCGCCGGGGCTTTGACTGGCGCACGCTCGAGGACACCACCAATGACCCAACCGCCGCGCATCGTTCAAGCCTGCCGTACCGCAGCTGGCAGCTCAGCGAGGATTACTACAGTGGTGGCCAGATGCTGTGGCTGGCGGTGGACGCCAGGATTCGCGCGCTGACACATGACCGCAAATCGCTGGACGATTTCGCCCGGGCATTCTTCGGCGTCGATGATGGCAGCTTCGTGACGAAAACCTACACCTTCGATGATGTGGTCGTGGCGTTGAACGATGTGGCGAAGGATGACTGGGCGAGCTTCCTGCGCGCGCGCGTCGACACGCTCGACCCGCCGCTGCAGGACGGCATCGCGGCGACCGGCTGGAAGCTGGTCTACACCGATCAGGAAAGCGCGTACGAAAAACAGTACAACTCCCGGCCGGAGCCAGCGCGTCACTTGTACAACTTCGCCTGGTCAATCGGCCTGACGATGGACGACAACGGGCAGGTCAACGACGTGCGCTGGCACGGGCCGGCGTTCAAGGCTGGCGTCAGCACCGGCGCCACTCTGGCTGCAGTGAACGGCGAGACGTATTCCGGCGCCGTGCTGAAGGACGCAATCACCGCGGCGAAAAGCAGCAAGGCGCCGATCCAGTTGTTGCTGAAGTACCAGGGCGGCTACCGCACCGTGGCGGTGGATTACCACGCTGGCCTGCAGTACCCGCACCTGGTGCGCGTCGAGGGCACGCCGGATTACCTGAGCCAGATCATCGCGGCGCGCAAGTAAGAGCAAACGAAACCGGGTCGGCGCAACCCGGCCCGGTGCGCAGACCAGACGCGCGACGGGCTTATTTCTCGAGCGCTTTCACCGCAGTGAGGGTCTCTTCGACGTGCTTGGTCGGGTCCAGGCTGGAATAGACATGCGTGATTTTCCCCGACGGGGCGATCACGTACGAGGTCCGATCCGACCAACCGGGTTTCATGAGCAGCAGCGCGTCGTATTCCTTGGCAATTTTCGCACCCTTGTCGGCGGCGACCGGGAACTTGCCGCTGCAGTGATCGGCTTCCTTCGAGAACGCGGCCAGCTGTTCCAGGTTGCCGGCAGTGACACCGATTACGGTGGCGTGTTCGGCCTTGAACTGGTCGATGGCCTGCGAGAACAGATGCGCCTCGACGTTGCAGCCCTTGGTGTGTGGGGCAGGGAAGAAGTAAACCACCACTGGCCCTTGCTTCAGGGCGTCGGCCAGCTTGAAGGTGAACGGCTGGCCGGCAAGGTAGGCCGGTGCGGAAAATGCGGGTGCCTGCGCGCCTTCTTTCAGCGCGGCAAAAGCAGGCAACGCCAGCGTGGCGGTGGCGACCAGGGCGAGGGCGGCAAACTTCATCAAGGACTTCATGGGAGTAATTCCTGCTGGGGTGAAGAACACAACAGGGTTATACGCCAGAAACGTCGGGGCAGATGGACCAGTGCGTCAGGCGCAATTGCCGGACAGGGCTTGGCGGCATCTGTGCAGTGCACTGGCAGGCCAGTGTTAAAGTGCCCGTTCTCGATGCCACGGCGTGGTGAGTAACGTAATGATGACACCTGCACATTACCCGGTTGGAACGCCGGGGCGTCCCTGGGGCGAAGCTGAAGTAGCGGCCTGGAGGGCGCGCCAGGCGCGTCAACGCAGTTACGCAACGGATGTGCTGGGCAGGATCGAAGCGCTGCGCCCGCGCTTTGAGGTGGTGGAGTACGGACGTCTGGATTACCAGCCAGACAGCTACCCGCTGTTTGCGCTCAAGAGTCGTAACTGGCGTGATGAGTTGCCTTGTGTGCTGGTGACTGGCGGCGTGCATGGTTACGAAACCAGTGGGGTGCATGGGGCTTTGCGGTTCGCCGAAGAGCATGCGGCAAGCTATGCGGGTCGCGTGAATCTGTTGATCGCGCCATGCGTCAGCCCGTGGGGTTACGAAAGAATTCACCGCTGGAACCCGCAGGCGCTCGACCCGAACCGGTCGTTTCGCGAGCACAGCGCGGCGCCGGAATCAGCGGCGCTGATGGACTTTGTCGCGCCGTTCCGCGATCGCGTGGTCATGCATATCGATCTGCACGAAACTACTGATAGCGACGAGTCCGAATTTCGTCCGGCGCTGGCCGCGCGCGATGGCGTGGCGCATGTTCCCGGCGAAGTTCCCGATGGGTTTTATCTGGTCGACGACAGCGCGCACCCGCAACCCGCATTCCAGCAGGCGGTGATCGCAGCGGTGGCGAAAGTCACGCACATTGCGCCGGCCGACGGTCAGGGCGAAATCATCGGCTCGACGATGGTGGCACCGGGCGTCATCGAATATGCGTTCACGCAGCTGGGTCTGTGTGCCGGCATCACCAACGCGCGCTTCAAGACGACGACCGAGGTGTATCCCGACAGCCCGCGCGCCACGCCAGAGCAGTGCAACGCCGCGCAAGTGGCGGCGGTTTGCGCGGCGATCGATTTCGCGTTGCGGTAAGTAGAGTCGCTCTGGCTCGCCGGGACTTTCAATACGAGTGCAGCGACCATGGTTTTATGCCATGTCGGCTGGATGGAATATTGTCAGGGTATAACTCCGCAATCAGGCCGACCCCGCGGGGGAATTGTTCGACGCCGCCTTCGCTCAGGCTTGGCCATTGCAGCTGCGTGAAGTGGTACAGCACGCGGAAGCCCCTGCGGGCAGGAGCTTCCGGTTTTCACGCGACGGGCGGTTTAGTGTTTCTGCGCGTTGGCCCCCGCGTTGGCACTGCCGTCGGCCTGCACCGAAGTGGAAAAGCCGTCGTTTGCCGAGCCATGGGTGCTGGCCTGGCCACCGGCGTTGCCCGAACCCTGTGCGTTGCCGGAGATCGCCTTGGTGCCCGGCATCGTGCCCGTAGCTGGAGTGGTGCTTCCATTGGCGTTGCCACTGGCACCGCCTGCAGCCGACCCGCCGACCGCCGCCTGCCGGGTGCCACCAAAGGCGTTGCGCATGCGCGACAGCAGACCCGGCTTTGCAGTGGTCGTGTCACCGGACGGGCCGTTGCCCGTGACATCCGCTCCAGGGGCAGTTGCCTGCGATGCCTTGCCAGTGGCGTCTGTACCCAGCGATCCGGCAGTTGCGGCCGACTGCGTACCGACAGCGCTGGCTTGCTGGGCGGTATTCAGACCGGCGTTGGCGGCACTGGCGACGTTCGCAGAGGCGTTGCCGGACGCGTCTTGTGTGCGGCTCAGCGCTTGTTCGGTACCACTCCGCGCCGCCGAAAGGCCAGAACGGGCCTGGTCAACGGTCTGACCCGCGGTGTCGGTCGCAGCACCATGTGCGGCCGCCGTATCGATGCCGCCGGCCGCGGACGAGCCCAGTCCGCCGCTGCCATCCAGCGCGGCGTTGCCGGTGTTGCCGTCGTGACCAGCGTTCGCGCCGGCCGCTGTCATGAGCCCGCTGGCCGCATCAGCGGTCACCGGGTTGTTCACCTGGCGGGCGGTTTGTGCCGCGGTGTCGGTGGTCGTCTCCGCGCGTTGACGCAGACGCTCCGCGCGACGCGTGGCAGCGGACGGGCGGATGGCGGGCCGCTGGATATCACCCATGCCGCGTGCGGAGCCACCCATCTGACCGCCGACCGGGCCCACTTGGCCCATGGTGGAGTGGATCTGGCCGGCGAGCGCACCGCCACCACCCAGGATCTGGGCGTGCAGCGGAGTCGCGAGCGCCAGGGCGAAGGCGCTGGCGAACAGGGTCGTGCCGAGAGTGTTGTGGTTGAGGGCAAGGTTACGCATGTGAGGACCTCCTGCCGGCGGCGAATCCGCGGCTTGCGAGGTCCATTACGTCTGGCGCCGACGAATCCTTCCCTCGCTTCGGGTCGTGTTCGGTTCTCGTTCAGGCTCAGGGCGACAACAGACCGTAGCCGCAGCGCGAGTCGCGGCCGGAGCGTCCGATGTCGCGGGCCTCGGCGGCAAGGCGTTGCTCGATCTGCGCCGAAGCATCTGCATGCGGCGCATCCAGCAACCGGGCGGCCCTGCGCGCCACGATTGGCGCGGCGAACGACGTACCGCGCAGCGCATTGCGGCCCCTGCCGACCAGACCCAGGGCACAGAACGCCACCTGTGGGCCGCTGCCGGACTCGGGCAGCACATGGTCATGCCCGTCGACGGCACTGACGCCGATCACGCCGGGGTACGCCGCAGGAAACAGCGGCGGCGCCGCGGGCCCGTCGTTGCCGACCGCGCTGACCAGCACGTGGCCGCGCGCGACCATCGCCTGCACAGCGCGCGCGAGTACCGGGTTGTCCGGGCCGACCAGGCTGATGTTGATCACCCCCACGTGTTCGCGTGCCATCCACGCCAGTGCGTCGACCAGGTTGGACGTGGCGCCGCCGACCGTGTCGCCACACCACAGGTCGGCCGCATACACCGTATCCGCATCGCCGGCGACCAGACGCGCCGCCACGGCGGTGCCGTGCCGTGACGCGACCGTCGTCGTGCAACCATGTTGCTCGATGTGCGCATATGCCAGTGCCGGGTCCGCCGGGTCCACACCACCGT
>DATCWU010000479.1:0-1491 GCA_036566165.1 Rhodanobacter sp. | reverse complement strand
CGCGCGCCAGCCGCAGCAGATCGTCGGCAAACTGCTCAAGGTGGTAATCACCATCGGCCACGCGGTCGCTTTCACCATGCCCGCGATTGTCAAACGTCACGCAACAACAACCGCGACGTGCCAGCGCACCGGCAGCCGCATCCCACGCGCCGCGGGTCTGCCCGAGGCCATGCGCAAACAACACTATCGGGTTGCCACCACGGTGCCACGTCTCTACCGCAAGGCAGATCCCTGGCACCTGGAACCGGCTTGCCGTGGAAGAATCAGGAGTCATTACCATACGCATGAGTATGGATTGGCTGCCCTGTCCCAGTCAACCCGCGGTGCCGGTGCTATACATTACAAATCCGCAACGTATCGCTACCATGCGTGGATGAATGTAACCAGCAAACGCGAGCGCACCCGCCTGTCCGCCGACGATTGGGAACTGGCCGCGCTTGAGGCAATTGCCGAACAGGGCGTCGGCGCGCTCTCGGTCGAGGCGCTGGCACGCCAACTGGGTGTCACCAAGGGCAGTTTCTACTGGCATTTCCGCACCCGCGAGGCGCTGCTGAGTGCGGCGTTGGCACGCTGGGAACAATACGGGGAAGCCGAAATCATCCGCCCGATCGAGCAGCTACCGGATCCGCGCGAACGGTTGCCCGAGTTGTTCCGTCGCGTCGCCCACGAACTGCAGACCCATCGCGTTTACGCCGCACTGCTCAAGGCATTGGATCACCCGCAAGTGGTGCCGGTGATCGCCCGGGTGTCCCAGCGCCGCATGGAATTTCTCACTGCCACTTACCGCGAAGCCGGGCTGCGGCCGGCGCAGGCCTTGAACCGCGCACGCCTGACCTATGCCGCTTACGTCGGCTTTCTGCAGCTCAATTTCACGCTGGGATTGCCGCGCCTCAATCATGAGGAGTACGACGATTACGTCGAGCACATGATTGCGGTACTCATACCCAACTGAGCCGGCGCAGTGCCAACGCTGGCGCTCCCTCGCGGCACCAGCTGTTGCGCGCGACCTTGCAATAGCCCCACCCGCAAACTAACGTTTCAGTCTGTTTTCGGGGCACTCTGCGAAGGGGCGTGATAATGGCGAGCAAGCTGGAAGCACTCAGTGCATGGGTCAAGGAAGTTGCCGCGCTTGCACGCCCGGACCAGGTGCACTGGTGCGACGGCTCGCAGGCGGAGTACGACTCCCTGGTGCAGCAGATGCTGCAATCCGGTGCGCTGATCGAGCTGAACCAGCACACCCACCCCGGCTGCTATTTGCACCGCTCCGATCCGGCAGACGTCGCGCGCGTGGAACGCCTGACCCTGGTGTGCCACCCACAAGAAGCTGACGCCGGTCCGAACAACCACTGGATGGATCCGGCCGCCGCGCACCAGAAAATCGACGCGCTGTTCGCCGGCTGCATGGCGGGGCGCACGCTGTACGTGATCCCGTACTGCATGGGGCCAATCGATTCCCCACTCTCGCGTTGCGGCGTGGAGATCACCGACAGC
>DATCWU010000474.1:0-2230 GCA_036566165.1 Rhodanobacter sp. | reverse complement strand
TGATCTGGGCGTGTTGCACGTCCGCATAGACCACCTGCCCTTGCACACCCAGTTCAGGCACCGTCGAGGTGCCTTGCAGAACATTTGGCTCGCCCGACTTTGCCGAAATGATGCCAGCCACCAGCTGCGCGCTCGGCGCCGAGGCAATGCGCGGCGACGCCTGTTTCGCATTGAGCAGCGCGGCATTCGCTGGCGCCAGCATGCCCAGCGCCGAAAGCGTGTCCGCGGTCACCACCCAGCGCGCCGCAGCGGGAAGATCCGGGGCGCTCTTCGCGATCGCAGCGGCGGCCACATCGGCGACCCTGGCGAACTGCTGCTCCCTGGTGAGCTGGTTCAACCGGTCCACGTTTGGCGGCGACGCAAGGTAGTTGGTTACCTGCGTGGTGACCTCACGGGTGACGGCATCGAGCTTGGCCTGCACCGCGGGGACATCCTTGATATGCACCACCACGATGCGATCCGCCAGCGGCGGCACACTGAGCGTGAAGCGATATTCCGGCTGCAAGGTGCCGCGCATGAGTACGAGCTGCAGATCGTCGCTGTGTCCGGCGGGAATGTCCTTGGGCGTGTCGTCGGGCAACACCATGAGTTTGGGGTCCGAGATCCGCTCGATGGTGTAGTTGAGTTTGCGCGTGCCGTTGTTGATCAGGCGGGCGACGTTCCTGCCGTTGGGATCGGTCAGTTCGTAGGTCCAATGGTCGCTTTCGGGAACGAAATCCGGCGTCGCCAGCAGTGGCGTGCCGGGTGCGCCGAACACGTACTTTTTCAGCGCATTGACCAGCACCATCATCGACGGGTGGTTCAATCGGTCGGGCTTGACGATGGTGAGGTGGTCGGTGCTCTGGATCGCCACCGGCGTGTCCTTGCAGAACCTTGTTGCACTGGACCACGGCACGATGGTGACGCCATCCAGCGGCGCCGTTTCATAGGCGCAAATGATGGTCGGCTTGTCCTGGTCGGGGATGCGGCCCCAGCCGTCGCTCAACAGTTTCAGGAAGTCGTTCTGGTCGGCCATCAGCATCTGCCTGATGGCATTGTTGTTGACCACATGCTGGGCAATGGCGGTGATCTGCGAGCCCTCCTGCGGTACGGCATAAAACATCAACAACGGCACCTTCTCGCGATGCGCGGGGTTGTCGATCAGCTCCCGCATCACGATCAGGCCGCCCATGCTGTGGGCGACAAACACCACGGTGTCATAATCCCAGACACCGTTGTACTGCAGCGTTTGCTCCAGCATGTTCGCCGCCTCGCGGATGTCGAGCGAGCCAGCCTTGAACTTGTTGGAGGTGAAGCCAAAGGCAAAGATATCGAGCTGGTCGCCAATCCCGGGCACCGACTTGAGGAGCTTGAACAAGCTCTGGCCATTGGCATTGGTCCACGTGGCATCCGTATCCCCAAAGATGCCGTGCACAAACACCACGGCCACCTTTGACGGCGGCTTGGCCTGCGCGACCCAATGTGGATCGGTCGTGTTGGCCGACGTGTTGTCGCCGCCACCACCACAGCCGGCAAATGCCGCTGCGACCAGGATCAGGGCGCAGCCCAGGGAAAGACGCATACGGAATCGGTGCGCGCCCAACCAGGCCGACCAGCGCTGCAAAGTGTCCAATGACCTTCTCCCGAAGTCACGACACGGCCAGCCCAGAGTCGATTTGCGCCCCACTCCAGTAGTGGGCTTGGTGATCTGACCCGGCCGAACTCGCCAACTTCCATCAGATGCATTGACCTGCCACGGCGCCATTGAAGCCGCTCGTGCAACGCACGGCTTCGTGGTTGCTGCATTTGACGCCGCCCGCCGCAGCTTGTCCACCAGCACCAAGCTACCCGGGAAAATGGGCCAGAGTGAGTAGCCGTGAAACCCGATCCGGGCCTACCTGTCGCGGACGGCTTCAGTCCTTTACCACCTCGTCGGTCAGCTCGGCTTCGATCAGCTGCACGGGGATGATGCCCGCCGCCCAGATCTTCGTCATCAGCTCCCCCATCACGAACGGACGTCCGGCCTGTTCGTCGGCAAACGCGGCCTTGGCAATAAGATGATCCAGTTGAAGTTTGCCGATAAGGTAGCTTGGCCCATAACCCGGCTGGCGGGCGTACAGCAGTTGCTCGAAGCCAACCAGCTGACCAGTGGGATTCGACCAGTGGCGTGGCGTCCACTGGCTGTGAAACTTGCCCGCCTGCGCCAGATCCCATGCGTTCGACTGCACATACAGCGAGGCCAAGCCGCGGG
>DATCWU010000458.1:0-7990 GCA_036566165.1 Rhodanobacter sp. | reverse complement strand
GTGTTGATTTGCGAAGATATCTGGCAGCCGGCGCCGCCTGCCAGATATCTTCGCAAATCAACACGCCGACCCGTACGCCGTCAATCACGATCGTGGTGGTCCGGGTGCCGGCGGCAAAATAGCGCTTGTCGTCAAACACGCCGTAATTGGGCAACGCCTGTTTGTGGGCCGAGACGTCGATGCGGCCCTCGCGCAACACGCTGGCAGCGTTGAACATCCCGCCGGCGCATTGGGGATGACCGACGACGGCAACGACACCGTGAGCAGCAGCTGCAAGCGCGGTCAGTTCGTCGTCGCAGGCGGCGGAAAAGCTCGGACGCAACAACAAGTCCTCCGCCGGGTAGCCGCTCAAGGCCATCTCCGGGAACGCCACCAGTGCCGCCCCGCCGCTGCGGGCCTGCTCGATCAGCTCACGCATCCTGCCGGCATTGGCAGCCACTGCGCCCACGGCAAAATCGCATTGGGCCAGCGCCAGGCGCAACTTTGCCATCGTTGATTCCTTCGGGTGTCCTGCTGCCCGCATGATACCCATGCGTGGTACCGCCCAACCGAAAAAAAGCCGCGCGGTGCGCGGCTTTTCCTTCCCTCACGGGCTCACTTACTTCATCAGTTTGGCGAGCGCCTTGCCCAAATCGGCAGGCGACTTCACCGTGGTGACGCCAGCCTTCTCCAGCGCGGCAAACTTGGCCGCGGCGGTGCCCTTGCCACCGGAGATAATGGCGCCGGCATGACCCATGCGCTTGCCGGCCGGTGCGGACGCGCCGGCAATGAACGAGACCACCGGCTTGGTGACATATTCGCTGATGAACTCGGCCGCGTCTTCCTCGGCGCTGCCACCGATCTCGCCGACCATGATGATGCCTTCGGTCTGCGGATCATCCTGGAACAGCTTCAGGCAATCGATGAAGCTGAGGCCGTTGATCGGGTCGCCACCGATGCCGATCACCGTGCTCTGGCCCAGCCCTTCGTTGGTGGTCTGGAACACCGCCTCATAGGTGAGCGTGCCGGAGCGCGACACCACGCCCACCTTGCCCGGCATGTGAATATGCCCCGGCATGATGCCGATCTTGCACTCTCCCGGAGTGATGATGCCTGGGCAGTTCGGCCCGATCAGCACGGTTTCCGGGTGCTGCGCCAGCACGTTCTTCACGCGCAGCATGTCGAGCACCGGGATGCCTTCGGTGATCGCCACGACGACGCGGATGCCGCCATCAATCGCTTCAAGAATGGAATCGGCGGCAAACGGCGGTGGCACGAAAATGACCGATGCATCCGCACCGGTCGCGGCGACGGCTTCGTCCACCGAGTTGAATACCGGCAAGCCAATGTGCTGCTGGCCGCCCTTGCCCGGAACGACGCCACCAACCACCTTGGTGCCGTAATCCAGCGCCTGCTGCGCGTGGAAGGTGCCTTGCTGGCCGGTGAGGCCCTGCACGATCACCCTGGTGTTCTTGTTGACCAAAACGCTCATGTGTGTGTCCTGTGTTTTTCCGCGTAGGAGCCCGCTGGGGCGATGCCCTTGGCTTCGATGCACTGTAGGGAAGAGCATCGCCCGCGAGCGGGCTCCTACGGCGATAGGGTGGTTAGGCGGCCGCCGCCACGGCCTTGTGCGCCGCGTCGTTGAGGTCATCGGCCGGCGTGATCGCCAGGCCGGAATTGGCCAGCAACTCGCGACCCTTCTTGACGTTGGTGCCCTGCAGGCGCACCACCACCGGAATTTTCAGGCCAACCTCCTTCACCGCGGCAATGATGCCCTCGGCAATCATGTCGCAGCGCACGATGCCGCCGAAGATGTTGACCAGGATGCAGCGCACCTTGTCCGAGGAGGTAATGAGCTTGAACGCCTCGGTCACGCGTTCCTTGGTGGCACCGCCACCCACGTCGAGGAAGTTGGCCGGCTCACCGCCCGCCAGCTTGATCACGTCCATGGTCGCCATCGCCAGGCCCGCACCATTGACCATGCAGCCGATCGAGCCGCCCATGGTCACGTAATTGAGGTTGTACTGCACGGCAGTGGCCTCGGCGGTGTCTTCCTGGGTCAGGTCGCGCATCGCGGCCAGATCGGGATGACGATATTCCGCGTTGTCGTCGGAGTTGACCTTGCCGTCGAGCGCTGCGAGGTTGCCGTCTTCCAGCACCGCCAGCGGGTTCAGTTCGATCAACGACAAGTCCTTCTCGTTGAACAACTTGTACAGGCCCAGCATGATTTTCGTGAGCTGGTTGACCTGTTTCGGATTGAGCTCCATCGCAAAACCAAGCTGACGGCACTGATACGGCTGCAGCCCTTCGACGAAATCCACCACAACAGTGTGAATGTCTTGCGGCGTTTCCCGCGCGACCTGCTCAATGTCCACACCACCATGCTTGGAAGCGATGAACGAGACGGCCTTGGCATCGCGATCGACCAGGATCGACAGGTACAGCTCGCGGGCGATGTCGGTGGCGTCGGTCACCAGCACCAGGTTCACCGGCAACGCGCGACCAGCCGACTGATAGGTCGACATGCGCGTGCCGAGCATGGCCTTGGCGGCGGCGCGTACGTCATCGAAACTCTTGCAGAACTTGACGCCGCCGGATTTGCCGCGACCACCCGCGTGGATTTGGGCCTTGACCATCCACTGGCTGCCGCCCAGTGATTTGGCGACGTCGACGGCGGCGTCAGGGGAACTTGCGGTCCTGCCCGGTGGTACGGCAATGCCGTACTGTGCGAACAGCTCTTTGGCCTGATACTCGTGGAAATTCATTCGATACCTCGAGCGAACGGAAAAACGATGACCGCACGCATGCACGACGCGTGGGTCGGGGAAGGCGGCTGCATGCCCGGCGTACAGGCGACGCTTGCAGGTCGGGAAACCGCATGATACGGCCGCCCATTTTCGCGGAAGCGGACGACAATGGAAAGGCCAACGTGCCACCGACTGCCGGCAAAGCGGCGCCAAGGGCGTCGTAGCGCGATTGTGGGGGCCCGCAAGATGCTGCATTTGCCGCCTGATCGCACCCTATAATCGGGCCAGACCGCACGGAGTGCCCGCCGTTGTCCAAATCGCCGTTTGCCGCCATTGCGATCGCCGGGACCGGGATCGTCCGCCACGAGTTGTCGTTCCTCAACATCTTTCGCCTGATCCAGGCGGTGGTCTACGCCGGTTTGGCATTCAGCACCGTGGTCGGCCAAAGCCTGCAAATTGGCGCCCCGGACTTCGCGCGTGGCTTGGCGATCGCGTACACATTGTTCGCATTGATCATGTTGTTGCTGAACCGGAGTACCGCGCCACATGCCGGGCCCACCGTGTCGGCGGCGCTGGTGGTGGACATCACGGCGGCGGTTCTCGCCATCGCGACAATGCACGATGCGCGCATCGGCATCGCCATGATGCTGGCAGTCAACCTCAGCGTCGGCGCGCTGATCCTGCCGCTGCGCCTGTCCATGTTTTTTGCGGCGCTGGCGACGCTCGGACTGCTGGCGCACACGTTCTTCGCCTCGGCGCTGGGTGGCACACCCGGAGACCGGGACCTGCTGGAGGCGGCGTTGTTTGGCCTGGCGTATTTCGCCAGCACCATGTTGTGCCATGTGCTCGGCCGCCAGCTGCGCGCCACCGAGGCACTGGCCGAACAACGCAGCTCCGACCTCGTCAACCTGTCGCAGGTAAACGAGCTGATCATCCGCCGCATGAAGACCGGCGTGCTACTGGTGGACGACGTCAACCACATCCACCAGATCAATGAATCGGCGTGGATGTTGCTGGGTAACCCGAGCGCCGAACAACGCGATCTCGGCCAGCTGGCGCCGGAGTTGTCGCGCCGGCTGTATCACTGGGTGACCTCGGGCAAGCTGGACGAAACCGCTACCCAGCTGGCCGATGGGGTACCCGAAGTGGTACCGCGCTTCACCCGACTCGCACCCAACGACGACTCGCATGTGCTGATCTTTCTGGATGACACATCGTTGTTGTCACGCCGCGCGGAAGAACTCACCCTGACCTCGCTGGGCCGCCTGTCCGCCTCCATTGCCCACGAAATCCGCAACCCGCTCGCCGCAATCCGTTATTCCGCGCAACTCCTGGCCGAATCGAAAAGCATGGACAGCACCGACCAGCGCATGGTCGAGATCATCAACAACCACTGCATCCGGCTGAACGAGATCATCGAAAACATCCTGCAGCTGTCGCGACGCGAACGCTCGCGGCCGGAAACACTGGACCTGGACAGCTGGGCACAAGCCTTCGTCGAGGAATATTGCCAGGACAACGACATCGGCGCGGACTCACTGCGCGTGATCACCAACAGTCCATTGCCGGTCGCTGCCGTGGCCGACCCCCAGCAACTGCAGCAAGTGGTGTGGAACCTCGTGCAGAACGCGTTGCGCTACGGCCGCATGCCCGGCGAGCCGGCGCGGGTCATGGTGGTGACCCGACAGGGTGAACACGGTGTACCCGTCCTGGAAGTCATCGATCGCGGCCCCGGCATTGCCCCAAAAGTTGCCGCGCAGATTTTCGAGCCGTTTTACACAACGCACGAATACGGCACTGGCCTGGGCCTGTACCTGGCGCGGCAAATGAGCGAGGCAAATCAGGCGGCGCTGGAGTATGTGCGGGTGGCTGGCGGCGGCAGCTGCTTCCGCCTGATCCTGACCCCACCGGCGCACAACCTCACCGAGATCGGCGAACCAGCGCGGCCCCTCGCGCGTTGACCTTTCCCCATGCCCTAGTAACCTGCGTACTATCTTCCAGCCTGGTCCATGGAAACTCATGACTGCACAGACCGTTCTGGTCATCGATGACGAACGCGACATTCGCGAACTGCTGACCATCACCCTGGGCCGGATGGATCTGCAGGTAGAGGCCGTGGGCACCGTCGCCGACGCGCGCACGGCGCTGGCTACACGCGCGTACGACCTGTGCTTCACCGATATGCGCCTGCCCGACGGCAACGGTCAGGAAATCATCGAGCTGATCGCTGAAACCTGTCCGGACACGCCGGTGGCCATGATCACCGCGTACGGCAACGTCGATGCGGCAGTCAACGCGTTGAAGGCCGGTGCCTTCGACTTCGTGTCCAAGCCTGTGGATATCCAGATGTTGCGCGGGCTGGTACGCAGCGCGCTGCGGTTGGCCGAGGAGCGACGCAATGATGGCGCGGCGACCAGGCCGGACTCGAGCAGCAATCGTCTGATCGGCGACTCCAGTGCCATGGAACAGGTACGCACGACCATCGCCAAACTGGCGCGCAACCAGGCGCCGGTCTACATCGCCGGCGAATCCGGCGTGGGCAAAGAACTGGTGGCACGCCTGATCCACGAGCAAGGCCCACGGGCCGGCGGACCATTCGTACCGGTCAATTGCGGTGCGATCCCGTCGGAGTTGATGGAAAGCGAATTCTTCGGCCACCGCAAGGGCAGTTTCACCGGCGCCAGTGTGGACAAGGAAGGCCTGTTCCAGGCCGCCCAAGGCGGTACGTTGTTTCTCGACGAAGTTGCCGAGCTGCCGCTGCACATGCAAGTGAAACTGCTGCGCGCCATCCAGGAAAAAGCCGTGCGTCCGATTGGCGGCCACGACGAAATCCCGGTGGACGTGCGCATCCTTTCGGCCACGCACAAGAATCTGGGAGAGCTGGTGGAACAAGGCCAGTTCCGCCAGGACCTGTTTTACCGCATCAACGTCATCGAACTACGCGTGCCACCCTTGCGCGAGCGTCGCGGCGACGTGCCGCAACTGGCGACATTCATCCTCGCCGCGCTGGCAGCAGAGAGCGGCGACAGTGTCGGGCAGCTCTCGCCAGGCGCACAGGAAGCACTGGCGGCGTACGATTTCCCCGGCAACGTGCGCGAACTGGAAAACATCCTGGAACGCGCCATGGCCATGTGCGAGGGCGTGAACATCGATGCCGCCGATCTCATGCTGCCGCAACGCAGCGGGCATGTTGGCGCCGACGCCACCGCCACGCATGGCGCGGGCGCAACGCGCAGCACCACCGCCGATGGCGGACTCGACGACTACATCAGCAATCTCGAACGCACCGCCATCGTCAAGGCACTGGAAGAATCCCGCTACAACAAGACCGCTGCCGCGCGGAAGCTGGGTATCACCTTCCGTGCATTGCGCTACAAGCTGAAGAAGCTCGGTATCGATTGACACGCGCAACGCCTGCGCCCGCGCCAGGCAACCGACACCTGCGATCGACCGGATGCCTGCCGCGCCAAGCCGGGCGTTTGCTCAGATCGACGGGTCGGTCGTGCTGGCCGACAACGCGTCGTGCAGCGTACGCAACAACTCCTGGGTGGTGACCGGTTTGTTGACGATCCGCAGATGCTCCAGCGGCGGCAGTTCATGCAGATCCGGCGGTGCATCCGGTCGCGCCAGCAGGATCACCCCACCGGTGTACCCCAGCTCGGTCAACGCCAGCAGAGTGCGCACACCGGTAAACAGATTCATGTCGGCATCCAGCACGGCAAGGTCGGGAAGACCGTAAGCAGCGATCCACTGCAGCGCGGCGGTGCCACTCTGGCAGGCGTTGGACTGGTAGCCATAGGCATCGAGCATGTCAGCCAACAATGACAACTGGCCGGCTTCTTCCACCACCACCAGCACGCGCTCGGCGGCACCTTCGAGGTTCTCTTCGTCGGCGCCCTCCTCGTCGGCATGCAGCGCATCCAGCGGAAAGAACACATCGAAGCGCGTGCCGTGGCCCAGTGTGCTGGCGACGCGTATCACGCCACCGTGGTTGTCGACGATGCGCTTGCACGATATCAAGCCCAGTCCGGTGCCCCCCTGCTTGGTGGTGAAAAACGGCTCAAACAGACGCTGGAGAGCTTCCGGCGTAACGCCCTGACCGTTGTCGATCACGCTGATGCGCAGATAGTTGCCGGCGCGTGACACTTCCGCGGGCAGAAAGAAATCCGGTGGCAATGCAACGCAGGCGGTTTCAACACGCAGCTGACCGCCATTGGGCATGGCCTGGATCGCGTTGAGGCACAAGTTGAGCAGGCACTGTTGCAACTCGGTGTGATTGCCCTCGAACGTCAGTCCCGGATCGTGAATCGCCAGTTCCATCGTCACCGCGCGCGGTACGCTGCCTTGCATCAGCAAATCGAATGCACTGAACAGCTCGCCAAGTTTCACCTGTTCTGCGCGGCGCGCACCGCGAGCGAAGGACAGCATGGATTGCACCATGTCCAGGCCGCGCTTGCCGCACTCGCGTACCAGCGTGCCAAGGCGTGCCAGACGTGGATCATCGGCGTAATCCTGCAGGCTGTCGCCGGCCAACAACAGCGGTTGCAGCAAGTTGCGCAGATCGTGACTCAGGCCACCAGCCAGCATGGCCAGGGACTCGAAGCGTTGCGTGCGCAACAATTCCGCCTCGGCGCGGCGGCGCTCGCGACGAACCTCGTATTCGTGCAACGCACGCCGGACCGCGCTGGCCAGGCGTGCCGGATTCTGCTTCAGGATGTAGTCCGTGGCACCGTTGCGCAGCGCGGCAATGGCCGCTTCCTCGCCCAAGGTGGCGGAGACAAAGATAAACGGCAGATCTTCATCACGCGCACGCAACAGTGCCAATGCGCGTTTGCCGGAAAACCCGGGCAGGCTGAGATCCGACAGCACGATGTTTGGCGCAAATTCATCCAGCGCCGCGACGAAATGCGCTTCGTCATCCACCAGGCACACTTCGCATGCCACGCCGTCGCGCTCCAGTTCGGCAAGCACCAGTTCGGCATCCGGCGCGCAGTCTTCGACCTGCAAGACGCGAACGACTGACTGCGGTGGCTGCCTCGGGCCCGGCACCGCCGTCCCTTGTTTACCTGTGTCTGCTGTCATGGTCACAGTGTCCCCCGCACACCCAGTGTGCTGTCGGCGCAGTGCCGGTCACTCCACCTCGGGTGCCTGGTTGAGCACCGCCCAGAACTGTCCCAACGTGCGGACCGCCTCGAAAAACTGGTCTACGTCCACCGGTTTGATGACGTAGGCATTGGCCCCAAGATCCCAACTGCGGGCCAGAT
>DATCWU010000114.1:0-13914 GCA_036566165.1 Rhodanobacter sp. | reverse complement strand
GGCACAAACTGCACGTCGCCACCCCAATCCTCGGGTACGACTTCATGCTGCACCAAGCCCTGCTTGACGTTGTCCGGATTGGCACCTTCCTTGTCCATCTTGTTGACCGCAACGATCAACGGCACCTTGGCGGCGCGGGCGTGATTGACCGCCTCGACCGTCTGCGGCATCACGCCATCATCGGCGGCCACCACCAGCACCACAATGTCGGTACTCTGCGCACCACGCGCGCGCATCGAGGTGAACGCGGCATGTCCCGGCGTGTCGATAAAGGTGATAACGCCCTTGGACGTGTGGACGTGATACGCGCCAATGTGCTGGGTGATGCCACCTGCCTCGCTGGACGCAACCTTGGTGCGGCGGATGTAATCCAGCAGCGAAGTCTTGCCGTGGTCCACATGGCCCATGATGGTCACAACCGGCGGACGCGTGGATTTCTCACCCTCCAGTTCCGCGGTGTGCGTGTGCTCGGCCAGGGTCTGCTCGGCATCGTTCTGACTGTCTGCCACCGGGGTATGCCCGAGCTCCTCAACCACCAACACGGCTGTGTCGTGGTCAATGCTCTGGTTGATGGTGGCCATCACGCCCATCTTGAACAGCGCCTTCACCACCTCCGAACCCTTGACCGCCATCTTCTGCGCCAACTCGGACACCGTATTGGTGTCGGCCACGACGACTTCACGCACTACCGGGGCGGTAGGCCGCGAAAACGCGTGCGGTCCAGTCGCAGTACCGCTACTGCCACGCGACGGCTCATGGCCGCCCCGCAGTGTTTTACCGCGTTTGCTGCCAGAAGAACGACGCGCACGATCGGCCTCGCTCAAATGCATCTGGCCACCGCCAAATCGCTTGCCGGTGCTGCTGCCCCGGCCTTCCCTGCCGCCCTCGCTACGCTCGCGTTCACGGCTGCCATGCTTGGCCTTGCCATGGCTGGCATCGGTCGCCGAACCCGGCGCTGGAGCGGCCCCCGGTCCCGCAGTCTTGGTCGTTGCGGTTTTGGTCGCCGCTGCCGGTGTCGGTTTGGCCACTGGCTTGACCAGCTTTTCGCGCTTGTGCGGCGGCTGGATGCGCGGAATGATCATGCCCAGCTCACGCGGGTCGATGCGTTGCACCAGGCCGTGCGGGTCGATGTTGTGGTGGGTGACCGGTTCCGGTTCCGGTTCCGGTTCGGGCTCGGGTTGCACCGGCGGTTCGACCGCCGGCTCTGGCTTCAGCTCTGGCACAACTTCAACCGCCGCCGGCGCAGCATCGACCACCTTTGCCGCGGGCGACTTGGGTGTTGGCTCCGCCTGCTGCTCATCGGCAGCCTGCTGCTGTTGTGCTTGCGCTGCCTGCTCACGGTGTTGTGCGGCGGCAACACGCTCCTGCTCCTCGCGCTCGCGTTGCAGGCGGGATTCCTCCAGCTTGCGTACGGCGTCCTCACGCTCCGGCTCGGCGTTGGCTTCTTCAACAATGACACTGCGCTTGACGTAAGTGCGCTTGGCACGCACTTCGACGTTGACCGTCTTGGCCGCACCGGTCGCGCCGCGTGGTCCCGGCGTGGCAACCTTCAGCTCGCCCACCGTGCGCCGCCTGAGAGTGACATGGCGCGGTGCGCTGTCCACCGCCGGGGCCGCGTCGTCCTTGGCATTGCTGCGGCGCAGGAAGCCAAGCAGCTTCACCTTTTCGGTGCTGCTGATCACTTGCTCCGGATCGGAGAATTTCATGCCGGCGGCACCAAGCTGCGTGAGCAGCTTGTCGCTGGACAAACCCATTTTCTGGGCGAGTTGTTTGATCGTGACGTCCGACATCGTGTTCTCTGCTCCGCCGTTCCCGCGCTTGTCTTGCGTGTGCAGCCCAGTATCGGCGCCGCCATCTCCATCCATCGTGAAAGGTCACCAGCCTTTCCCGGCGCACCCATCCGGGACGCCGCTGCCTGCCATCAGCCACCGCGCTCCAGACGCTCGATCATCGGCGCACGCGCCGCCATGATCAGTGCCGCGGCACGCTCTTCATCCATGCCCTCTATATCGATCAAGTCGTCCACTGCCAGATCGGCCAGGTCATCCACCGTGCAAACGCCACGTTCGGCCAGGGTCTGCGCCAACGCTTCATCCATGCCTGCCAATGCCAGCAACTCGGCAGTCGGGCGCTGGCCGGAAGCACCTTCTTCTTCAGCCAGGGCTTCAACCAGCAACGCATCACGCGCACGTGCGCGCAGCTCTTCGACGATATCCTCGTCAAAACCCTCCACCGCCAGCAACTCGGCGCTGGGCACGTAGGCAATTTCCTCGACGCTGGAGAAGCCCTCCTGCACAAGGATAACGGCAATCTCGTGGTCCACCTCAAGCTTGTCCATGAACAATTGGCGCGCCGCCTCCTGTTCAGACTCGCTCTTGGCAGTCACTTGATCCTGCGTCATCACATTGAGCTGCCAGCCGGTGAGCTTGCTGGCCAGCCGCACGTTCTGGCCGCCGCGACCAATCGCCTGGGACAACTTGTCCTCGGCCACGGCGATATCCATCGAATGCTTTTCCTCGTCCATGATGATGGACTGCACTTCGGCCGGCGCCATCGCATTGATCACGAACTGGGCCTGATTCTCGTGCCACAGGATGATGTCAACGCGCTCGCCATTGAGATCGTTGGACACCGCCTGCACTCGTGACCCGCGCATGCCAATGCACGCGCCAATGGGATCGGTGCGGCTGTCATGTGCGATCACCGCGATCTTTGCGCGATCACCCGGATCGCGGGCACAACCCTTGATCTCGACCAGGCCCTGACCTACCTCGGGTACTTCAAGCTTGAACAGCTCGATCATGAATTCCGGTGCCGCGCGCGACACGAACAGCTGCGGCCCGCGCGGCTCCGAGCGTACCTCGTAGAGATAACCACGCACGCGATCACCAACGCGCGCCGACTCCCGCGGGATCGTCTTGTCGCGCGGAATGAACGCCTCGGCATTGCTGCCCAGATCGAGATACAAGTTGCCACGCTCGACACGCTTGACGATACCCGTCACGAGTTCGCCCACGCGATCGGCAAATGCATCCACCACCTGCTGCCGCTCGGCCTCACGCACGCGCTGCACGATTACCTGCTTGGCAGCTTGCGCCGCGATGCGCCCGAACTCGGCATTCTCGATTTGTTGCTCAATGTACTCGCCGACCTGGGCGTCAGCGCGCTCGTCCAGCGCATCCATCAGGCGCAGCTGGAAAAACGGCGATTCCATCTCGCCATCGTCGGCAATGATTTCCCAACGACGAAACGTCTCGTACTCGCCGGTGTCGTGATCGATCGAGACGCGGATGTCCGGTTCTTCATCGGGATAACGTTTCTTGGCAGCGGACGCCAACGCGGCTTCCATCGCCTCGAAAATGACTTCCAGCGGCACGCCCTTTTCGTTGGCGACCGCGTCGACGACCAGCAAAAGTTCTTTGCTCATTGCAGCAACTCCACAGGCGCCTCGCAGCGTCCAAATCGTTCTGATGGATTCATTTTGCGGCCTTGTGCGCCGCTGGTTTTCCGCCCCGCTTGGGTTGCGGCGCATAACCCAGCGCTACCCAGTCGGGCACCACACGCGCCGTTTCCACCAGCGCGTGATCGAACTGCCAGGTCTTGCCTTCCGCATCCAGCGAAATCTGCTCGCCTTCCACACGCACCAACCTGCCGCGTAAACGACGCCGCCCGTCCAAGGGCGCGTTGAACAGCAACTTCACTTCCTGCCCGACCACGCGGGTGAATTGCGCTGCGGTGAACAACGGTCGGTCAATACCCGGAGAAGACACCTCCAGTACATAGTGTCCGGGAATCGGATCGTCCACATCCAGCAACGCCGACAACTCGCGACTCGCGCTCTCGCACTGATCGACACTCACCGCGCGTGGCGTCGCATCGCCATCCTGGATGTCCGCGCCCGGCACATCAGGCGCGGTGCCATCGAGCAGGTCCACATACACGCGCAGCGTGCTCTGCCCTTGACCCGGCAAAAACTCCACGCCGAGACAGCACAGACCAAGCTCGGTCAGGGCGCCGCTGAAGCGTAGTGCCAATGCCTGCGTATCCATCGATCCGCGTCCTTTGCTGCCAGAAACAAAAAATGGGCTCCAACGGCCCATTCCCTTACCACACCAACTGCCGTCCAGAATGCACTCTGCAACGCGTGCCACCTGCCTTGTTCAACATCATCACGATCAATGCCGGTAGCCAACAAAAAAGCCTCACAAGGAGGCTTTCTTCACATCAAGAAAGATCTGGTAGCGGGGGCAGGATTCGAACCTGCGACCTTCGGGTTATGAGCCCGACGAGCTGCCAGACTGCTCCACCCCGCATCAGAGTTTGAGAAGTTTAACGGTATGGCCGATTTCTTGCAAGCACGCCGCCGTCTGTACAGCGTATCCGCAGTGGGAAACCGGCATCATCCGTTCAGACGCCAAACGCGCGCTGGCACCAAGCCAGCAACGGGCCCCAATACACGCCCAGCACGAGCAGCGACAGGCCATTCAGCGACAACACCAAGCGCAGGGGGCGATCCGGTTTGGCGGCAAGCAAACTGCCTTCCTCGGCATCATCGAAGTACATCGCCTTGATCACGTACAGGTAGTAGTACAGGCCGACAAATGCCGCAACGATACCAACGATGGCCAGCCACAGCATGCCCGCATGAATCGCCGCTTCCAACACCAGCACCTTGGCCCAGAAGCCGAACAATGGCGGCACGCCAGCCAGCGAAAACATCGCCAGCATCATTAGGAACGCCATCCACGGAGCCTTCTGGTTGAGCCCCTTGAAATCGGATATTTCCTCGCATTCGAAACCGGCACGTGACATCGCCATCATCACGCCAAACGCGGCAACTGCCATCAAGGCGTAGCAGATTGCGTAAAACATCGCGGCTGCATAGCCTTCCGGGCCTGCTGCCGACAACCCCAGCAACAAGTAGCCCATGTGCGAGATCGTCGAGTACGCCATCATGCGTTTGAAATTGGTCTGCACGATGGCCACCAGGTTGCCGATGACCAGCGATATGGTGGCCAGCACGGCCAGGATGAGTTGCCAATGCTGCGCCAGATCGCCCATGCCGGTGTCCAGCAACCGGAACGCCATGCCAAACGCAGCCAGCTTCGAAGCCGCCGCGATGAAGGTGGTCACCGGTGTCGGCGCACCGTGATACACATCCGGCAGCCACATGTGAAACGGGGCGACACCAAGCTTGAAGCCGATGCCCACGATCATGAAGATCAAGCCGAATATCAGCAGTCGGGGCGAGGTCGTATACACCATGACATCCCGCAGTTGCGCCAGATCCAGCGTAGGCGTGCCGCCCATGCCCGATGCACCGTAGACCATCGACATGCCATACAACAGCGTGCCCGACGCCAGCGCGCCAAGCACGAAGTACTTGATCGCCGCCTCCGCCGGCAGCGGCGCATCGCGGTGCAGCGCCACCAACGCGTATGACGACAACGACAACAACTCCAGCCCCAGATACACGGTAACCAGGCTGCCAGCGGAAACCAGCAACATGATGCCTGTCACCGCAAACAGCATCAGCGTGTAAAACTCGCCGCCGAGCAGGTTGCGATCGATCAGATACGGCCGCGCGTAGACGAACACCATCGCCGTGGTGCCCAGCGCAAATACCTTGAGGATTTCCGCCACGCCGTCACGCACGAACATGCCGCCAAACGCCGTCACCGCGTGCTCGGGCTGGCCTGCCACCACCATGTACAGGGTGATCAATAGCACCCCGATGGCCAGCCAGTGCAACAGCGGACGTTGCCGCGGCTGCATGAATGCGTCCAGCAGCAGCAACAGACACGTTGCCGCCACCAGATAAAACTCCGGCAGCATGATCAGAATGTCATTGAGGGTCGGCATCAGAGGTTATCCACATACTCAAAACGGGCGGCGCCGGGAGTCGCCCGCGCGCAACACCAGAAAAACCGGAACCGCGACCGCCACATTGCCTTGCGCTGCGCGCCATCCGGGCACGTAGTACAGCCACAATGCGTAGTCCGCGGCACCAACGTCAAATCTTGTGCACCGCGAGCTGGGTTATCAGCTGCGCCACTGAACTGTCCATCAAATGCACCAGCGGTTGCGGCCACACGCCGATCGCCAGCACCGCAATGGCGAACCCGCTGAGCACCAGCGTCTCGCGCAGTTCCAGCGGCTGCATGTGTTTGACATGTTCAGTGGTGACCGGACCCCACAGCACGCGCTTCACCAGCCACAACGTGTAACCGGCGCCAATGATCAACGTGAACGTGGCAAACAACGCAATCCACGGACTGGCGGTGAAGCTGGCCAGGATCACCATGAACTCGCCAACGAAACCGCTGGTTCCCGGCAGCCCGCAGTTGGCCATCGCGAACAATACGTAGAAAAAACCGAACCACGGCATCATGTTGATCACGCCGCCGTAGTCCTTGATCTGGCGCGTGTGCGTGCGGTCATACATCACACCGATACAGGTGAACATTGCGCCGGACACGAAGCCGTGGGAAATCATCTGCACCATCGCGCCCTGCATGCCCAGCGCCGCCATGTCCAGATCTCCGCTTTCGCGCACCAGCATGAACGCCATGAAGATGCCCAGCGTGACAAAGCCCATGTGCGCCACGGACGAATACGCCACCAGTTTCTTCATATCCTCCTGCACCAGCGCGACATAGCCGATGTAGACGATGGCGACGAGGCTGAGCACGATGATAATCCACGCAAAATGCGCGCCGGCATCCGGTGTGATCGGCAGGATGAACCGCAACATCCCGTAGGTACCGATCTTCAGCATCACCGCCGCCAGCCACACCGAACCGCCAGTCGGCGCCTCCACGTGCGCATCCGGCAGCCACGTGTGCACAGGCACCATCGGCACCTTGATCGCAAACGCGATCAGGAAGGCAAAAAATACCCAGGTCTGCTGTTGCATGGTCAGCGGCAATGCCGCCAGCGTGGCCAGGTCAAATGTGTGCGCCTGCTGATACAGGTACAGCAACGCAATCAGCATGAACACCGAGCCGGTAAACGTGTAGATGAACAGCTTCAATGTCGCGTAGACCCGGCGCGGGCCGCCCCACATGCCGATCAGGATGTACATCGGGATCAGCACGGCTTCGAAGAACGCGTAAAAGACCAGCGCATCGGTGGCGCAAAACACGCCGATCAACAGACCCTCCAGCACCAGCATGCACGCCATGTATTGATGCGTCTGCTTCTGGATGACCTTCCACGCGCCAGCAATGACGAGAATGCCGACAAACGTCGTCATCAATACCAGGGCGACTGAAATGCCATCCACCGCAAGAGTGAAATTCACGCCCCACGTCCCGATCCATTCGTGGGTTTCCTGCAGCTGCATGACCGTGCCGCTCGGGTCATAGCGCCGCAGCAGGCCGAGACTGGCGACGAACGTCACGATCGTGACCAGCAAGGCCAGCGAGCGGGCCAGCATCGGTCGCGCCGAGCCCGCCAGCAGTACAGGTATGGCCCCAACAATGGGAAGCCAGATCAGCAGACTGAGTAGATGATTGAACATGAAGCCTGCTTCCCCTAGTTCCCGAACAGCCGATACCCGCTCAACATCAGGATCAGGCCAACGATCATGACGAACGCGTAGTGATAGAGATAACCGGTTTGCAGCCGGCGCAGCAACGCTGCCCCGCGGTGGACCAGGTTGACCGAGCCGTTGACTGCAGCACCATCGATCAGCCCGGCGTCGCTGACCTTCCAGAACAAGCGACCCAGCTTCTGGCCGCCGCTGGCAAACAACGCGTACTCCACGTCGTCAAACCAGAGCTTGCGATCCAGCGCCGTCCACAACGGCTTGAGCGCGCCCTTGATCCTGCCCGCCATGGCCGGGTTGATCAGATAGACGTAGGTACAGATGAGGAACGCAGCCAGCATCAACCAGAACGGCAGCTGGGTGAAGCCGTGCAGACCCATCGCCAGCGCGCCATGAAAGTCCGGCGCCAACGCAGCCAACACGTCATTCGCGCTGTCCACCCGGATCGACGAACCAAACCAGTTGCCATACAGCGTGGGCTGGATGGTGAAATAGCCGATCACCAGCGATGGAATGGCCAGCGCGATCAATGGCACGGTCACCACCCACGGCGACTCCTTCGGTGCATGGGCCAGCACGCCAGGTGGAAGTTCATGTTGTTCGTCGCCATGCCCATGACCCTGCTGTTCGATCACCTTGAAACGCTCCTTGCCGTGGAACGTCAGGTACATCTGGCGGAACGTGTACAGTCCGGTCACCATGACGCCAGCCATCACGCAGAAGTACGCGTAATTCGCGCCCCAGCGATGCGATTCGCCGACTGCCTCGATGATCGCGTCCTTGGAATAAAAGCCGGAGGTGAACGGCACGGCGACCAACGCTGCCGAACCGGCCCACATCGTCAACCAGGTGATCGGCATGTATTTGCGCAGGCCGCCCATATAGCGCATATCCTGCTCGTGGTGCATCGCGATGATCACGGAACCAGCCGCCAGGAACAGCAACGCCTTGAAGAACGCATGCGTCATCAGGTGGAATACCGCGCCGCTGTACATCGACACCCCCAGCGCCACCGTCATGTAGCCCAGCTGCGACAACGTGGAGTACGCGATCACGCGCTTGATGTCGTTTTGCACGATGCCGATCATGCCGGTGAACAGCGCCGTCGTGGCGCCAATCACCAGCACAAAACTCAATGCCGTTGATGACAACTCGAACAGCGGCGACATGCGCGCCACCATGAAGATGCCGGCAGTAACCATCGTCGCGGCATGGATCAACGCGGAAATTGGCGTCGGACCTTCCATTGAATCGGGCAACCACACATGCAACGGCACCTGCGCCGATTTGCCCATTGCGCCTACGAACAACAGGATGCAGATGACGGTAGCCGCGTCCCACTGCGTGTTCGCGGTGATCTGCAGGGTCTTGCCGACCAGGCTGGGTGCGGCGTCAAACGCGGTCTGGTAATCAAGCGTATGGAAAAATGCCAGGACAGCGGCGATGCCGAGCAAAAAGCCGAAGTCGCCTACACGGTTGACCATGAACGCCTTGAAGTTGGCGAAGATCGCAGTCGGCTTGTTGTACCAGAAGCCGATCAGCAGATACGACACCAGACCCACCGCTTCCCAGCCGAAGAACAACTGCATGAAGTTGTTCGCCATCACCAGCATGAACATCGAAAACGTGAACAGGGAAATGTAGCTGAAGAAGCGCGTATAGCCCGGGTCGTCGCGCATGTAGCCGATGGTGTAGACATGCACCACCAGGGACACGAAGCCCACGACGACCAGCATCATCGCGGTCAAGCGATCCACCATGAAGCCAATACTGGCGTTGAACTCGCCAATCTGGAACCACGTGTAGATGTTCTGGTTGTAGCTCTCTGCCCCACCGAGGGTCAGTTGATACAGGACCTGGAACGACAGCGCGCAAGCGATGACCATGCCCAGAATGGTCACGCTGTGCGCACCAACGCGGCCGATGAAACGACTGAGAAACCCCGCCAGCACGCAGCCGATCAGCGGTGCCAGCGCAATGGCCAGCAAAATGGAAGTGGACAATTGCATCAGGTCAACCCTTCATGCTGTCGATGTCGGCAATGTTGATCGTGCTGCGCGTACGGAACAGCAACACCAGGATCGCCAGGCCGATGGCAGCTTCCGCCGCGGCTACGGTAAGGATGAAAAACACGAATACCTGCCCGGAGACGTCACCGAGGTAGCGCGAGAACGCCACGAAGTTCGTGTTGACGGCGAGCAGGATCAGCTCCAGCGACATCAGCAGCACGATCACATTCTTGCGGTTGATGAACAGCCCGGCGACCGCGATGCAGAACAATACGGCACCCAACACGATGAAATGCGCAAGCGTGATCATGTGCGCGGCTCCTCTGAGGCGGTGGATTCGTTGCCATGGTCAGCGTCCATCTTCACCATGCGCAGGCGTTGGCGCGGATCAACGCGCACTTGGCGGTTGGCATTCTCGTAGCGGGTGTCGTGCCGCTCACGCAGCGTCAAGGCCACGGCGGCAACCACGCCGACGGTAAGGATCAGCGCGGCAATCTCGAACGGCAGCAGATACTGCGTATACAAGGCGTGACCGAGCCACGCGGTGTTGGACACACCCGCCGCCAGCGCCGGATCGCCACCCACCAGCTGCGCATGCATGGCCCGGACGCCAATCACGCCGAGCATCTCCACCAGCATGATCACTGCCACCAGCAAGCCAATCGGCAAAAACTTGACGAAGCCCTCGCGCAGTTTTTCCACGTCAATGTCCAGCATCATCACCACAAACAGGAACAAGACCATGACCGCGCCGACGTAGACCACGATCAATGCCAGCGCGAGAAACTCGGCGTCGGCCAGCATCCACAGGCAGGCGGCGCTGAAAAATGTGAGCACCAGTGCCAGCACCGCGTGCACCGTGTTCTTCAGCGTGATCACGGCCAGTGCGGAACCCACCGTCACCGCGGCAAAGCCGTAGAAGCAGATCAGTTGGAACAATTGGGTATCCATCGTCAGCCCTACCGGTACGGTGCGTCTTGCGCGCGATCAGCGGCAATCTGCTCTTCAAAGCGACTACCGATTGCCAGTAGCTGCTGCTTGTTCACCACGTTTTCACCGCGGTGTTCGAAGTGATATTCGTGGATCGAGGTAAGCACGATGGAATCCACCGGGCAGGCTTCCTCGCAAAAGCCGCAATAGATGCATTTGAACAAATCAATGTCAAAACGCGTGGTACGGCGCTGGCCGTCACTCTCGCGCGGCGCCGAATCAATGGTGATCGCCAATGCCGGACACACCGCCTCGCACAGTTTGCAGGCAATGCAGCGCTCTTCGCCATTCTCGTAACGGCGCAACGCCAGCAAGCCGCGGAAACGGTTCGACTTGGGAATGTGCTCCATCGGATAACGCACGGTGTACTTGGGCTTGAACATATAGCGCAGGGTCAGGCCCATGCCCTGAAACAGTTCAATCAGCAGCAGACTCTTGAAGTAACCCGTTATGCGATTCATCTTCGTTCTTACGCCCCCGTGCCAATGCTGACCCAGTCGAAGTAGCGCAGGCAGCCGGCCACCAGCACCCAGGTAATGGCAATCGGGATGAGGATCTTCCAGCCCAGACGCATGATCTGGTCATAGCGGTAACGCGGGAATGTCGCGCGAAACCACAGGAACAGAAACGACACCAGAAACGCCTTGATGAACAGCCACGCCCAACTGCCGGTCCAGATCCAGTTGATCCAGGCCGGACCATCCAGCTGCACCCAACCTTGCACCGGACTGAGCCAGCCACCGAGGAAGAAGATTGCCGCCAGGAAGCTGACCAGAATCATGTTGGCGTATTCGGCGAGGAAGAAGATCGCGAACGCCGAACCGGAATATTCCACATGGAAGCCGGCGACGATTTCCGATTCGCCTTCGGCCATGTCAAACGGTGCGCGGTTGGTTTCCGCCACGCCGGAGATGAAATAGATCACGAACACCGGCAGCAGCGGCAGCCAGAACCAATCGAAGAAGCCCTTGCCACCGGCCTGCGCATTGACGATCTCGGTCAGATTCAGGCTGCCCGCCAGAATCAGTACGCAGACCAGGCACAGCCCCATCGCCAGCTCGTAGGAAATCACCTGTGCAGCCGAACGCATGGCGCCCAGCAGCGCATACCGCGAGTTGGACGCCCAGCCGGCGATGATGATGCCGTACACGCCCATCGAAGTCATCGCCAGCAAGTACAGGATGCCGGCGTTGGCATTGGACAGAACCATCTTCGCGCTGAACGGCACCACCGCCCAGGCGGCCAGTGCCGGGATCAAGGCCACCAGCGGCGCCATGAAATACAGGAAGCGATTCGCCTTGGCCGGCAGGATCACCTCCTTGAACAACAGCTTGAACACGTCGGCAAATGCCTGCAACACGCCAAACGGACCAATCTTGTTCGGCCCCAGGCGCACATGCATCCAGCCGATGACCTTGCGCTCCCAGTACACAAACATTGCCACCGCCACAATGAGCGGCACGGCAATCGCCAGGATGTAGGCAATCGGCAACAACAGCTGATCGGTAAGTAAATCCGCCATTGGCGTCAAGCCCTGCGCAAGGTGAGTGCCGCACCATACGGTGGCAGCGTGGCAGTAAGGTCGTTGGCAGCTTCGATCCACACCGTGCCATCGGCGACGGTGTCATCCACCACCAGCGGCAACACGCCGTCGCCAACGTGCACCTGGCAACCATCGTCCAGTTGCAGACGCCGTGCCTCGGCCGCATTGACGCGCGCGGCCGGCGCCCGATTCAGCGGATGGGCATTGAGCGCTGTGGCCCGACGCAGAACGGCGTCGCCGCGATAGATTGGCCAACTGGCGAAGCGGGTGAGCGTGCTGGCCGGCAGTTCATCGGTCGCCGTGCCACCAGCTTGCTGCGGAACAAAATCCGCTGCCGCAGCGGGTCTGCGCTCGACAATCCCTGCGCGCAACCCGGCAATATCGTCAAACGCGAAACCGTCAAACCGGAGTGCACCACCAAGCGCACGCAACACCTTCCAGCCAGCTCGCGCCTGGCCCGGCGCCTTGGCCCCGGCCACCACGCCCTGGGCCAAACCATCGACGTTCACCAGCGTGGCATCCAGTTCCGGGAGCAAGCCGATGGGCAGGATCACGTCGGCGACTTCGCGCAACGCGGCGCTGGCGAACGCGCTGAACGCCACGACGTGCTGCGCGCCGCGCAAGGCGGCCAAGGCCGCACCACCATCGGCGAAATCGTACGGTGGCTCCACGCCATACAGTAGATAACTTCTGCGTGGCTGCGCCAGCATGGCCTGCGCGTGCAATCCACCATGGCTCGGGACAACGCGAAGCTGGGCCAGACCCAGCGCATTGGCACCTACCGGCAACTCGTCATAGCCGGCGCCGGTAGCGTCGGCAATGAAGCGCGCCAATACGCGCAACCACGCGGCGTGTGGATGGGTGACCGCCGCTTCGCCAACGATCACGACGGCACCGCCCGCACCACTGGCGGCTTGTTTCAACGCGGCAATCGCGTCGCTGTCGCCTTCATCGCAATCCACGGCATCGATCGCGGCAGCGAGCGTTGATGGTGCAGTTGCGCCCACCGCCACGGCTGCCTTGGCCAATGCCAACAGCGCCTTGACCATCGCCTGCGGCGCCACCACTGCTTCGCCGGCGAGCTGGTAATTGAAGTTGAAATGCGCCGGATTGACCGCAAAGATGCGCGCGCCGTGCTTGCTTGCCTGATGCACGCGGTGATTGAGCAGGGGCATTTCGTAGCGCAGGTCCGAACCAACCAGCAAGGCGGCCGCCACGTCCTGCACGGCAGCCACCGGCATGGTGAACGGCTGAGCCACCGCGTGATCGGTGAAGTCCAGTTGGTGCAGGCGGTGGTCGATATGCGCACAACCCAGGCCACGCGCCAGCCGCAGCAGCAAGTCGCCTTCTTCGTTGGAAGTGGACGGATGCACCAGCATGCCCAGCTCGCTGCCAGGAACCTGCGTCAACGTCTGCTGGGCGAACGCCAGCGCATCGTCCCAACTGACCACTTGCCACTGACCGTCACGCTTTACTTCCGGTGCGCTGATGCGATCCGCTGCGTACATGCCCTGATGGCTGTAACGGTCGCGATCGGCCAGCCAGCATTCGTTGATGGAGTCGTTGTCGCGGGGCACCACGCGCAGCACTTCGCCGCGGCGTGTATGCAGCCACAGGTTGGAACCCAGTGCGTCGTGGTAGCCAATGGAAGGTTTGGCGATCAGTTCCCACGCCCGGGCCTTGAACTGGAACACCTTGTCCGTCAGCGCACCAACCGGGCACACATCGATGATGTTGCCGGACAGCTCGGTCTCCACGGTCTTGCCGATGTAGGTGCCGATCTGCATGTCGTCGTTGCGGCTCATGCCACCGAGTTCGTAACT
>DATCWU010000108.1:0-2955 GCA_036566165.1 Rhodanobacter sp. | reverse complement strand
ATTTGTCTGGATTCAAGACCCAGGTCACCGATCCCAAAGCCAACGTCACGACGACCGCCTACATGGCGTTTGACCAACCGACGACCGACTGGCCAGTCAGCGTCGCTGCGCCCGGGACCATCACCCAGACGATCGGCCGGGACGTATTTGGCAGTCCGACGTCCATCACCCAGTCCGGCCCGTATGGCACGGAGACCAACAGCCTTACCAAGACACTGACTTACGACAGCCACCATCGTTTGTGCCGCACTACTGAGCCAGAGAGCGCCAGCGAAGTGACGGCTTGGGACGCGGCCGACAACCTGGCGTGGAGTGCCGCAGGGCTCGCCATCACGGGCACCGGCTGCGGCCAAGAGCAGGTTGATGCTGCGGTCAGAACCACGCGCACCTACGACGCGATGAATCGCATCAAAACAATCCTGCCGCCAGCAGGCACGCAGAGCACCAGCTATGGCTACGACGCAGCGGGCCGCATGACCAGTGCGGTATCGGGCATTAGCACTTGGAATGGCAACTACAACTTTCGCGGCATGCTGACCGGCGAGAGTCTGCAACTGGTGGGACAGAACGCCTGGGGCATCGGTTACGCGCACGATGCCAACGGGCATATCAGCCTTGTGCACTACCCCGATGGCGAGAATGTCAGCTACACCCCCGATGCACTGGGTCGGCCAAGTCGGGTCGGCAGCTACGCCAGCGGCATCACTTATTACCCCAACGGTGAGGTGTACGGGTTCCGGTACGGCAACGGTATTGATTATGTCGCGGAGCAAAACACACGTCAGCTGCTCCGCAACTTCACCTATGGTCCGGACGCCACGCCGCAGCTCAGCGAAGACCTCGCCTACGACAAGACCGGCAACGTCACTTCGGTGACTGACCTGGCCGGTGGCCTTCGCGATAAAAGTTTCGGCTACGACGCGCTCAACCGGCTGACCACCGCTACCGGTATGTGGGGCACTCAAGCCTTCAGTTACGACGCACTCAACAACCTGCGCACGCTGCAGACCGGCGGTCAGACTTCCGTCTACCACTACGACACGAGCAACAAGCTGCTCAGTATCAACGGTGCCACCACAGCCAGTTACGGTTACGACACTCGCGGCAACGTCACGACCAAGAACAGCACGACGCTGCTGTTTGACCAGAAGAACCAGCTCACCCAGATCGTCGGTGCGAATACCTATGCCTACGATGCCGCCGGTCGTCGCGTGAGCAAGACGCCCACGGCGGGAAGCCCGACCTACTACTTCTATGGCCAGGGTGGCCAGCTCATGTACCAGTCTGAGCCAGGCAGCGCGCGGGCCACCAATTTCATTTATCTCGGGCACAAACTGCTCGCGGAAAACGCGACGGTGAGCTTGGCGGCGCCAGCCACGATCGGGTTCGATGCCAACCCCAACGACGGCAGCTATACGGTGAGTTGGGGCGTGGTACCTGCGGCAACAAGCTACGTACTGCAGGAAAGCGCCAACGGCGGTGCCTGGACTACGGTGTACAGCGGCAGTGTGCCCAGTGCAGCGTTAAGCGGGCGCACCGGCGGCAACTACGTATACCGGGCAGAGGGTTGCATCGGCACCACCTGTGGCGCATTTACCAGCTCGGCCATAGTGGGCGTGACGCCGACACTACCCACGGTGACCGTGCCGACTGGCATCGTCAACGGCCCCTACACCGTGAGCTGGACTGCTCCGACCAGCGCGACTACCTACGCGGTGCAGGAGCGTTTCAATGGTGGTGCTTGGGCCACCATCGCCAGTAGCACAGCAGCAACCTCCATCAGCCGTCCGGGCGCCACCAGTGGCAGCTACACGTATCAGGTGGCCGCCTCCAACGCCCACGGCACACGGGGCTGGGCGGCGTCCAGCGCCGTAACCGTCAATACTGACTACGGGGTGGTACCGAGCCCGTTGCCGAGTTACACGGCGCCGTCGACCAGCGCGACTGGCAGCGTCACGCTGAGCTGGAGTGCGGCCGCCCCGGTCACCCAGTACACGTTGCAGCAAAGCAGCAACGGCGGTACCAGTTGGAGCCCGGTCTACGCCGGCCTTGCGACCAGCGCCTCGCAGTCGGGGTTGGCCGATGGCAGTTACACCTATCGATTGCAGGCATGTAACGACACCGGCGGCAACTCCGTATGCACCGCCTGGGTGGCGGCCGGCCCCATGGTGGTGACCCATCCGCCCACTACGGCACCGACGTTGAGTGTGCCGGCCAGCAGTAACAGCGGCAGTTATACGGTGAGCTGGGGCAGCGTGAGCAAAGCGACCAGTTACACCCTGCAGGAGCAGGTCAACGGCGGTACCTGGAGCACGATCCAGAGCAGCGCTGCGACCAGCAAGGCCATCAGCGGCAAGGGCAATGGTAGCTACGGCTACCGGGTGCAGGCATGCAATGCGGGTGGCTGCGCTGGGTGGAGTGTCACCGAGAGTACGACTGTGTTGTTGCCGCCGCCCACGCCAGGGAGCATCAGCATCCCGGCAACCAGCAATGGCCCGGTCGCAGTGAGCTGGGCGGCCAGCGCCACGGCGACCAGTTACACCTTGCAGCACGCGAAGTCCGGCGTCACGGGCTGGAGCACCATCTACACCGGCAGCGCGACTGGCTTCACCCAGCACGAGACGACCACGGGAACTTGGATCTACCAGGTGCAAGCATGCAACGCGAGTGGCTGCAGTGCCTTTCGGGGCAGCAGTGGTGTCACCGTGACGATTCCGCCAGCCAGCGCACCGAGCCTGAGCGTGCCGGCCACCAGCAACACCGGCAGTTACACGGTGAGCTGGGGTGCGACAAGTGGCGCGACCAGTTACACCCTGCAGGAGCAGGTCAACGGCGGTGGTTGGAGCACGATCCAGAGCAGCAGTGCCACCAGCAAGGCGATCAGCGGCAAGGGCAATGGCAGCTATGGTTACCGGGTGCAGGCGTGCAACGTGGGTGGCTGTGGACCATGGAGCG
>DATCWU010000348.1:0-8080 GCA_036566165.1 Rhodanobacter sp. | reverse complement strand
CAAGCGGGGCATCGCCGTTTCATTGCACGCCAAGGTCTGGCCGCTGCTGGCCGCCGGCACGGTGCGTCCGGTCATCCATCAGGTGTTCCCCGCCACCGCAGCGGCCAGCGCCCACGCATTGCTGGAAAGCAGCACGCACATCGGCGAACTCCTGCTGCAGTGGTAGCGCTCAATCGACGCTTCCCTCTTCACGAGGTCTTGCACTCAAGTAGTATGGAATGCAGCGTCAGTCCGCGGAATCACGCGATGCGCCACGTTGGCAACCACCTCCTGTTTGGCTTCTGCCTGATCTGCATTTCGCTCGCATTGAGCAGTTGCGGCGACGTCGCGACACTGCAGGTGAAGCAGGGCATGGGCGCGCACCCGATACTGCCCGCGCCAGTGAAGACGTTGCTGCCCACGGTGCATGTAGCGAAGGCCATCGGCTGGCCGGAGGGCGCCACGCCCCATGCCGAGCCAGGATTTGCGGTACGGGCGTTTGCACGCGGGCTGGAGCATCCACGCTGGTTGTACGTGTTGCCCAATGGTGACGTGCTGGTGGCTGAAAGCAACACGCCACCCAATCCTGATGACAGCAAAGGCATCCGGGGTTGGGTGGCGACGAGAGTGCAGGCGCGTGCCGGAGCGGGCATGCCAAGCCCCAATCGCATCATCCTGTTGCGCGACGCGGACGGTGATGGTGTGGCCGAAACGCGCAGTGTGTTGCTGCAGGATCTGCACTCGCCCTTCGGCATGACCCTGGTTGGCGACACGCTATACGTCGCCGATACCGATGCCTTGCTCGGCTTTCCCTATCGCGACGGTGAAATGACGATCGACACTCCGGGCAGCAAGGTCGCCAACCTGCCGGCCGGCACCATCAACCATCACTGGACCAAGAACGTCATCGCCAGCAAGGATGGCAGCAAGCTCTACGTCACGGTCGGCTCCAACAGCAATGCCGCCGAGAACGGCCTGGCGGTGGAGGCGGATCGCGCGCGCATTCTGCAGGTGGATGTCCACACCGGTGCGGTGCGCGCATTTGCTACCGGCCTGCGCAATCCCAACGGCATGGACTGGCAGCCACAAAGTGGCGCGCTGTGGACGGTGGTTAACGAACGCGACGAACTGGGTAGTGATCTCGTGCCGGATTACCTGACCTCGGTAAAGGACGGCGGGTTCTACGGTTGGCCCTTCAGTTACTACGGCCAGCACCTCGACCCGCGTGTCCACCCGCAAAACCCGGCGCTGGTCGCCACGGCGCTGGTTCCCGATTACGCATTGGGGTCGCACACTGCATCTCTGGGCCTGGCGTTCTACGACGCGCATCTATTCCCGGCGCACTACGCCAACGGCGCCTTCATCGGCCAGCACGGGTCATGGAACCGCAAACCCCGCAGCGGCTACAAGGTGATTTTTGTCCCGTTCGCTGACGGCATGCCGTCCGGGCCGAGCGAAGACGTGCTGACCGGTTTTCTGGACAACCATGAGCGTGCCCAGGGGCGTCCGGTCGGCGTGGTGGTGGACCGCACGGGTGCGTTGCTGGTGGCCGACGATGTCGGCAATGCCGTCTGGCGAGTAACGCCTGCTCCGGCACCGCCGGGAAACTGACGAAACATGCGGCTTGCCGGGCAACGATGAACGTACCGACTTCCCTCCCGTCAGCAAAACGCCCGCGCCAAAGCAAACGCCGAGCAATCCAGCACCAGGTGCGGGGCCACCGGCAGGCCGCCGCCGTGGGTGATGGGCTGGTCGAACCACGAACGACATCAGCCCGTGCAGATCACTGTCAAAGGCGTTTCAGCGCGATCAACCCCGAAACCAGCGCGGCGGAACCAAGCGCCACGCGCATGACAAACATGTACCAGAAATAGCCGGGCTCCTCGGTGCGATACACCCTGCCCTTGCCCGTGCCACCCCAGGTCTCGCCGCTGCGCACCTGAGCCACGGCACCCCAGAAGCACAACGCACCGACGAACACTGCGCCTGCTGCGATCGCCACTGCCTGCGACATCATGTGTCAGCCCCGTCTCGTGCTGGTCACTGCGCTACCGCGCGATCGGCCTCGGCCAACAGTCCACCCAGTGCCGCACCCAGCGCCAGATCCTCCACGCCACCAAAGTGTTGCTCGCGCAAGCGCCCCCGCGCGTCGATCAACAACAACGTTGGCGTGCCCTGCATGGCGTACGCACGCATGGTTTGCGGCAGGGAATCGCCATCGGTGTACGCGTCCACTCCCACCGGGAACGTGTAGCGGTACTCATGCAGAAACGCCTGCAGCGCGAGCGGCCCTTGTGCCGCATGATGCTCGAATACCGTATGTAAACCGATCACCGCTAGACGCTCGGCGGGAAACGTCCGGCGCACGCGCTGCATCTGCGGCAACGCCTGCGCCGCACAGCCGGGGCACAACATCTGGAACGCATGCACCACCACCACGCGCCCACGCAAAGCATCCAGCGTCAACGGCTGGCTGTTGAACCAGCGCGACACCTGCCACGGTGGAGCGGGACGCAAGGTCGTCATGCACTACCCCAGGGCGCACTTCCATACGCCACTCGATACTTCACAGTCTAGCGCTGCGCATCGGGCCGGGTGACCTCGACGCGACGAATGGCTACTCTCAAGTTCTGTCCACTCACGAGACCCCCATGACGGTTACCCACGGCATCCACACTATCGACACCGGTTTCGTTCGTCCGCAATTTGATGCCGCCTACCTGATCGTCGAACGCGGACACGCAGCCTTCATCGATTGCGGCACGGCGTTTTCCGTACCGCGCATGTTGGCGGCACTGGACGCAACCGGATTGACGCCAGCGGACGTCGACTGGCTGATCCTCACCCACGTGCATCTGGACCACGCCGGCGGCGCTGGCGCCTTGCTGGCCCGCTTGCCGAATGCGCGGCTGGTGGTGCACCCACGCGGCGCGCGGCACATGATCGACCCCACCCAGTTGTGGGCGGGCGCCAGCGCGGTGTACGGCGAGGCGGTAATGGAACAAACCTATGGACGACTGACCCCGGTACCCGCTGCGCGTGTGCTGGAGGCACCGGACGACGGCAGCATCGACCTGGCTGGCCGCCCGCTACGTTGCCTGGCGACACCGGGCCACGCCAAACACCACATCGCGGTATACGACGCCCGCGCCAACGTATGTTTCACCGGTGACGTGTTCGGTCTGTCCTACCGCGACTTTGACACCACCGCTGGCCCGTTCATTCTGCCCACCACGTCGCCGGTGCAATTTGACCCGCCGGCCTTGCATGCGTCCATCGAGCGGTTGCTGGCGTTGCACCCGCAAGCCATGTATCTGACCCACTACGGGCGTGTCGAAGACGTCGAGCGACTGGCTGCCGACCTGCACGCGCAGATCGACGCCATGGTGGCACTAGCTCACGCTGCCGACGGCAAGCCCGATCGTCACGACCTGCTGGTGAATACGCTCACCACGCTGTACGCCACGCGTGCTGCCGCGCATGGGTGGCCGGGTGGGCGCGCTGGATTGCGTGAGCTGCTGCAAATGGACGTTGAACTCAATGCGCAAGGGCTCGGGGTGTGGCTGGATCACCAGCGCCGGCAGGCAAGCACCCCTTGAGCCACACGGTGGCGCACAGCCGGGAGCACGAGGCCAAAGCCCCACCCCTGGCTGCCGGCCGCTTCACAAGGCCATTCACGCCGCAGACACGGACCAGCGGTGGGGAATAACGACATCACGCCATGCGTGTACCGTTTGGCACCGCGCGCTCGACGGTGGTGATCACCACGCCTTCGGCGGTGGGGAAACCCGTCAGCAGGAACTCGGACTGGAACGGGCCAATCTGTTTCTTCGGAAAGTTGATGACGCCGATTATCTGGCGCCCGAGCAGATCCTCCGCGCGGTACAACGCGGCAATTTGTGCGCTGGTTTTCTTTTCGCCGTAAGCGCCGAAATCCACCCAGACTTTCCAGGCCGGCTTGCGGGCTTCGGGAAAGGCTTCCACGCGGGTCACCGTACCGGCCACAAGCAACACCCTGGTGAAGTCGTCCCAGGTGATCATGTCGGTGTCAGCAGTGGAATCTGTGCTCATCCTTCCAGCTCCGTCTTCAGCCAATCGCGGCCCTGTTGCCACCAATAACTTGCCTGTGCCGCGAGATAACCCAGCGGTCGATGCGTGCTGGTCAAACCATAATCGGCAAACTGCGTCCAGCGGTCATCGCCTTCAGCGATCGCGGCGGCGAGCAATTCGCCGGCGGCACACGTCGGTGCCAGACCATGGCCGCCAAACGCCTGCGCCCACCACAGGCCTTGACCGTCGCCGCCGATCTGCGGCATCTGGTGCCGGGCGTAACTCATCAGGCCCGACCAGGCGTAGTCAATCTTCACCCCCTGCAACTGGGGGAATACGCGCAACATGTCGGCCCGCAGCAGTCGCTGCACCGCCTGCGGCGAGCGATCGCAAATGGAAATGCGTCCGCCCCACAACAACCGCGTATCCGGCAACGCCCGGTAATAGTCAAACGCGAAACGACTGTCGTAGATGGCGGCGCGCGTACGCAGGCAGTCGTCCAGGCGTTCGTGCAGCGGCTCGGTCGCCATGACATAAGTGGCAATCGGCATGACCGAGCGGTCAATCGACTTGCGCAGCCGCGCCAGATAACCGCCACAGGCCAGCACCACCTGGTCAGCTCGCAGTTCCCCGTGCGCCGTGTTGATGCGCCACTGCGCGCCGTCACGCCGCAGCCCGATGGCTGCGCTCCGCTCGTGGATAACCACGCCTTGCCCAGCACAGGCGGCAGCCACCCCGATGGCGTAATTGAGCGGATGCAGATGCAGGGCATCGTGCTCGTACAAGCCCCCGTGATAACGCCTGGTGCGTACTTGCGCAGCCAACTCATCAGGTTCCAGCCATTGCCACTGCGTGCCATAGGTGTCGGCCAGCAGTTGCTGGCGGCGCCGCAACACCGCCGGGTCCCGAAACCAGTTGGCCCAGATGACCCCCTGATCCACCACGTCGCAGGCAATGGCGTAGCTGGCAATGCGTTCGCGAATGCGTTGCACGGCGGCATGCGTGAGCTGAAACAGCGCTGCCGCGCGCGCGGCGCCAAGCTGCTCAAGCAGTGCCTGCTCACCCAGCGAGTAGCCGGCAAACACGAAGCCACCGTTGCGCCCGGACGCACCAAAGGCCACCTGGTCACGCTCCAGCAATACCACGTCACTGACTCCGCGCTCGGCCAGGCCCAGCGCGGTATTCAACCCCGCATAGCCGCCGCCGATAATCGCCACGCGTGCGTGCGCGCTACCCGCAAGCGGCGGGTACGGCGCGTACGGCGTAGCGGTAGCGCGGTAATACGACAGCGACTGCGTCTGCTTCATGCCGCGAAACGCCTATTCGTGCCCCGTGGGGAAACGCGGGCACCGCCCGGGAGCTGGCCTGGACGAAAGATCAAAGCTGCTGCAGGAACGCGCGCACGGTGGGTGCGAGTTCGGGATCCTGCATGGCCATGTGCATGGTTGCGCGCACCAGGCCGACCTTGGTGCCGCAATCAAAACGCGTACCTTCGAAGCGGCACCCCAGGACCTTGCCGTTCTCGTGCAACAGCGCCTCGATGGCATCGGTCAGCTGGATCTCGCCGCCTGCCCCCGGCGTGGTCTCTTCCAACAGCTGAAAGATACGTGCCGGCAACACGTAACGACCCACCACGGCCAAATTGGATGGTGCGTTTGCCGGTTTGGGTTTTTCCACCATGTGGCGGATCAGCATGCTGTGCTCATCCACTGTTACTGCATCGACAATGCCGTACTTGTCCGTGTCGGTGTGCGGCACTTCCTCCACCGCAATGACCCCCGCCTGTTGCGCGTGGGCCAGTTCGGCCATTTGCCGCAATGCGCCCGGCCGCGTACCGACCGGCCCATTCCAGATCAGGTCATCAGACAAAATCACGCCAAACGGTTCGTCACCGACGACCGGCTTGGCGCACAGCACCGCATGGCCCAAGCCCAATGCCTCGGGCTGGGTAACGAAAATTGCGCGCACATGGCGCGGCAACGTGCTCTGTACCAGTGCCAGCAGCTTTTCCTTGCCGCGCTGGTGCAGCTTCGCTTCCAGCTCATACGCCTTGTCGAAATAATCGGCGATCGCATGTTTGTAGCGATTGGTGACGAAAATCAGCGTATCCGCGCCCGCGTCCACCGCTTCGTCCACCGCGTATTGAATCAACGGCCGATCGAGTACCGGCAGCATCTCCTTGGCGACGGCCTTGGTTGCCGGCAAAAACCGCGTACCCAGCCCGGCGACCGGAAACACTACCTTGCGTAAAGGTTTGCTCACTCACACTTCCCCAGATTCGTTGCGACGGATCGGCACCACGTTATCCGGTTGCGCCACCTCGCTCCAGCGGAACGATGGCAACAAGCTGGATACACTGCGCCGCAGTTCTTCCTCATCAAAAATTGCCACCGCGTCCACTGACTTGTCCAGCAGCGCCTGCAACAGCTCCCACGACACCTCGCGATGTTGCGCCAGAAAGACCTTGGCGTGTCCAGTCGCGCTGTAGTTTTCCAGCGGGTGGAACAACTCCTCGAACAGTTTCTCCCCCGCGCGCAAACCGGTGTACACGATGGGAATCTCGGTACCCGGTTTCTTGCCGGCGAGACGAATCATCTGCTCGGCCAGGTCGCGTATCTTCACCGGCTGACCCATGTCCAGTGCAAAAATTTCGCCGCCCTTGCCCAGCGTCGCTGCCTGCAGAATCAGCTGGCAGGCTTCGGGAATGAGCATGAAGTAGCGCGTCATTTCCGGATGCGTGACGGTCACCGGACCGCCCGCGGCAATTTGCCGACGAAACAAGGGGACGACCGACCCGGCCGAATTCAGTACATTGCCAAAACGCACGGTCACAAACCGCGTACTGGAATGTGCGTTCAAATTCTGACAATAAATCTCGGCCACGCGTTTGCAGGCACCCATGACGCTGGTGGGGTTGACTGCCTTGTCAGTGGAGATCATCACGAAGCAGTCCACACCCGTCGCGGATGCCACATCGGCGACCGTGCGCGTGCCCAGCACATTGTTGTGGAACGACGCACGCAACTGCGCCTGCAGCAGCGGAACGTGTTTGTACGCCGCGGCGTGAAACACCACTTGTGGCATGGCTTGCGCAAATACCCGGCGCATCGCCACCAGATCACTACAGCTGGCCAGCACACCGTCAACGATCAGTTCGGGAAAGTCGGTACGCAGCTCCTGCAGGATGCGGTACAGGTTGTACTCACTGTGCTCGACCACAGTCAGCGATTGCGCACCCAGCAAGGCAACCTGCCGGCACAGCTCGGAACCAATGGATCCACCGCCCCCGGTAACCAGCACGCGGCGCGCACTCAACGCACCGTGAATGGCCACCCAGTCCAGCTCCACGGCATCGCGACCGAGCAGATCCTCGATCGCCACCTCCTTGATTTCACCGATCTGCGCACGACCAGCCAGCACATCTTCCAGCCGCGGGACCGTGCGATACGGCACCCCGGTACCATCACACAAGGCGACGATGCGGCGCATCTCGCCAGTGCTGGCTTCCGGCAGCGCAATCAGCAGCATCTGCACCGCCGCCTCCTGCACCAACGTGGACATCTCCTCGGTGCGCCCAAGTACCGGGCGGCCATTGATCACGGCCCCGCGCAACGCGGGATTGTCATCGACAAAACCCACCACCTGATAACCACTGTCGCGTTGCAGATCACGCGACAGCACCTCGCCGGCACGGTCAGCACCGACGATCAGCACCCGCTTGACGTCCTGCCCACCAGACAAACCCGCGCGACTATCCTTCCAGAACCGATAGGCCAGTCGCGGGGCGCCAAGCAACGCCGTCAACAATGCTGCGTACAACACCAGGGCCGAGCGCGGCACGTTGTCCAGTCGGTCATAAACGAACAACAACAAGGCAATCGCCACGGTACCAACCGCCACCGCACGCAGGATGTTCCACAAGTCGGGCAAGCTGGCAAAGCGCCAGACACTCTTGTACAAGCCTGTCCAGCGCATGATCAGGCCTTGCGCGAGCAGCACGATGGGAAACTCCAGTGCGCGGAAGGTCACCAGCTCATCGGGCTGCAAGGCG
>DATCWU010000101.1:0-7718 GCA_036566165.1 Rhodanobacter sp. | reverse complement strand
CCAACCGCCGGTGCTGTTGCCGTGGGGTCGCAATGATCGCTTCTTCCCCGAAGCCGGGGCTCGTGCCTACCTGACTGACGTGCCACAAGCGGAGTTGCACCTGCTCGACACCGGCCACTTTGCACTGGATGACCACCTGGTGGAGATTGCCGGGTTGGTCGCGGATTTCATCGCGCGCCACAGCCGCTGAAGGGATGCCCCCCGCCGCCGGCAACCACCGCGGCGCCAAGTCCGGATGCGAGTATCGACCAGGCAATAGAGAAATGAGCAAGGTCACCGACATCGTCCCGATGCACCCCGCAGTGCAGACCCCCGCGGGGCTTACTGCGGCGTTGAACTTCATCCGCCCGCAGGATGCCAAACCGGCGTTCCACAGCGCGGCCTTGACCGGCGGCGCGCCGAAGCTCTTCTTTGCGGTGGAACCCCATGCCGTGACGATTGCAGACATGCGCGGCATGACCGATACACTATCGATCGATCGTGAGGGTTTCCGGTTGTTGCGTAGTCCCACCGCCGTCGAAGATCTGTACGACGATGATGCGATCCAGCAAATCTACTATCCGGAAATCCAGGCGTTGCTGTGCCGCGAGCTTGGCGCCAGCCGGGTCGCCATCTTCGATGTCACGCGCCGTTCCGACAGTGCGTCCGGTGCGCGCAACCCGGACGGATTACGCGGCCCGGCAACGCGGGTGCATGTCGACTACACCGTCAAGAGCGGACCGCAACGGGTCAGGGACGTCTTGGGCGACGCGGAGGCAGAACGGCTTGTCGCCGCCGGTACACGGATTGTCGAGGTCAATGTCTGGCGCCCCATCCGCGGTCCGGTCGAGCGCTCGCCCCTGGCACTCGCGGACGCTTCCAGCGTACGCCCTGGCGAGTTGATTGCCACCGATCAGATCTTCCCGAACCGGGTCGGGGAAATCTATCACCTGGCCTACGCGCCGCAACAGCAGTGGTATTACGCCCCGCGGATGACGCCGGACGAAGTGATCCTGATCAAGGGCTGGGACAGCATGGATGATGGCCGCACCCGGTTCACTCCCCACTGCGGCTTCACCCTGCCCAACACGCGCGAGGATGCGCCACCGCGCGAAAGCATCGAGGTGCGGACGCTCGCGATATTCGAATAAGCGAACCAGCGCCGTCGCCAACTGGATTCAGGGCGACACACCGCGGCGCCGTGGCCGTGCGCCAACGCATGCGAAACACCGTGACGTTCGCCAGCAGAACTCATCGTCGGGCAACCCGATGATCGTGAAATTCTCGCCGAACTGCCCCTGAGCGAAGTCGGAGCAGCCGAACCGCGTTCCTGGTAGTTGCAGGACGTACTCCATCACCCCGTCTGGGTACCGATTACCTGTCGGCAGCACTGGCGGCTAGTGGGATGGCTCGGGCTGCTCCTGGTTACTGCGCTCGAAATCACTCGCAGCATGCCGCTCGGGCAGCTGTTCCTGTGGCTCGCCCCAAGTGCGATTGACCCTGCGACCGCGTTGCACCGCCGGGCGGTTGCCGATTTCCTCCGCCCAGCGGCGCACGTGAACATAACTCTGCACCTGCAAAAACTCTCCAGCGTCGTACAGCCGCCCCTCGGTCAACACCCCATACCACGGCCAAGTCGCGATGTCGGCAATGCTGTACTGGTCACCGGCAAGGTAATGCGTTTGCGCCAGTCGGCGGTCCAGTACATCGAGCTGGCGTTTGACTTCCATCGTGAACCGGTCAATGGCGTACTCGATCTTGGTGGGTGCGTAAGCGTAGAAATGCCCAAAGCCACCACCCAGATACGGCGCACTTCCCACTTGCCAGAACAACCAGCTCAGGGCTTCGACCCGTTCTGCTGGCTTGGTCGGGAGCAACGCGGCAAACTTTTCGGCGAGATACAACAGGATCGATCCGGACTCGAATACCCGGGTCGGCACAGGCGTGCTGTGGTCCACCAGAACCGGAATCTTGGAGTTGGGATTGGCCAGGACAAAGCCGCTGGAAAACTGATCGCCTTCCGTGATCTGGATCGGCCACGCATCGTACTCGGCCCCGCTGTGGCCCAACGCCAGCAGCTCCTCGAGCATCACCGCGGCTTTCACCCCATTTGGCGTCGCCAGCGAATACAGCTGCAAGGGGTGTTTGCCCACGGGTAGTGCCTGGTCGTGGGTCGAGCCCGCGACTGGCCGATTGATGTTGGCAAATTTGCCCCCGCTCTGCATGTTCCAGGTCCAGACCGCAGGCGGTGTGTAGGAAGTCTCATCATTCATGGTTGGTACCCTCGCAAAGGTGGTGCACAGAGTGAGCTTCTGCGCCCACCCATCCCTGTGCTGCGTCGAAGAAAGCCTACTGCACAAACTACTCCGGCCTTACCGACCCGGCTCGCGGTGGCACCCAGTCCACGGGCATCGCATGTGCCTGCATGGGGTGACCGATCGGGGCAGCCGCCCGTTGTAAGCTGAAAAGCTGTCGCGCGCCACCGCAGGAGGTATTGCCGTGAACACCGTCGTCACCGAAATCGCAGACCGTATTTACCAGCTGTCCACCTACGTCGAGCGGGCGGACCTGCGCTTCAACCAATATCTGATCGTCGCGGACGAACCGCTGCTGTTCCATTGCGGGCAACGCGCGTTGTTCCCCCCGGTGCGTGCAGCGCTTGGCAAGGTGATCGCGGTGGAGCACCTGCGCTGGGTGTCCTACGGGCATTTCGAGGCAGACGAAGCGGGGGCGATGAACGACTGGCTGGGTGCCGCACCGAACGCCTGTGTTGCCGTGGGCGAACTCGGCTGCATGCTCTCGGCCAACGACATCGCGATCCGTCCGCCGCGCGCACTCGGCGCTGGCGAAACCCTCGACCTCGGTGGCAAACGCGTCCGCTATCTCGCCACGCCCCATGTCCCGCACTGCTGGGACGCCGGCCTGCTCTACGAAGAAACCACCAACACGCTGTTTTGCGGTGACCTGTTCACCCAATCCGGAAACGGCGCGGCGATGACCGAGGGCGACATCGTGTCGCCCGCCCTCGCTACCGAAGATCAATACCACGCTACCGCACTGACGCCGGCGACGGCACCGACCATCCGTGGCCTGGCCGCGCTCGAACCCACGACGCTGGGACTGATGCACGGGCCGGCGTTTCGTGGCGACGGCAAGCGGACACTGGACGCACTGGCGGACGGCTACGCGCAGCGTCTGGAGGCTGCCATCGGTACCGGCGGCAACGCGCATTGACGCACCACGCGCCTGCCGGCTCCCGCGGCAGCGACAACCGTAGCGGGTTGCGCGAAACGGCAGCTGGCCCGTGATGGTGGACCACGCACATGGCTTTGCAGTCCGGACGGCTGCTACCGCCCACGCTCCTGGCACGCAGGGTTGGTTCATACCCCGCGCAGTAGCCTTGCACGCAGTCAGGCGTGCGAGATCCGTCATTTCCGGCCGCGTGGCTGATGGTCGCGATCACTTCGGAGCATATCCATGCTGGCATTCAACTCGACCCATGTGCTGTTTGGCGTCGCGCTGACCGCACTGTTGCTTGCCGCATGCGGCAAGCGCGCAGCCGAGGCTCCCGCCGCACCAGCCGCCACGTCGGCCGCAGTCGCAGCCACCGCGATCAAGCCCGCCCCGGCCAGGATTGCCACGACCAAGCCGCCAACGGCTGCCGCTGCACCTGCACCTGCGGCAACACCCGCACCGGCGGGCACGGCATTTCGCGTCAGCGCGGTCACGCTTGGCAGCGCGGTGGACGCCGCGCAACAAATCACCCACCCGGCAACGCATTTCGCGCAAACGGACAAGACGATTTATGCCAGCGTGGTCAGTGTCGGCAACACGCCAGACGCGACGCTGAGCGCACGCTGGAACTACCTGCAAGGTGCGGGCATGGTGATCAGCAACGTGACGCAACGCCTGGCCAGCGACGGTCCGGCCACCACCACGTTCACCCTGCAAAACCCCGACCTGTGGCCGGAAGGCAAGTACAACGTGGAGATTGCGGTGGATGGCAAGGTGGTAAACACGCAGGCGTTCACGATCGGCAAGTAGCCGCGCCGGTGCCGTGGTCCGTCGGCGAGGGCGTGCCGACGCAGCGTTCGCCGGTAAACGGCCTTACTCGCGGGCGACGCGTAACCGCCGCTGCAAACCGCCGGCACGCAACACCGGCGTGGCAATGGCGGCCGCCAGCGCGTCAGCCGTGCCCCACACTTCCACGACTTCCCTCGCACGCGAGGCACCGGTGTACAGCAGTTGGCGCGAGAGGATGCGGTTGTCGGCATCCGGGGGCAGTAGCAACGCCACGTGGCCGTATTCGGAACCCTGGCTCTTGTGGATGGTGACGGCAAACGCGCCCTGATGTTCGGGCAGGCTGCCGGGTGCGAACGCGCATACGCCACGGTTGCTGATGGCGTTGGCAGTACTGGCCGCCGGCATGGCGCCACGGGCCACGGTAACCTCGAACCACACGCGCAGCTGGCCGTCCGCACCCAGCAGACAGATGCCGACGTCGCCGTTGAACAAGCCGGCGGCGGCATCGTTGCGCGTGATCATCACCGCGCGGCCCGGATACCACAGCGCACCGGCGTAGTCGTCAAGGCGACTGCTCAGGGTGCGCTCGATGACGGCATTGACCTCGGTTGCACCAAACTCGCCCTCGCGCAACGCACACAACAGTTGGCGCGCGCGCAAGCCATCGAGCGCGGCAAGTACCAGATCGTGGCGCCCGACCGGTACGGCGGCCTGGGCGCCACTGGTTTCCAGCAACTTCCGCAGCTCGCCACACCATGCCCCGAGCACGCGGCGCAGATCCAGCGTGGTGGCCACCTCATGCCGGATGGCGTGGGTACCCGCCGCCTGCCACGCAGCGGCAAACGCCGCCGCATCGCCACGCAGGATCGCGTGATTGATCGGCACCAGCGACTGATCGGCACGAAAGCTGTGCCGCAGGCGCACCAGCTCAGGCGCGCCATCCGCCTCCAGTGCACCGACCAGATCCAGCAACACCGAGCCGGTACCGACCGAGGTGAGCTGGTCGGCATCGCCGACCAGGATCAGTGCCGCGTCGTCGCGCAACGCGTCGAGCAAGGCCCGCAGCAGGGCCAGGTCCACCATTGACGCTTCGTCGACCACCACGATGTCGGTCGGCAGCGGATCGGCGGCGTGGTAGCGGAAACCGCCGGAACGCCCACGACTGCCGAGCAGGCGATGCAGCGTGCTGGCGTCAGCGCCCAGCGCGGCAGCCAGGTACGTTTGCCATGCAGCCGGCAGCGCACCGTCGACGTGTTCGCGCAAACCTTTGGCTCCGTCGCGCAAGGACTCGGACAGGCGCTGCGCGGCCTTGCCGGTGGGCGCACTGAGCCGGATCACCGGCGCCGGTTTGCCGCGGTCGGCGGCATCCTTGATCAGCATCAGCAGCATGCGCAGCACGGTGGTGGTCTTGCCGGTACCCGGGCCGCCGGTGAGTACAAACAAGCGTCGCCCGAGGACCCCGGCCACCGCGTTGCGCTGTGCCTGCACGTCCGTGCCGGTGGCACCGTGAAACAGCACGGCCAGATCCGTCGCCGACGCCTGCCCGGCCGGCAAGCGCGCAGTGCGGCGCGTATTCAGCTGTTGCGCCACTGCAACCTCATGGCGGAAATTGCGACGCAGATAGAAATGCTCATGATCGATGACGAACGGAGTATCGGCGTGCGTCGACTGCCCGGCCCCCGCCACGCTGACCATCGACTCGGCCTGCAACGCCGCGCGCGCTGCGTCATCCAGCGTTGGCATGCCGTGCCGCGTGCTGTCCGCACCGGTGAGTGGCAACGCGCTGTCGCCGTGGCCTTCGGCCAGACTGGCCCAACCCGCAACCAGCGCCAGCAAGGGCGAACCGCCGTGAATGACCACCCAACGCGCCACCGCGCGATCCAGCGCGCGCCAGACTTCGGGCGCGGCAGCGTCAATCGGCAGCGGGCGGAAGTGATAGCCATCCAGCCGTCCGCCCGTGCCCCTTGCACCGGCATTGTCGCGCGTGTTCATGCCACCTCCCGGGTGGTGTCGTGTGCACTCAACACGTTGCCCACGGCGGACAACAACGCATCGGAAAAACGGTGGCGCCAGATACCCGCATCCGGCGCCAGGCCCGCGGCACGCACGAACAGGTACACGCATTCGCCCAGGTGCTCCGCACGCCGATACGCCGAACCAAGGCGCTGGTGCAGATAGCGATCCGCCGCCACGGTATAGATCAGCGCCTGGAAGCGGTAGTGGCTGTGATCCATGCGCGTGAGCAGCGCAGCGCCCTGATAATCGGCCACGCTGTCGCCAAGGTAATTGCCCTTGTAGTCGAGCACATGGAAACACCCGTCGCGCTGGAAAATCAAATCGATCTTGCCGTTCATCAGGCCGCTCAACACACGCGTGCTGCGTGGCACGAGATCGCTTTCGCCGTGTTGCGCGCAGGCGCGCTGCAATGCAGCCATGGCCACGTGATCCAGCGCAAAGTAGAACTCCATCTCCGCGCGCAGGTCGACAGCGGGCAGCGTAGCCAGACACAGCGCCGGACTGCCAGCCAGCCCCAGCGGTGCCTCCAGCGCTCCCTGCAGGCGCCGCGCCAGCGCGTCCACCAGCGTGGATTGCTCGATGTCCCGGCGCCGCACGCCGGCATCGTCCAGCCAGTGCCCGATCAAGTCGTGCTGGTCAGCCAGCGGCACGCCGATCGCACGATGCTCGAAAATCGCGTGGATGGCGTTGCCGATATCCGTACCGCGCACGGCAGCCAGCGCCACCAGGTCGGGATGCGGCGGTGTGGGTGCTGCTGGCACGGGCGCTGCAGCGCTGGCCGCTGGCGGTGCGGCGTCACCATCGGCAGCGAGGTCGCTGGTCAGATCAGCCCCCTCCGCATCGGCCTCATCACCGGCCGACGCTCCCGGGTCGATGGCGTCGTGCAGCCCGCCTTGCACCAGCGTGGTAAAGCTGTGCTTGGCCTCCAGCGGACCACTGCGCATGGGCGGCAACGCGCGCGCGCGACGGATGGCATCGCCGGTATCGGCAGCGACGAAATCGTGTTGTGTGATCGGCTGCCAGCCGTCGAGCCAGCGGATCTGTGGCGTCGCCGCACGCAAGTCGGCAGACGACGCCGTGTCCGCGAGCAACGCTGGCCGCAGGCGCGCGAGCATCACGTCGAGCGCGCTGCGTGCCGTACCTTCGGCGCATTTTTCAGTTCTGGCACTGGCCCGGCGCGCGGGTTGCAGCGCCAGCACATGGCACGCGTGAATCGCACGCGTCAAAGCGACATACAACACGCGAAAGCGCTCGTCCTGCAGATCCTGCAACTCGCTGGCCCTGGCGGCGGCGGAAAAGCCAACCGTGCGCTGGCCGGCGACAGCGCTGACCACATGCATGCCGGCGCCGTTGCGCTCGCCGTGATTCCACATCAGCGGCAGAAACACGATGGGGAACTCCAGGCCCTTGCTGGCATGCAGGGTCAGCAAGCGCACGCGCGCACTGTCCGACTCGATGCGCAATTGCGCGGCCTCGGCGGCATCGTTGCCGGCAGCCGCTGCATCCTCGCGACATGCGTTGAACCATGCCAGCAATTCCTCGTTGCCGGCGGCGCTTTCACTTTGCGCCTGCAACAGCTCGCCGAGATGGCGCAGGTCGGTGAGCGCGCGCTCGCCGCCCAGCGTCTGCAGATAGCGTGGCGCCATGTGTTGCGTGAGCTGCTCCACCACGGCCTGGATGCCGCGCTCGGTCCAGGTGCC
>DATCWU010000289.1:0-8579 GCA_036566165.1 Rhodanobacter sp. | reverse complement strand
GACGCGTGGTACTGCGCCCTGGTGCACCCGCACCTGGTGCTGGAAACACGCACGGCCCGCGCCGTGCTGGCGGGCAATTACGCCCTCGGCGAATTCGTTGCCCAGAGCAGCAACCTCGCGCTGGTACTCGCCGGCTGTTATCGCGGCGATGCCGCGCTGGTGCGCGAAGGTCTGCGCGACGTGCTGGTGGAACCGCGGCGCGCGCCGCTGATTCCCAATTTCGCGCGGGTGAAACAAGCCGCGCTGGACCAGCACGCCCTTGGCGCCAGCATCTCCGGCGCCGGACCCAGCGTGTTTGGCTGGTACGAAACCCGCGCCGCCGCCGCCGCCGCCGCCGCAGCGATGCAGGCCGCGTTTGCCGAAGCCGCGCTGGACAGCGACGCCTGGCTGTCGCCCATCAACGGTCCGGCCGCGGCCTTGCTTGATTCCTTCGACCCGCAGTCGCCACCATGATTCGCGCGGAGTGGACACCGATGCATGCGGCAACCGTCGGCCGGGCACCGACACGCGGGGTCGCGGCGTGAGCCTGACACCGCTGCGCTACCACAGCACTCGCGGCGCCAGCCCGGCGGTGTCGCTCAGCCAGGCCATCACTGCCGGGCTGGCACCGGACGGCGGGTTGTATGTACCTGGCGCGCTGCCACGGATCGATCCGGCCGCGTTCGACCCCTACGGCACGCTGGCCGACACGGCCACCACGTTGCTGACGCCATTTTTCGCCGGCGATGTGCTGGCCCACGCACTGCCCGCCATCTGCGCCGCAGCGCTCACCTTCGATGCGCCGCTGCGACCGTTGCCGGCGCATCCGCACACGCTGCTGCTTGAGCTCTATCACGGCCCGACTTTGGCGTTCAAGGATTTCGGCGCACGCTTTCTCGCGGCGTGCGTGCAACGGCTCCCGCGCGCGCGACCGTTGACGATCCTGGTAGCCACTTCGGGCGACACTGGTGCCGCCGTGGGCGCCGCGTTTCATCGGCAACCCGGCACGCCGGTTTTCGGCACGCCAGGCATGGCGGCAGGCGGCACGGATGTGCGTGTCGTGATCCTGTACCCGGACGGCTTGGTGGCGCCGCGGCAGGCGCAGCAACTGGGCAGCTTTGGCGACAACATCAGCACCCTGCGCGTAGCTGGCCGCTTCGACGATTGCCAGCGCATGGTCAAGGCCGCACTGCACGATGCGGCACTGCAAACTGCGGTATCCCTGTCATCGGCCAACAGCATCAGCCTCGGTCGGCTGTTGCCGCAGATGAGCTACTTCGCGCACGCCGCGCTGGGCTGGTGGCGCGAGCACGGCACACCGCTGAACTTCATCGTACCCACCGGCAATCTGGGCAATGCGCTGGCGTGCCTGTGGACACGCCAGTTGGGCCTGCCCGTCGGTGCCGTGCGCCTGGCCTGCAATGCCAACACGACGCTGCCCGATTACTTTGGCGGCGCCGATTACGCACCACGCGAAGCCATCGCCACGCTGGCCAATGCCATGGACGTAGGCGCGCCCAGCAACTTTGCCCGCCTGCGCTGGACCTTCCCGGACGAGGCTGCGCTGCGCCAGCTGGTGCAGGCCCGCAGCGTCGACGACGACACCATTGGCCGCACCATCAGGCATCACGCACGCGACCACCACGAGGTGTTTTGTCCGCATACCGCCACGGCAATGGCGCTGCTTGACCAACTGCGTGCAAGCGGTGACACGCTGCCCTGGGCGGTGGTCGCCACGGCGCATCCGGCGAAGTTCGAGACGGTCATGGAACCGCTGCTCGGCCACGCGCTGGAAGTGCCGCCGGCACTCGCCGTGATGTTGCAGCGCGATGCCAGCGCGATACCCATGCCGGCTTCCAGCACGGCGCTCCATGACTGGCTGCTGGCACAACGCCCTGGCTGATTCCCCTAGCGCACAAGCCCGACCACGCCAGCCCGGGATAACCCGGCGGGTATTGCCGCGCCACCTGAGCTGTGACCCAGCGCGCAGGCGCCAACCGCACACGCGGTAAACTCCCACGCATGGCTCCTCGTCCCCGCAAACGCCAGCAGCGCAAACGCGTGCCCGCCACGCGGCCGCGCCCCGACACACCAAAAGCCAAGCCCGCGAGCAGGCGCGCGACGGCGCGTCCCGCCGACAGTTCGACGCGCGCCACCCGCGTACTGACCTGGCTGCTGCAGAAGCTGCCGGTGCGTCACCGCGAAAAAGCCCTGGATTATCTGGTGCTGACACGCATGGACCGCCCGATCGGCGCACTGCTGTTGCTGTGGCCCACCTGGTGGGCACTGTGGCTGGCGGCCGGCGACTTTCCGCCGTGGCAACCGCTGCTCATTTTCACCCTCGGTGTGTTCTCGATGCGCGCGGCCGGCTGCGCCATCAATGACTACGCCGACCGCAAACTTGATCCGCAAGTGCAACGCACCGCCGGCCGCCCGCTGGCCAGCGGGCGCGTGACGCCGCGCGAAGCACTGCTCGTGTTTGCCGCACTGCTGGCGTTGTCGTTCATCCTGGTGCTGTTCACGAACGCCCTGACAATCAAGCTGGCGTTTGTCGGCGCCGCCCTGGCAGCGTGTTATCCCTTCAGCAAGCGCTACACCAACATGCCGCAGGTGGTGCTTGGCGCGGCGTTTGGCTGGTCGATCCCGATGGCCTTTGCCGCCGTCTCGGGCAGCGTGCCGGTGATCGGCTGGCTATTGTTCATCGGCAACATCCTGTGGTCAGTGATTTACGACACCGAGTACGCCATGGTGGATCGCGAAGACGACCGCAAGGCCGGCGCGAAATCCACCGCGTTGCTGTTTGGCGATGCGGACGTGCCCATCATCAGCGTGCTGATGGGTACCTTCCTGCTAACCATGTTGTTCGTGGGCCAGCACGCTGCACTGGGCTGGCCCTATTGGACCAGTCTGCTTGCCTGCGCCGGCTTGTTTGGATACCAGCTGTGGTTGATCCGCGAGCGCGCACGCGATGCCTGCCTGACGGCGTTCCGGCACAACAACTGGCTTGGGCTGACCGTGTGGATCGGTATCGCACTGGCGTTGGCGGTGCGCTGAGCGCCGCGTCAGCAGCCTGACCACAACTCAGTGCACCCAGGCAGCGCTGCCATCACCCACCCGGTGCCGGCGCCCGCGCCAACGCCCATGCGTCCACGGTATGCACACCCGCACGCTTGAGCACCCGTACGCATTCGGCGAGCGTGGCACCCGTGGTCATCACATCATCGAGGACGGCCACGTGTGCCGGCAATGCGGTACCGGCAACGAGCGCAAACGCACCGCGCACATTGCGCCGCCGCGCGCGTGCATCCAGCTCGGTTTGCGCCTGCGTGGGACGCACCCGGTGCAGGGCGTCGACGTGCAGCGGCACACCCAGCGCGCGTGCCAGGGGCCGCGCCAGTTCCAACGCCTGGTTGTACCCGCGCTGGCGCAAGCGACTGGTATGCAGCGGCACCACCAGCAAGGCCTGCGGCAACGCCAACGGCCGCGGTTCGCGCTGCCACAGCGTGGACAGCGTGCGACCTGCCGCCAGCTCACCGCCGAATTTGTAGCGTGCTTCCAGCCGATCCAGCGGCCAGCCATAGCGGAACGGCGCCCACGCGGCGTCCCACGGCGGCGCATGCCGCTGGCAACGCCCGCACCACGCCGCCGGTACCGCCAACGGCAACGCACAGCGCGCGCAGCAACGGACGTTGCGTGGCAACTCGGCAGCGCAATCCGCGCACAGATCCATGCCTTCGGCACCCGCTGCACCACACAACAGGCAATGCCACGGCAACACGAATTGCCGCAGGTGCTGCCAGGTGCTGCGCCAGGCGTGCATGCGTCACTCAGCTCAGCGCGCTGGTTGGTACAACGCGGCGTCGAGGATCGACCACAGATGCACCAGCCAGCCCATCAGGATCAACCACAGCAGTGCAGCCAGCACAAACATGATGATCGCCTTGAGCAGACGTCCCTGCACCAGCTGACCGAGCCCGGGGATGAAAAAGCTGCAGATCGCCGCCAGCACGTTGCCGGTGCTGCCTTGTCCGTCACTCATGTCCAGCCACTCCGGTGCCGATGCGCGCACGATGGTAACGGCTGATCCAGCCTGGCGTCATGTCGGCGAACGCCATGCCTGCCGCTTCCGCGTGCGCGGTGGATTGGCCCGCCGTAGCGTCGGGGCCTTACACTGCAACGCTGTCGGTGCCACCGGCGCGGGCATCCTTATCGTCCGGATTCGCGTATCCGTTTCAGGAGACTTTGCATGAACCAGTCAGACGGCGACAAATCCACTCTATCGGCTTGGCCGGCGATCGCTGGCACTGCCTTGCGGGTGGCGTTTGGCGTGATCTGGGCAGTCGCTGCCGCGCTGACCTGGACCAGTGATTTCGCCAATCATTACGTCGGCTACCTGCACAACGCCGCCACCGGACAGCCGGCATGGTCGGCATGGTGGTTCCAGATGTGGATCGATCTGGTGACGCCGCACGTGGGCTTGTTCGTATGGGGTACGCGGATTGCCGAAACCCTGCTCGCGCTGGCGTTGCTGCTGGGCTTTGCGCGCAAGTTCACGTACATCATCGGCATCCTGTTCAGCCTGCTGATCTGGAGCACGGCCGAGGGCTTCGGCGGGCCGTATTCGGTGGGCGCCAACAATATCGGCTCGGCGATCAGCTTCGTGCTGATCTTCGTCGCCCTGATCGTGATCAACCTGCGCGCCGGTCCCAGCCCGTACAGCCTGGACTATCTGATCGAGAGCCGCTGGCCACGCTGGCGCCGGTTCTCCGAATGGAACAGCCGCGTGCCCCTGGAGCAGGTGCGGCACTTGTCCTGGCGCGTGCAGGGTCCGGCGCTGGCCGGCGTGTTGCTGCTGGTGGCGCTGCTGCTTGCCGGGTTGCACAGCGCGCTGAACGTGCGCAGCGCCAGTCCGGCTGCGGCAGCTGCCGCGGTGACGCCGCTGTCGCTGGCCTCCACCCAGCCGATCAAAGAGGCCCGTGATGCACGCCTGCCGCCGTTGCAACCGGGCGACAGCGTGGAGGTGCAAATCACCTCCAGCGACGACACGGTGGAGATCGCCAGTGGCGTGCAATACCAGGCCTGGACGTTCGGCAAGACCGTGCCCGGCCCGGTGATCCACGTGCGCCAGGGGCAGACGGTGAACGTCACCCTCACCAACCGCGGCACGATGCAGCACTCGATCGACTTCCACTCGGCGATCACGCCACCGAGCCTGCATTACGTGGACATCATGCCGGGCGAGTCGATCAAGTTCTCGTTCGTGGCCAAAGTACCCGGCGCGTTCCTCTACCACTGCGGCACGCCACCAGTGCTGCTGCACATCGGCAACGGCATGTACGGCGCGATCATCGTCGATCCGGCCGAGCCGCTGCCGCCGGCGGCCGAAAGCTACGTGCTGGTGCAGGGCGAGTGGTACACCCAGCAGGTCGCCGGCACGCTGATGGCGGGCAACTACGAGAAGATGCAGCAGATCCGTCCGGACGAGGTGGTGTTCAACGGCGCCGCGTTCCAGTACGTCGCCCACCCGCTGACCGCCAAGCCCGGCGACCTCGTGCGGCTGTACGTGGTCAACGCGGGACCGAGCCTGTGGAGTGCGTTCCACGTGATCGGCGCGATCTTCGACAAGGTCTATCCCGGCGGCAACCCGGCGCAGGCCATCGATGGCGTCTCCACCTACACGGTCGGGCCGGGCGAGGGCGCGGTGTTCGACCTCACCCTGGACGAGGCGGGCCACTATCCGTTCGTGGATCACTCGATGGCACATGCCGTGCTCGGCGCGCAGGGCATCCTGGCGATCGCCACGCCGGGCGAGGCGCTGGCCAAGCCACAGATCACCAAGGCGCCGGTGGATGCAGCCGCCGCGCCACCGACCGCTGCCACTGGCCCATACACATACGACGCGGCGCGCGGCGCCACGCTGTATGCCACCAGTTGCGCCGCCTGCCATCAAGTCACCGGCATGGGTTTGACTGGTGCGTTCCCGCCACTGAAGGGCAACCCTGCGGTGCTTGATGCCGACCCGGCCAAGCAGATCGACGTGATCCTGCACGGACTGCATGGCGTGGCCATCGACGGCGTCAGCTACCCGAGCGCCATGCCGCCATTTGCCGCCAGCTTGAACGATGCCGACATTGCCGACATCATCAACCACGAGCGCTCCTCGTGGGACAACAAGGCCAAGCTGGTCACTGCCGAACAAGTGCAAGCAGCACGGGCAGCGGGCCACTAGCCACCGGGAGGGAAGTCGGGAACGGGACTCGGCAAAGCACCTTGATGCTGCGCCGATATCCGCCTCCCGACTCCCGTCCACCTGACGCATGACAGGGCCGGGTTCCGCGCGCCCGGTATAATGATGCGTTTGCTGCGCCGAACCGCACATGTCGATCGCCAACCTTGCCGCCACCCCATTCGCCAGCCTGGGCGCCGTGCCCAAGCCTGCGGAACGCAGGCTTGCGTGCTGCACCACAAGTACCGGTTGCCCCTCCCCGTGTTCTTCCCGCCGCAGCGAGCAGACAAGCGCATGACGCTGCACGTCGACCGACTTGGCCATGGTCCGGTACCGATGGTGCTGTTGCACGGCTGGGCGATGCACGGTGGGGTCATGCAACCGCTGGCCGACGCGCTCGCGGCGCAGTGCACGCTGTACGTCGTCGACCTGCCCGGGCATGGGTTGTCGCGCGCCAGCACCGTGCCGCTGGAACCACGCGCGTGCGCTGCGGCCATCGCCGCCGTCACGCAGCCCGCCATCTGGCTTGGCTGGTCGCTGGGTGGTTTGATCGCGCTCACTGCCGCCCTCGACTTGCCGCAACACGTGCGGGCACTGGGCATGGTGTGTGCGACGCCGAAATTCGTGCGCGACGCGAGCTGGCCCGACGGCAGCGAGGCCACGCTGGTACGGCAGCTGGCGACCGATCTGGAAACCGATTACCACGCCACGCTGGAGCGCTTTCTCGCGCTCGAAGCGATGGGCAGCGCCGATCCGCGCGCCGAACTGCGCGAGTTGCGCAAGCTGGTGTTCTCGCGCGGCGAGCCCGACCTGCGCGTGCTGCAAGAAGGTATCGGGATTCTGGAGCACGCAGACCGGCGTGCCGCCTTGCCCGATCTTGCCGTGCCCAGCGTATGGATCGCCGGGCGCCGTGACCGCCTCGTGCCGCCGCCAGCCATGCAGTGGTCAGCGACGCGTTGCGGCGGGCAGTACGTCGAAATCAACCAGGCCAGTCACGCGCCGTTCTTCGGCCATGCCGACGCCGTGGCGCAAGCCTTGCGGCCGCTGTTGACCACGCCCCTACCAAGCCGATGCAATGAGTGAATTCCTGCTCGACACCGCCCACGTGCAGCGCAACTTTGCCCGCGCCGCCGCCAGCTACGAACAACACGATGCGCTGCAACGCGAAGTGCAGCAGCTGCTGCTGGAGCGCCTGACGTTCTATCTGAAAGCCCCGGAGCGCATCGTCGACATCGGTGCCGGTACCGGCCGCGGTGCCGCCCTGCTCAAGGCGCGCTATCCCAAGGCGCAAGTCCTCGCCATCGATCCGGCCGTACCGATGCTGCAGGCTGCGCGCCACCACAGCACCTGGCGCAAACCCTTCCTGCGCGTGGCCGGCACCGCCACCACGCTGCCGCTGGCCGACCACAGCGTCGATATCCTGCATTCCAACCTGTGCTTCCAGTGGATCAACGACCTGGCCGCGCTGTTTGCCGAATGCGTGCGCGTGCTCAAACCCGACGGCATCCTGGTGTTTTCCAGTCTCGGCCCGGATACCTTGCAGGAACTGCGCGCCGCCTGGGCACAAGTTGACGAGCTACCGCACGTCAGCCGCTTCCTCGACATGCACGATGTCGGCGACGCTGTGCTCGCCGCTGGCCTGCGCGATCCGGTGCTGGACGTGCAGCGCTACTCGCTGACCTACAGCGAACCGCGCAAGTTGCTGGAAGAACTGCAAGGCCTCGGCGCCACCAACGCCGACCACGCGCGCAGCCGCGGCCTGACCGGCAAGCACCACTACCAGCGCATGCTGGCCGCCTATGAGGCCATGCGTGTGGATGGCCGCATCCCGGCCATGTGCGAAGTCGTCACGGCACACGCCTGGGGCGCACCCCCCGGCCAGGCGCGCCGCGCCGGTGGCGTGGAGATCGCCAGCTTCTCGGTGGACAGCTTGCGCGGATCGCGTCGGCAGCGCTGACGGCAAGCGCTGGCTGCAGTCGACGGCTGGCTACGCGAACACCTTACGGCTTTGCCGGACACAAGGGGCGATTGCACAAACTGCGCAAAAGCGTCAGGTTGAGTCCGTTGCTTCATCGTCGCCAAGAAATACGCTTGAGCGACTTTCACCACGCCGGTTCCACCCGTTCCTCTTTTCCAGCGCCCATGTCCAGTTCACTTGCCGACCCGCCCGATTCGCCAGACTCCGCCGGGCACCGACTGGTTGCAGGCAGCGTGTTGCTGCAAGCACGGCATTTGGCCTTCCATATCGATAGTCGAACCCTGTGGCAGGATTTCGACCTGATCCTGCACGCGGGCGAACGGCTCGGCATCACCGGTCCGTCGGGCAGCGGCAAGACGCTGCTGCTGCGTACGCTGGCGGGACTGGAGCCGCTGC
>DATCWU010000286.1:0-6732 GCA_036566165.1 Rhodanobacter sp. | reverse complement strand
ACGCAGCGCGCGATGTCGGCAAAATCGTCCAGCCCGTACCAGAACACTTTCCAGCGTTCCTGCTTGATGCAGCCATCGGACTGCGCGTAATAGAAATGATTGACCGGGTTGCCATGGCGCGAGCGCCAGAAGATGCGCGGCTGTTCCGCACGCATGACTTGCCATACCGCGCGGCCGAGACCTTCGCCTTGCGCCTCGTCCAGTACGGCAAACTTGTCCAGGTAAGTCAAGCCCGCTGCGCGCACCAGGATCATCGCCGCCCGGTAGTTCTCGCTGATATATACGCAGCACGGTTGCGTGCGTTCGAAATAATCCGGCACCAGCTTGCGGCCGAAACTGGACTCGACCAAAGCCCGCAACCGCACCAGGTCCACTCCTGTCCACGAAGTGAAATGCAGCACGCGCTCACCACGCCGCACCAGCGTGCCGGAGCCCTTGTGCGTGAACAGCTCCCTGGCCAGTTCGGACGGGCGCGTGATCGATACCGACGAGGCCAACGGCAAGTCAGCCAGCAAATCGGCAATCTGTTCGAGCTTCAGGCGCATGCCACCGGTGAGCCACGGTTGCGCCATCAGCGCGGCATGTTCGGTACTCAGGTTGATCGAGTCGATCACCTTGCCGTGCTCATCGAGCAAGCCACCCGTGCCGGTGAGAAACACGATCTTGTACGGCTGCAGCACACGCACCAGTTCATTCGCGGCAAAGTCGGCGTTGATATTGAGGATCTGGCCGGCTTCGGTTTCCCCCAGACTGGCGATCACCGGAATCGACCCGGCCCGCAGGCTGGCCTCGATCGGCGCCAGGTTGATCGATGCCACCTTGCCTACCAGCCCGTAAACATCCGCGCGTAACTGGCTGGCCGTGAACACGCCCGACGGCACCGACGTGGCGCGCGTACCCAGCGCCTGCAACGCCTCGACCAGGCGCAAATTCTGCCGCTGGATCACGCGGCGCACGATGCGCAGCGCCGGTGGCGACGTTACCCGCAAACCATCGACGGTTTGCTTCTCGATGCCTGCGGCCGCCAGTTCCGCATCCAGTTGCGGCCCCGCACCGTGCAGCACGATGGGTGTCAACCCTACCTGCTGCAGAAACGTCAGCGACGAGGTCAACGCCGGCAGATCATCCCGCAACACCGCGCCACCAACCTTGACCAGCGCAAAGCGTTTCGCATCCAGTTGCGAGAAACGCTTGAGATACTGCTGGATTTCCTTCGCGCTGCCCATACTGGAGAGCAGGCGCACGATGGTCTGGCGCGTGCTCATGTACGGCAGGCCCGGGCCCGGTGTGCGCGCCATCAACGTGGCAGCAGCACCGCCACCAGGTGGCGGGACAGCTCGGCCGAGTTCGGTGCCGCGCACCACATTTTGTTCAAGCGTTTCCACGATGCACGATCCGATAGATGGTGGTGACGTATTGCTGCAACTGTTCCAGCGCGACCCACTCGTCCGCGCTGTGCGCCTGGGCAATATCGCCGGGGCCGTAAACGAACGCCGTATGACCCGCTGCGGAAAACAGCGCGGCTTCGGTCCAGAAATCCACGGCGTTGCCAACCGGCAACTCCAGCTCCGTGGCGAGACCGCGTGCCAGCTCGCGACGCTCCGCCGCGTGCACTACGTTGCCCGCGGGCAACGCCGCACCGCGAAACGTCTCGGCAAACTCCAGTGGCGGCGGCTGCACCAGCGTGCGGAACTGCTCAAGCAACTGGTCAGCATCCATGTTCGGCAAGGGCCGGCAACCGAACCGTAGCTCGGCCGTTGGCGCGATCATGTTTGCCTTGATGCCGCCCTCGAGGCGGCCGATATTGAAGCGCAACCCCGTGAGGCCACCAAAGCTTTGTGACGCTTGCGCCGCCGCGAAATCCAGCGCCGCGGTACTCCAGCGCACGGCTTGATGCACGGCGCTGTCACCCGGCTGCTGCGCGCCCGCGGCATGGCCCGCGTGACCGGCAAAACGCAGCCGCGCCGAGAGGATGCCACGATGCGCCAGCACCGCCTGGCACCGCGTCGGTTCGGCCACGACAACCGCCTGGTAACTACCCGCCAACGGCGCGGAGACGGCGCGCAGGAAGCCGGCAACACACCGCGGATCATTGGCTTCCTCGTCGGTGGAGAACAGCAATGCCAGGTCGCCGTCGCTGGCCTGCGCCACTGCCAGCAAGGCCGCGGCGGCGCCTTTGATGTCGCAGGCGCCCAGGCCAACTGCCCGGTCGCCAGTGACGCGCAGCGTGTGTGGATCGGCGCTCCACGCCGGTGAATCCGGCACCGTATCCAGATGCACGTTGAACAGCAGCCGCGGCTTGCCGCGCACGGCGTGCAGGGTCACCGCACCGGCGCCATGGTCAGTCATCGTCAGCGTGAAGCCGGCCAGCGCGGCGCGCAGGTAGTCAAAGATCCCGCCAGTGTCGATGGCACGCGGCGGATTGCGCGTGTCGCCAGCGACCAGCGCGCGCAGGTGCGTCAGCGTGGCGTCAAGCAAGGCGTTCACCGCGAAGTCTCGCCGCGCAAAGCGCCGCTGCCTGCGGCAGTGCAGAAAATCACGGAACTCATGCGTCGTTGCCCCGATTGACCTCGGCCCACAACGTGCTGCTCATGCCGAACAGCTTGATGAAGCCCTCGGCCTCGGTCGCGCCCCAGTCGGCGGTTTGCGCATAAGTCGCGCCCGTGGCCGCGAGAATGTGTCTGGACTCGATCGCTATCGCGCTGACGCTGCCGCCGCTGGTCTCGAGCGTCACCTCGCCGTTGACCATCGCCTGGGTCGAAGCAAGGAATGCCTCGAGATCGGTCTTCAACGGATCGTGGAAAAAGCCTTCATACACCAGCTCGACCCAGCGTCGCGCCACCTCCGGTTTGAAGCGGTTCTGCTGTTTGCTGAGGACTGCTTCTTCCAGTGCACGGTGCGCCGCCAGCAACGCGGTGAGGCCAGGTGCCTCGAAGATGATGCGACCCTTCAGCCCAATGGTGGTGTCGCCGGTGTACAAGCCGCGGCCAACGCCATAGCCGGCGAACAGGTGGTTGAGCTTGGCCAGCAGCGTCTGCCCGGCGAGCCGTTCGCCATCCAGCGTTACTGCTTCACCGTTGACGAAACCGAGTTTCACCTGCAGCGGTGTGGACGGCCATTCAGCGCGCGCACGGCACCAGCCCACCGCCCCCGCGCCCGGGGCCTGCCAGCGATCGATCTCGCCGCCGGACATGGTCAGCCCCAGCAGGTTCTCGTTGATGGTGTATGCCTGCTGTTTCGCGCGCACCGTAAACCCCCGCTCTTGCAGGTACTGCTGCTCGTACGCGCGCACCGCGGTGTGCTCTTTCTGGATCTCGCGAATTGGCGCCACGATGGTGTAACTGCCTAGCGCTTTCACCGTGAGGTCAAACCGCACCTGGTCATTGCCCATGCCGGTGCAGCCATGCGCAATCGTCGTGGTGCCGAGCTCGGCAGCACGCTTGAGCGCGGCTTCGACAATCAAATAACGGTCCGACACCAGCAGCGGATACTGCCCCTGATAACCCTCGCCGGCCCACACCAGCGGCTTGACGAACCCGCTCCACAGCGCCGGGCCGGCATCCACCGTGACGTGGCTGGCCACGCCCAGTTCCGCGGCGCGTTGCTCGATGAACGCGCGCTCGGCAGCATCGACGCCACCGGTGTCGGCAAACACGGTATGCACCGCCCAGCCACGCTCACGCAGATAGGGCACGCAGAAACTGGTGTCGAGGCCGCCGGAAAAGGCGAGGACGATATTCTTGGACATGGTTGTGATCCTGGGCGGAGCGCGATTTCAGGCGGCGGCAACGGTGATGTGCGGTTCGCAGCGCACCGGAAAATTCACCGAGTTGGCGATAAAGCAGGCGTGGTGCGCATCGGCATGCAGCGCTGCAGCCGTTGCCGCATCGCTGGTGGCACTGATCGTCACCCGTGGATGCAACACGACCTCGACAAAGCGCCCGCCAACGCCTTCCAGCGTCAGCGTGCCCTCGGCCGCATCGGTGTACGCGGTGACCACCACGCCGGCCACCGCCGCAACGTGCAGATAGGACATCATGTGGCACGTCGACAACGCGGCCATCAGCAGGTCCTCGGGATTGTGCCGGCTGGCGTCACCGCGAAATGTGGCATCCGCCGAGCCGGCCAGGGTCGGCTTGCCCGCGATGCGAATGTCATGGTTGCGCGCGTAGCCGCGATAACTTTGCGTACCGGTGCCGAGGTTGCCGGTCCACTCCACGTCGACGTGATAGTGATGCTGGTTGCCAGTCATGAGCGCGACTCCTGTTGTGCGAGCATGAATGCGGCAAGCTCCGCGTCGCCATCACCATTGCGTGCGCGTATGCCCGCGATAGCCCCCGCCTGGTTGCCCGCGGGATGGTTCTGGCTCAGTTTGAACTTGCCCTCGATGCGCTCGATGACAATTTCGATGCCGACGATGGCGTGCAACGAGGTTTCGATGTGTTCCGCCGGCGCATCGGTGATGTGCCACGGCTGCGGCAAGTGCGATTCATGCTGCGCCACCAGCGTCTCCAGCGCACCGCGCAGCCACACCGGATCGTCAATCACGCGCAGATGCCCATGCACGTGCACCACGGCGTAATCCCAGGTAGGCACCTCGCGGCCGGTCTCCCACCGCGTGGGATACCAGTTCGGGCTGATATAGCCATCCGGCCCCTGGAAAATCAGCAGCACTTCGGCTCCATCCATATGTGCCAGTTCGTTGCCACGGGCAACGTGGCCATGCAGCGTGGTGGCATCCATCAGCTCGAACGGCAGGTGGTTCGCCGTCAACCCACTCGCCGCCTGGGTCACCACCACCGCAAACGGATGCGCGCGCAGCAACTGCCGCAGAACTTCAGGACGGGTTTCGACAAACGACTTAGGCATGTACATCCACTAATCTCCCGAGAGCACTCAACTGTTGGCCAGCAACGACACCATCACCGCCTTCTGCACGTGCAAACGATTTTCCGCCTCATCAATGGCAATGCATGCCGGCGAATCCATCACTGCATCGGTCGCCTGGACGTTGCGCCGCAATGGCAGGCAATGGCTGAACAGGCCGTGGTTGGTAAGGGCCATCTTGGCCGCGTCAACGGTGAAATGCCGGTGCGCCTCCCGGATCGGCCGCTCGTCTTCCCAGTGCCCGAAAAACGGCAGCGCACCCCAGCTTTTGGCGTAGATCACGTCGGCGCCGCGATACGCCGCCTCCACGTCGTGGCTGACGGTGAGCGAGCCGCCATTCTGCTCGGCGTTCAGACGGCCAAACGCCATGTAGCGTTCGTCCAGCACGTAGTCCGGCGTCGGGCACAACAGCGTCACGTCCATGCCCATCTTGGTGGCAATCAACAGCGCGGAGTTCGCCACGGCCGTGTTCAACGGCTTGGGATGCCAGGCCCAGGTCAGTACGTACTTCCGGTGCTGCAGGTTGCCCAGCCGCTCGCGCAAGGCCAGCACGTGAGCCAGTTCCTGACATGGATGAGTAATGGTTTCCAGGTTGATCACCGGCACCGTCGCGTACTGCGCAAATGCCTTGATCACCCGATCTTGCCGATCTTCGGCCCAGTCCTGGAACTTCGGGAATGCCCGCACCGCAATCAAATCGACATAGCGCGACAGCACGCGGGCAACCTCAGCCACGTGTTCCTCCGCGTCGCCATCCATCACGCTGCCGACTGCAAACTCGATTGGCCAGGCATCCTTACCCGGCGCCAGCACGATCGCATGGCCACCCAGCTGGAATGCACCCAGCTCGAAACTCGTGCGCGTGCGCATGGACGGATTGAAGAACAGCAGTGCAATAGACTTGCCGGCCAGTTGCCGACCGCGTGGCGAACGCTTGAACGCAGCGGCCTGATCGAGCAACGCGTCAATCTCGGCGCGACTGTAATCCTGGGTGGTGATGAAATGGCGAAAGGTCATGTGCTGGTCGCTCTTGGCGATGGATGGTCGTGCAAGGCCGTTTGGTCGTTGGCAAAGCGCCCGGGACAAAACCCGCACAAACAAAACCCGGCACGCTGGCCGGGTTTGTTCGTCAACTCACATGCAACATGCGCGACAGCCTACCCGGCGTAATTTCGGCCCGGTCGGCGCGCACGCGACGTCATGCCTGCAGCCGCGCGGGCGCTGGTCAACATGATGGCGGTGTAAGTGGCGGTGGACATGGGTGCACCAAGTAGCAGGGTCGGCATCATGCCGGTAATTCCGCGGCAGCGCAATATGCACTCACCGAGGCAACTGGTGGCGCAAACGCAAACCGCCGCCCGCAGGCGGCGGCCAGCAACCGGATTGCGGCGCACTCAGTCGGCCGGCGTCACGCTGACACGGACCCGCAGGCGCTCACCCGGATCGTAGTTCAGGCGGGACATGTACACCTCACCGCGATACCGGTATTCAACGTCGTAACCAACGATCCGTCGCTGTTCACTGATCGAGGTGACCTCACGGCACTGCGTCTGCGTCGACTGGTAATCGGTGCCGCCACCGACCGCCCGATTGCCCACCGCGCCACCAGCGACTGCGCCCGCCACCGTTGCCGCCTTGCGCCCGTCGCCCTTGCCCACGGTGTTGCCGAGCACACCGCCAATCACTGCGCCCAGTACCGTGCCGGCCGTGCGGTTGCCACCTTCGTGACGCACCACCGGCTGGTCGTAACACTCCTGGCGCGGCACCTGGGTGCGCGTCACGCCTTGCACCGGGTCAGCCCGCAACACATCGGCCCAACCAAAGTGGGCATTGTCATCGTTGCTG
>DATCWU010000273.1:0-15954 GCA_036566165.1 Rhodanobacter sp. | reverse complement strand
GCCGCTGGAGGTACTTGAGCGCGCGCAGCGGGAGATGCTGGACTGGAACGGCAGCGGCGCGTCGGTGATGGAACAGTCGCATCGTGGGCAGCGTTTTGGCGCCATGGCCGAACAGGCCGAAGCCGACCTGCGCAGCTTGCTTCAGATCCCAACGGATTACGCCGTGCTGTTTTTGCAAGGTGGGGCGACCCAGCACTTTGCGCAGATACCAATGAACCTGGCCCGCGTGGGGGAAAGCGCCGATTACGTCATAAACGGCCATTGGGGAGCAAAGGCGGCGAGTGAGGCCGCACCCTATGTGCACGTACAGGTGGTCGCCGACAGCAAGGCTGATGGGGACTACCGCCAGTTGCCGCCGCGTGCCTCCTGGCAGCTCGATCCGCATGCTGCCTATGTGCACTACACCCCCAATGAGACCATTCACGGCCTGGAGTTTCACACGACACCGGAGGTGGGAGACGTGCCGCTGGTGGCGGACATGTCATCCAATATCCTGTCCGCACCGCTGGACGTGTCGCGCTACGGGCTGATCTATGCCGGTGCGCAAAAGAACATCGGACCGGCTGGTCTGGTGATCATGATCATTCGTCGCGATCTGCTGGAACGCGCCAGTCGGCCGCTGGCGCGCATCTTTCGCTACGCCGAGCATGCTGCCAATCACTCCATGCTCAATACGCCCAACACCTGGGCCTGGTATGTCGCCGGGCTGGTGTTCCAGTGGCTGCGTGCGCAAGGTGGCCTGCAAGTGATTGGCGAGCGCAATCGCCTGAAGGCGGAGCGCCTGTATGCGGCTATTGACGGTTCCGGTGGCTATTACCGCAACCCGGTCGATCCAGCGGCACGTTCGCGCATGAATGTGCGCTTTGCGCTGGCCGACGCGACGCTGGAGCCGCGGTTCGTGCAGGAAGCGGAAGCTGCTGGCTTGATCGCGCTCAAGGGGCACAAGGCGCTTGGTGGCATGCGCGCGTCGCTGTACAACGCCGTATCGCTGGAGGCGGTTACCGCATTGGTTGACTTCATGCGGGACTTTTCGCAGCGTCACGGTTGATCGACGGGTGTCGCATCGGTTTGAAACCAAATACGGACTTTTTTACTTTTAAACGGTCAAGTCATGAGTGACAAGAAAACCCCGTTGAGCGACATGCGTGAACGTATCGACAGTCTCGATCGCCAGATCCAGCAATTGATCTCCGAGCGTGCAAGACGGGCGCGGGAAGTGGCCACCGTGAAGGGCGAGGGCTTGTCGGCGATCAACTATTACCGACCGGAGCGCGAGGCGCATGTATTGCGCATGGTGGTGGACCGCAACGATGGCCCGTTGCCGGACACCGAGATGGTGCGGCTGTTTCGCGAGATCATGTCCTCGTGCCTGGCGCAGGAGGACCCGTTGAAGATCGGTTACCTCGGCCCGCAGGGCACCTTCAGCGAGCAGGCGGTATTCAAGCATTTCGGACATGCCGCGTACGGCTTGCCGCTGGGCAGCATCGAGGAGGTGTTCCAGGAGGTGGCTGCCGGCAACGCGGATTTTGGCGTCGTGCCGGTGGAGAACTCCGGGCAAGGCATGATCCAGATGACGCTGGACATGTTCCTCACGTCCACGGCGATCATCTGCGGCGAGGTGGAGCTGCATGTGCATCAGTGCCTGCATTCGCTTACCGGGCGCATGGAGGATGTGCGCCGCGTCTACGCCCATCCGCAATCGCTGCAGCAGTGCAAGACCTGGCTGCGGGTGAACCTGCCGACAGCCGAGTGTGTTGCCGCCAGCAGCAATGCCGAGGCGGCGCGACTGGCGCGGCACGCCGACGACGCGGCGGCCATTGCCGGTGAAACGGCGGGAAAGATATACGGGTTGAAGACACTGGCCGAAGGTATCGAGGACCGCGCCGACAACACCACGCGCTTCCTGGTCATCGGGCGCTCGATGTTTCCCCCGTCCGGTAACGACCGGACCTCGCTGCTGGTCACCGTGAACGACAAACCGGGTGCGTTGTACAACGTACTCAGCCCGTTTGCCCGCCATGAGATCAGCATGAACCGGATCGAATCGCGACCGGCACACACCGGCAAGTGGCAGTACGCATTTTTCATCGATGTGTCCGGGCATGTGCAAGACGAGGCGCTGCAGGCCGCGGTGCGGGAGATTGACGCCTCGGCGGGAGCAGTGCGGGTACTCGGCTCGTATCCGGTAGCGTTGCCGTGAGCGACGCGATGCCCACCATTGTGCGCAGTCGGTGAACGGCCAGGTTCACTGCGCCTGGAGTAGCCAGCCCGGGTCGCCGCTGCATGGCAGGGTGCGCATGCCCGGGGACAAATCCGTTTCGCACCGCGCGTTGCTGCTCGCTGCGCTGGCGCAAGGTGACTCGCATGTGCGCGGCTTCCTCGAAGGCGAGGACACGCGCGCCACCGCCGCCGTACTGGCACAGCTGGGTGTGCGCATCGCCACGCCGGCGCGGGGTGAGCGGGTGATCCATGGCGTTGGCCTGCACGGCCTGCATGGCGCCGCGCAGGCGCTGGATTGCGGCAACGCCGGCACCGGTATGCGCTTGCTGGCTGGCCTGCTGGCGGGGCAAGCGTTTGACAGCACGCTGACGGGCGACGCATCGCTGTCGACCCGGCCGATGCGCCGGGTGATCGAACCATTGACGCAAATGGGGGCGCGGATCGACAGTCGTGCCGGCCTGCCACCGCTGCATGTGCTTGGTGGGCAGACGTTGCACGGGGTGCAGTACGCGACGCCGGTGGCTAGCGCGCAGGTGAAGTCAGCCTTGCTGCTGGCCGGCTTGTACGCCGATGGCACGACGCAGGTGGTGGAGCCGCACCCGACGCGCGATTACACCGAACGCATGCTCGCTGCGTTCGGCTGGCCCATCCAGTTCTCCCCGGGCCGCGCCAGCCTTGCAGGTGGCCATGCGTTGCACGCGACAGATGTCGAGGTCCCGGCAGATTTTTCTTCGGCTGCGTTCTTCATCGTCGCCGCCAGTATCGTGCCTGGCTCCGAGTTGCACCTGCCGGCGGTCGGCCTCAACCCGCGGCGTACCGGATTGCTGCAGGCGTTGCGGCTGATGGGTGCCGATATCACCGTGGAAAACCTGCACGACAATCACGGCGAGCCCACCGGCGATGTCGTCGTGCGCCACGCGCCCTTGCGTGGCATCGACCTGCCAACCATGTTGGTGCCGGACATGATTGACGAGCTGCCGGTGTTGTTCGTCGCCGCCAGCGTGGCCGAGGGATGCACGACCATCTCCGGCGCAGCCGAGTTGCGGGTGAAGGAGTCGGACCGCATTGCCACCATGGCAGCCGGGTTGCGAGCGCTGGGTGCCAGCGTCGAGGAAGCGCCGGACGGGGCGCTCATTCATGGTGGACGGCTCGGTGGTGGGGACGTGGCGAGCCATCTGGATCATCGCATCGCGATGAGTTTTGCCGTGGCTGGGCTGGTGGCGCGAAGTCCGGTGCGGATCAACGATTGCGCCACCGTGGCCACCTCGTTTCCCGGTTTTCGCGACACCGCCAACGGTTGCGGCTTCGATGTGCGCGAGGTGCGCTGATCGCAAGTTCGCAGGGCCACCCGGTTGCGGATACGCTTGTCGTCCCTCCACCACGAGCCAACCATGACGCACATGGCGTTACCTTTTGTCGTTGCCATCCCGGCACGCTTTGCCTCCACCCGATTGCCCGGCAAGCCGTTGCGCGAGCTGGGCGGCATACCGCTCGTGTTGCGGGTGGCGCACCGCGCACAACTGGCCGGGGCGAGCCAGGTAGTGGTCGCGGTCGATGATGCGCGGGTAGCTGCAGTACTTGCCGGCGAGGGCGTGGAGGTGTGCATGACCCGCGCCGAGCATGCATCCGGCAGTGATCGGCTGGCCGAATGTGCGGCGCACTACGGCTGGGCGGCGGACACGATCGTGGTCAATCTGCAGGGGGACGAGCCGTTTGCACCCGCCAGTGGCATTCGTGCCGTGGCGCAGGCACTGGCCGAGGACGCGGCGCCGATGGCCACGCTGGCCGCGCCGATCGGCGACGTCGGGGAATTGTTTGATCCGAATGCGGTGAAGCTGGTGCGTAGTCTGGATGGTCACGCCTTGTACTTCAGTCGCGCGCCGGTACCTTGGGCGCGTGATGCGTTTGCCGCCGAGCGGCACGTACTTCCGCCGGGCATCCCGTTTTTGCGCCACATCGGCATCTACGCCTATCGCGCGGGTTTCCTCACGCACTTTGCGCAGCTGCCGCGCACGCCTCTGGAACAAGCGGAATCGCTGGAACAACTGCGCGTGCTGGAACACGGTTACGCCATTGCTGTACGCCTGACGCCCGAGCCGTTTCCGCCCGGCATCGACACGGCCGAAGATCTGCAACGTGCGGAACAATGGCTGCGCGCCCACCCGTGAGTGGACACCGGGCGTCGTCAGCAGGCGTGGCGGGTGACGGCTAGAATAGAAGCATGCAATCCGCGCAAACGCCAGCGTTCGACGGCAAGGCTTTCGTCCACACGCTCAGTTCGTCGCCCGGGGTCTATCGCCACTTCGACGCGGCCGGTGAGCTGCTGTATGTCGGCAAGGCCAGCAACCTCAAGAAGCGCGTCAGCAGTTATTTCCTGAAGCCACATGCGGAGCCGCGCATTGCGGCCATGGTGGCGCAGATTGCGCGGGTCGAAATTACGGTCACGCGCACGGAAGGCGAGGCGTTGCTGCTGGAATCGCAACTGATCAAGTCGCTCAAGCCGCGTTACAACATCCTGCTGCGTGACGACAAAAGCTATCCCTACATCTATCTGTCCACGGGCGAGGATTATCCGCGGCTGGCGTTTCATCGTGGCGCGCGCAACAAGCCGGGGCGTTATTTCGGCCCGTATCCAAGCACCTATGCCGTGCGCGAAAGCCTCAACCTGATGCAGAAATTGTTCAAGGTGCGCCAGTGCGAGGACAGTTACTTCCACAACCGCACGCGACCGTGCCTGCTGTATCAGATCGGCCGCTGCAGTGCGCCGTGTGTCGGCATGATCAGCGTGGCCGATTACGCGGTGGACGTGCGGCATGCCGAAATGTTTCTGGAAGGCCGCAGCAGCGCGGTGATCGACGAGTTGGCCACGGCCATGGAACAGGCCAGTGCCGCGCTGCAGTTCGAGCGTGCCGCAAAGCTGCGTGATCAAGTGGCCGCGTTGCGCCAGCTGCAGGCACAGAATCACGTGCACGGGGCCAATGCCGACATGGATGTGATCGCCTGCCGCATTGAATCGGGCCTGGCTTGCGTGAGTGTGTTGTTCTTTCGCGACGGCATCAGCCTGGGCACGCGGGATTTCTTTCCCCGCCTGCCGCTGGATGCCGAACCTGCCGACGTGCTGGGCCAGTTCGTGGCGCAGTATTACCTCGATCGTCCGGTCCCACGCGAGTTGATTCTCGGCGAGGTAATTGCCGACATGGCCGTCCTGGGTGAGGTGTTGAGTGCACACGCCGGGCATGCGGTGGAGTTGAAGACCAACGTGCGCGGCGATCGCGCGCAATTCCTGCAGATGGCCGAACGCAATGCGCAAGCGTCCCTGACCGTGCGGCTGGCCAGCCGGCAGACGCTGGGCACGCGCTTTGATGACCTGCAAAAGCTGCTGGGTCTGGATGAACCGCCGCGTCGCATCGAGTGCTTCGACATCAGCCACACGATGGGCGAGGCGACTGTGGCCTCCTGCGTTGTGTTCAGTCCGGAAGGGCCCGCGAAATCGCATTACCGGCGCTTCAACATCACCGGTATCACACCCGGTGACGATTACGCAGCGATGCATCAGGCGCTGACCCGACGCTTTCGCAAGGTGGCCGAGGGCGACGGTGCACGCCCGGATATCCTGTTGATCGACGGCGGCAAGGGGCAGGTCGCGCAGGCATTGGAAGTGTTGCAGGATCTGGGGATTAGCGACATTCAGGTCATTGGGGTGGCCAAGGGTCCGGGGCGCCGGGCCGGGGAGGAGACACTGGTGCTGGCCGATACCGGGAGGGAACTGCATCCGGGTTCTTCGTCGCCCGCATTGCATCTGGTGGCGGCGGTACGCGATGAGTCACACCGGTTTGCGATCAGTGGGCACCGCAGACGGCGGGAGAAAGCGCGCGAGCGCAGCGTGCTGGAGGATGTGGCGGGGATCGGTGCACGACGGCGCTCGGCGTTGTTGCGCACCTTTGGCGGCATGCAGGGGGTGGAAGCGGCCGGCGTCGAGGAGTTGATGCAGGTGAAAGGCATCAATCGCGAACTGGCCGAACGCATCTATGCGAGTCTGCACGGCTGATCGTGGCAAGCCGATCACTCCCGTTGTGGTGATGTGTGACACTGTGGCAACTTTCCGGATCGAATCATGCACATCAATTTGCCTACCTGGTTGACACTGTTTCGCGTGGCTTTGCTGCCGGTGATGGTGCTGGTGTTCTATCTGCCGTTCACCGGACATAACATCACCGCCGCGATCGTGTTTGTGCTGGCGGCCGTTACGGACTGGCTGGACGGCTATCTCGCGCGGCGGATGAACCTGACCTCGGCATTCGGGGCGTTTCTGGACCCGGTGGCGGACAAGTTGATGGTGGCGGTGACGCTGTTCATGCTGGTGGAATCACATCGTGGCGGTTGGCCGGGTGTGCTCATGGCCATCACTTCGGCGGTCATTGTCGGGCGCGAGATCAGCGTATCGGCGTTGCGCGAGTGGATGGCGGAAATCGGCATGCGGGCCACGGTCAAGGTGGCTTTTGTCGGCAAGCTCAAGACCGTCATGCAGATGGTCGCGCTGGTGGTGCTCATCGTGCAGCACGAGAAGGCGGCCGAGGCACTGCGGCTGTATCACATCGGTGAAGCCTTGCTGGTCGTCGCCGGCGTGCTGACCATCTGGTCTGGCTTGCATTATCTGCGTGCGGCGTGGCCGTTTCTGCGCGGCGACACGCGGACGCAACGCGATGGACATGAGGCGCAGTGATGCCGTAATGGGCTTGACGCATCGCCCACGGGTATTACACTGCCCGGCTCCAATGCGGGAATAGCTCAGTTGGTAGAGCACGACCTTGCCAAGGTCGGGGTCGCGAGTTCGAGTCTCGTTTCCCGCTCCAGTCATGCAGCACGAGGCCCCGCAAATGTGGGGCCTCGTGCGTTCAAGATGATGCCGGTCGAGCCTTCCACGGAGGGTTTTTTGGCCAGGTCAAGACTATTCACGGGCAAACACGTTCTGGTACCATGCGTCACGCTAATGCGGGAATAGCTCAGTTGGTAGAGCACGACCTTGCCAAGGTCGGGGTCGCGAGTTCGAGTCTCGTTTCCCGCTCCAGTTCTTGAAGCCTCGGACTACCGAGGTTTTGTTTTTTCCAGCAAGCGGTGATCCTTCCGATCGCCAACGCAGCGAGCAATGGCCAGGTGGCAGAGTGGTCATGCAGCGGCCTGCAAAGCCGCGTACGCCGGTTCGATTCCGACCCTGGCCTCCATTGCTACTGCGGTGACTGGATGTCGGATCTGCGGCAGTCTGGTTTCCCCGTGCCCGCGACCGCAACCGTGGCGGTTTCGGCGCTCTGGCTTGCACCCCGGTGCGTTGAGTCACGTCGCGCTATTGCTGCAGCCAACCCGTCCACGACTCGGGGCGAAGGCAGCCAGGGCGTAACGCATCACCCGAAATCATGTCCATATCCACGCCGCGCTTCATGGCCCGATAGTGGTTCGCAGCCTCCGCGAACGGCATGCACAAGACTCTGCTGCCGTTGGCAATACTCACAACTTGCCGTGTTCCAACGGCCGTTCCCGGTGCATGACGGCCCATTCCGCGTGTTCGGCCAGTGCCGTCTCGCCCAGCCCACGCAGGATTTCGCGTGATTCGGTGGCATCCGCGGCATGTTCCAGTTCGCTGCGCGCGGCAGAGAAGATGCGCTGCATGAAGCGATATTGCTTGATCAGTTCCTTGTCGGCTTTCCGGTACGCGTAGGATTCGCGCACCGCGGCGAGAATCGAAAACGTGGCCATCGCGATGACGGCGGCGTTCTTGGTATCCGCTGGCAGCCAGTGGGCCAACATCGCCAGCATCAGGCTGATGCCGATGCCGATGTACAGGCTGACCCGGCCAATGGCTTCGGTAATGCGCAGCTCGCGTACACGTTGCGCGGCTTTGCCGGCATAGTATTCCAGTTGCCCGCCATGTTCGGCGTCGCCAACCCATTCGTGGATGACCGTGCGCAGGTCCGCCGCCGGATCGGTAGGCACCCGGTTTGCATTGTCGAGTCCAGCACTGCGCATCACGTTGCGGGTCCAGCCAAGCTCGATATCCTGTTTCTGCAAAAAACTGTCCTGGGCGAATTCCGGGTCTTCGGTCAGCGAAATGCCTGCGCGCCGCAAGTACGACTGCACGCGCAATCCTTCGGCCAGCGCGCGGTAATCCAGATACTTGCGGTGCCAGTCGCGGCGTCTGGCGATCGTACTCAACAACACGCCACCGACGAACAGCAGCAGGAACACGTAGATGAAAGCATCCTGCTCGGGCACGTTGTCGTAGATATTGAAGGCGATGGCCATCAATGCCGCGAGGGTGTAGATCGTGCGCATGGCGAGCAGCACCCGGTGGCAGAAATGGATGGCCAGCCAGTCTGCAGCGCTGAACAGGCCATCCATCGGGCAGCATGGTGGCGCGTCCGCGTTGTCCCGGGCCCGACTGATTTCGGTGTCGTACTTGGCGCAATCCGCGTTGAACTCGGCGGTGCGTCTGAACATGGTCCGGAATGTCGACGGCATGTCGATAGCGACTGGCGAAGCGTTGCCCGGTACGTGCCACAGCACCTGGCCCGGTTGCAGCAGCGCGGGCGGCGCGCCATCAGGCACGTCTCGCGAGCACACGATCTGGCATACCAGACGTTCATTGCCGACGCCCAGCAGATGGCGGCGCGCATTGGCTCGGCGTTCGACCAATCCGGGCATGATGCCGCTCAAGTAGTACTGCACGACTTGCGCCGTGCCGCCCAACTGGGTCGAGGTCTTGCCGTCCCAGACCGCCAGCAACAGGTGGCAGTGACGGGCGATGAATACACCGGCCTGGCCATATTGGCGATCGCGTTGCGGGCCGCTGTTGCGGATGCCCCGTGCGGAATTGCTGGGCAGCAGTGGCAGGCTGATGACCTGAGCACGCGCACACAGCGACTCGAACATGGCGTGCACATGCGGGTCGTGGAAGTCTTCCGCGTAGAGTTCGCGGGGCAGCGGCAGTGGCGCAATCAGCCGTGCGCCAGCGGAGAGCGCTTCCTGTGCGACAAGTTGGTCACCGCCCTCGGCCAGCGCGGACAGCACCACCAGTGGCAGTCCCGGGAAGTCATGCTGCAATTGCGCAAAGAACTCCCGCACCCGCTGGCGAATGGAGTCGATTTCGTGTGCGGGGATATTGCGGTGGCTGGTGACGCCGATGACCAGTGGCACCGCAACCGATGCGCTGTTTTCAGGCGTCAGCATGGCGTGGACTGTTGCGCAGTGGCTTCGAGGCCGGGAAGGTTGCAAGTGCCGCTTGCGGATGGTCCTGGCCATCCCGGGCCGTGCCGGTCTGTTCCGGCGCCCGGTACAGCCGATCGGCCCAAGTGTTGCCCTGCTGGCTGCAGCTGCTGAAGGCGCGGCAGACAAACGCAGGATTGACCGCCAGCTCCGGCATGCGAAAGTCCTCACTCCCGTCCCTGGGCACGTTGGGTCCAGGCTGCGCGCGTCAGTCAGTCCAGCGCCAGGCCAGATCGGCGCGAACGGTCCGCGTTCACAACGACGGCCGTGACGCTAGCATCATTCGTGATGCGCGTCACGCTGTTGCTGCGCTTGGTGCCCGGGGCGGGGATCGAACCCGCATCGCCTTGCGGCGGAGGGATTTTAAGTCCCTTGCGTCTACCAGTTTCGCCACCCGGGCAGTGGCAGCTGCGCAACGTGCAAGTGGAGGTTGCTGGCCGCGGCGATCCTAACATGCGCGCCGTGCGTGACCACTGCGAGAGCGTCGCCGCGGTGCTCAGAACACGCTTTTGACGATGCGGATACCGGCGCTGTATTCGCCAATGATGGTGCCGAGGCTGACCAGGAAAAAGTTGAGCAGTGTGCGCGCCACGCGGTTCTTCCACCAGCCGCTCCAGTGCACGATGTCGTCACGCAGGGTATCGAAGTCGACCACGCGCGGGCGGCGCACCCAGGCTTCGACCATGGCGCTGATGCCACCGGAAGGAATACCCGGACGAAAAGGCTTGATCGGCGCGGCGATGAAGGCGGCGATGATGCTCAGCGGGTGGGCCCCGGCGGCGATCGCACCGAGTGCCGCAAAACCGCCGGTAAACAGTATCCAGTCGCGTAGCGCCTGGGCACCGAGCGTGGTGTTGCGCTGGAATGCATAGGCGATGGCCGCGAATACCAGCAGCACCAGACCAATGGCCAACCACTTTGGCCAGCGTGCCTTCGGTGGCAGCCTGGCGAGGTCGGTGACGATGTCCGCCGGATTGTCGCGTTGGGCATGCAGGCGCTCGCTCAGGCCTTTGAGATGCCCGGCGCCGATCACCACGAGCACACGGCGGTCGGTCATGGGCGCAATGCCCGCGGCGTCATCCGCCTCCTGCCGCAGCCGCGCGGCCATGAACGCATCGCGTTCACCGATCAGGCTCTGAAACAGCGGCTTGGATTCGTTGGCGAATTCCTTGAAGGCGCCTTCCAGCAAGTCACCTTGTTTCAGCTTTTCAATTTCGCCTTGCTCGATGTCTTCCCGCTCGAAGACGCTGGCGAGCAGGCCGCCGAGCAGGCCAAAGCGCTGCCAGAAACCCACGCTGCGCCAGGCGCGCTTGAGCGTGGTGCCGACTTCGCGGTCAATCAGCCACAGTGGAACATTGTGGCGTTCGGCGCCATCCATGGCTGCCTTCATTTCGGCGCCGGGCTGGATGCCCGACTGGTCGGCCAGCCGCTTCTGGAAGGTGGACAGGATCAGGCTGGCGGCGACCATGCCGGCCTTGCCTTCGCGGATGACGCGGAACAGATCCATCTGCTTGAACGCTTCCGGATCACGCAGGCTTTGCGCGCGGCTCGCACACAGCTCGATGGCCACGGCGTCGAAGTGTTCGCTGGCCAGTAGCGCCTCGACCGCATCCACGCTGCTGCGCGAAACGTGCGCCGTGCCCAGAATGACGTATTCCACGCCGTCGCGCTGCACGCGTTCGACCGGCTGGCCTTGCATTGCAGCCAGGCTCGGCGTGGCGGGTTGCAACACCACATCGTCAGTATCAGGAAGGTTCATGCGCTCGGCAGGCTGGTGACAGGACATTCAAGGATGGGGACAGGACGGAGGTTGGACAAGTCGGCTGCCGTGGCCGACGCGCAGTCAATCACGGAAGCGTCGCAGCAAGTCACCGTAGGCGTCGATGCGGCGGTCGCGCAGGAAGGGCCAGATCCGCCGCACTTGCTCGCTGCGCGTCAGATCGACATCGGCCAGCAACAGCTCGCGCGCGTCGGTACCGGCCTGCGCCAGAAATTCGCCCTGCGGGCCGGTGACGAAACTGTTACCCCAGAACTGCACCCCGGCCGTGGCGCCGGCCGGGTCGGCCTCGAAGCCGGTGCGATTGCATACCAGCACGGGTAGCCCGTTGGCTACCGCGTGGCCACGCTGCACGGTAATCCACGCATCGCGCTGGCGCTGCTGCTCTGCCGGCTCATCGTTCGGGTCCCAACCGATGGCTGTCGGATACAGCAGCAACTCGGCGCCGGCCAGCGCCATCAGGCGCGCGGCTTCGGGGTACCACTGGTCCCAGCACACCAGCACGCCGAGTCGGCCTACCGAAGTGTTGATTGGCTCGAAACCCAGGTCGCCGGGTGTGAAATAGAACTTTTCGTAGAAGCCTGGATCGTCGGGAATGTGCATCTTGCGGTAGATGCCGGCGATGGCCGCCGAACGGTCGAATACCACGGCGGTGTTGTGATACAGGCCCGCGGTGCGGCGCTCGAACAGGGAGGCGACCACGACCAGGTGCAGTTCCTCGGCAAGTTGGCCGAGGCGTGCGGTACCGGGGCCGGGGATACTTTCAGCTTGATCGAACACCTCGACCGATTCACGCTGACAGAAGTACGGACCGTTGTGCAGCTCTTGCAGCAGCACCAGTTCGGCGCCGGCCGCGGCGGCTGCACGCAGGCCGGCTTCGATGGCGTCAAGGTTGGCGTCGCGGCTGCCGCGATCGGTTTCCTGCAGCAACGCAACTTTCAATGTGGGGCGAGCCATCGCACGCACTCCTCGAGGCAAGGTGCCGATGCGGCAGACAAGCCAGTTTAGCGGATGCGGGTGAGCGGAATGTCGCCGCCGGCTGCGGTTGCGCTCAAATGCTGCCGGCGGGCAGCTGCATGGTGATGCAATGCAGGCTGCCGTTTTGCCAGATCAGCGGCCGGCAAGGAATGGACACGACCTCGCGCCCGGTGTAAGCGCTGCCAACACAGCGTGCGGCTTCGGCATCGGCCGCGTCGCCATACGCGGGCACCAGCACCGCGCCGTTGATGATCAGGTAGTTCGCGTAGGACGCGGCAAGGCGGCGGCCTTCATCGACAATCGGCCGCGGCCATGGCAATGGTTGCAATTGGTAGGGCCGGCCAGCGGTCGTGCGCAGCGCCGCCAGGTCCGCAGCCATGCGCTGCAGCTCCGCGTAATGCGCGTCGCTGGTGTCATCACAGGCTTGAAACACGATGCAGTTGTCCGGTGCAAAGCGCGCCAGCGTGTCGATGTGGGCGTCGGTGTCATCGCCTTGCAGATAGCCATGATCCAGCCACAACACGCGTTCGGCATGCAGGCTGGCGAGCAGCATGCTGGTCAGCTCGCCGCGCGAAAGTCCCGGATGGCGCTGCGACAGACAGCGCCAGGTGGTGAGCAAGGTGCCGTTGCCGTCACTCTCGATTGCGCCGCCTTCCAGCGCCCAGTCAATGCGCCGGTGCTGCGCCCGGCCGAATATGCCGGCGTTGACCAGTCCGGCGACCAACGCGTCATCTTGCGCGGCGCCATATTTGCCGCCCCAGCCGGTAAAGCGAAAATCGGTGAGCTGGCAGCGACCATTCGTGGCGCACAGGGTCAGCGGGCCGGAGTCGCGCAACCACGTGTCGTCGTAGGGCAACTGCACAAAGCGCACGCGAGCGAGGTTGGCACCCGCAGTGCGTAGTGCGTTTTCGACATGCGTTTGCAGCGCGTGGTCAGCCACCACGATCAGCAATGGCTGAAAGCGCGTCACCGCGACGGCCAACGCGACGTAGGTGGTTTCCACTGCGGCCAGACGTTCTGCCCAGTCGGTGCCAGCGTGCGGCCAGGCGACAAGTACTGCCGCCTGGGATTCCCATTCGGCCGGCAGGCGCAGGGATGAAGGGTTGTCAGTCATGCTGGATCCAGGCGCGGGGCGGGGCGGCTCCGCAGTCTACGCTGGCGTGCCCGCCTGGCGCCCACATCGGAACGCGGCCTGCGCCGGCACAGGTCGCGGCGTTGCAGCACGCGGTCAGTTGACGGCGGCGGGATTCGTGTTGTTGCCGGCCGGTGTATTCAGCACCGAGTGGATCACGTGGCTGTGCTCGAAATACACGATGAACTTCGAGTAGTCCCAGCGGTTGATCTGCGGATGCTTTTTGGTGTCGCCACCGCGCGGCGACAACTTGCGCAGCGGTGCGCCGTAGTTGCGTTCCACCTGCGCCATGGTCAGGCCGCGCGCTGGCAGGTTCATGCCTTTTTCCTGCTGCACCCGATGGATCAGCAGGTTGTCGCCATGCGTGGACTGCGCTGCCCAGGTCGGCTGCACGCTGGCGAACCCGAGCACGGCAGCCAGGGCGGCAATGGCCGGCAATGTATTTATGAACTTGAGCATCGGCTTCCTCTCCCCGCTGAACGCAAGTATGCCGCGCCGTTGTAACAGAATGGTCTGCCCAGCGCCACGCCGGGCTGCACCAAGTGCGATAGCCGGCGCATTTGCCACGCGGCCGCGCGACATGATTCTGCCAGCGAGCATGCCGTGCCCGCTATCATGTTCGGCTGCGGCGATCCTGCGCCCGTGTCCGGACCCCCACCATTCCATGATTGCGTTTCGCCATTTTGCCTTGCGCCGCGGCAGCCGCCTGCTGCTTGCCGACATTGATCTGGTCATCCAGCGCGGCTGGCGGCTCGGGGTGATCGGGCGCAACGGTTGTGGCAAGTCGAGCTTGTTCGCCGCGCTGCAGGGCCAGCTGGATGGCGATGCCGGTGAACTGGACCTGCCGGTGAAGCTGCGACTGGCTGCGGTCGCGCAGGAAACGCCACCATTGCCGGATGCGGCCATCGACTACGTGCTGGCCGGCGATGCAGAGCTGTCCGCTGTTCTGCGTGCCGAAGCGGACGCCGCCGAGCGCGGCGACATGGACGCGCTGGCCCGCGCGCATCAGCGTATTGAAGAACTGCACGGTTACGACGGCCGCGCCCGCGCCGGCAAGTTGCTGCACGGTCTGGGCTTTGCGGCGGACACCCACGAACGGCCCGTGCGCGCATTTTCCGGTGGCTGGCGCGGACGACTGAACCTGGCGCAGGCATTGATGTGTCCGTCCGATTTGCTGCTGCTGGATGAGCCGACGAACCATCTCGACCTGGACGCGGTGCTGTGGCTGGAGGAATGGCTGCGCCGCTACCAAGGCACGCTGCTGATCATTTCGCATGATCGCGAGTTTCTCGATGGCGTGATCTCGCACACGCTGCATCTGGATGCTGGCAACGCGAAACTGTACGTCGGCAATTACAGCGCGTTTGAGCGGCTGCGCGCCGAACAGTTGCGTCAGCAGCAGTTGTCGCACGAGCGCGAACAGGCCGAACGCGCGCACCTGCAATCGTTCATCGACCGTTTCAAGGCGAAGGCGACCAAGGCCAAGCAGGCGCAGTCGCGCATGAAGCGCCTGGAAAAACTGGCGGGCACGGAGGCGGTGCGTGCCGAGCGCCCGTTCAGTTTTCAATTCGGTACACCGGGACGGCTGCCAGACTCCATGTTGCAACTGGAGGACATCACTGCCGGATATCCGGCGGACGCCGCTCCGGCCGCGCCTGGCAAGCGCCACGTGGTGCTGCACGACGTGCGTTTCAGCATCGAGGCGGGCGAGCGCATCGGCCTGCTTGGTCCCAACGGCGCCGGCAAGTCGACGTTGGTAAAGACGCTGGTGGGCGAACTGGAACCGTTCAGTGGCGAGCGCAAGGCGCACAAGGATCTGAAAATTGGCTACTTTGCCCAGCACACTGTGGAAAGCCTGCGTGATGGCACCACGCCGCTGGAGCATCTGCAGGAAAAAGCCCCGGGTGCGGCCACGCAGGTCATGCGCGATTTTCTCGGTACCTGGAACTTCAGCGGGGACCGCGCGTTTGAAGTGGTGGATGGTTTTTCCGGCGGCGAGCGCGCGCGCCTGGCGCTGGCCCTGATCGCCTGGGACAAACCGAACCTGTTGCTGCTGGACGAGCCGACGAACCATCTCGATCTGGACATGCGTGAGGCGCTGGCCGACGCGCTGTCCGACTTCGCCGGTGCGGTGGTGCTGGTTTCGCATGATCGCCATTTGCTTGGCCTGGTATGTGACAGCTTCTGGCGCGTCGCCGACGGCGTAGTGGCAGCCTTTGATGGCGATCTGGATGACTACGCAAGCTGGCTGCGTACCCGCAGCACGACCAGGAAACTGGGCAAACCGGGGCGCGCGGAGAAGGCTGCACCGGCCATGCCGGAGGTGCCGCCGGAGGAGCGCCGGCGCCTCGCTGCTGCCAAGCGCGAGAGCGAGAAAGCCTCGCGCCAGCGGGTGAAACATATCGAAACGCGCACGGCAAAGATCGACAGCGAACTGGCAGCACTGGAAGCCCGCCTGGCCGATCCACAAACCTACAACGGTCCGACGCAGGAACTGATGCAGCTGAGCCAGCAGCAAGCGCGGTTGCGTCACGAGAAAGACACGCTGGACACCGAGTGGTTGCAACTGGTGGAACGCCTGGAGGCCTGA
>DATCWU010000240.1:0-3800 GCA_036566165.1 Rhodanobacter sp. | reverse complement strand
CGTGCACGACACCACTTTCCAACCCCAGGGATTTGCGATGACCATCCATGTCACCTTCACTACCAACCGCGGCCCCATCCATCTGCGTCTGCATGAGGACAAGGTGCCCGTTACCGTCGCCAATTTCGTCAATCTGGCCCGGCGTGGTTACTACGATGGCCTGTCGTTCCACCGCGTGATTGCGGACTTCATGATCCAGGGCGGCTGCCCGGAAGGAAGCGGGCGGGGCGGCCCGGGCTACAAGTTCGAGGATGAATTCGACGCCTCGTTGAAACACGACAAACCCGGCGTGCTGTCGATGGCAAACGCCGGTCCGCGCACCAATGGCAGCCAGTTCTTCATCACGCATGGGGCGACACCGTGGCTGGACGGCAAGCACAGCGTGTTTGGCGAAGTGGTGGACGCGGCGGACATGGCCGTGGTCAATGCGGTCCAGCAAGGTGACACGATCGAGAAGGTCACGGTGGACGATGATGTGAGCGCGTTGCTCGCGGCGCAGGCCGATCGCGTCAAGGAATGGAACGCGGTGCTCGATCAGCGCGCCTGAGAATTCTGCCATTGACGAAGGAGCTGCCGGTCGGACCGGCAGCTTTTTTTGTGGTCGCGAGTTGCGCCCCGTCCTGCACGGTAGCGTGCCAACCGGTGTGGATTCGCGCACGGACGATCATCCCGGTCAAGACAACCATCCAGCGTGCCATCTATCATGCATGGAGTATGCGTACCACCCAATCTTCCAAGGAGAACGACGATGTCATTCCTCGACGATCTACTGGGTAAAGACCAGGCTGGCGGCAACTCGTTGCTCGGGGTCGTGGGTCAGCTGATCGAACAGGCTGGCGGTCTGCAGGGCCTGGTCAGCATGTTGCGGCAGCATGGACTGGGCGGCGCGGTGCAATCGTGGGTCAGTACCGGCGCCAATCAGCCAGTATCGGGCAGCCAATTGGGGGTCGCGTTGAACAGTGGCGGCATGGACTCGCTGTTGCAGGAGGCGGCGAGCAAGCTGGGGATCGACCAGAACCTCTTGCTGGGCAAGCTTTCGCAGGTGCTGCCCATCGTGGTGAATCATTTGACACCGGATGGAACAGTGCCTCCTGCCGGCCAGGACATGAGCTTCGACGTGGGCATGCTTGAGGGTCTGGCCGGCAAGCTGCTCGGTTGACTGAGTGCCTGCTGGTGGTGCGGCGTTGGCGCAGCATTGAACCCGCACAACGGTCCGTCGGGCATCGGCCTGCCTGAGGGTTTTGATTGCCCGGTCCGCCGCCGGAGTCGGACTGCGTGATAAAATGGCCGTCTTTGCAGCTCTCCGTGTGGGAACCATGCCCCAGCTTGCCCAGCGTGTCAGTCGTGCCAAACCCAGCACGATCATGGTGATCGCCCAGAAAGCCCGCCAGCTCAAGGCCGCCGGGCGCGACATCATCAGTTTTTCGGTGGGTGTGCCGAATTTCCTGCCCGGCGAGCATGTGTATGCGGCTGCGCGCGAAGCGCTCACGCACGACAGTGGGCAATACGGCAGCAATCGCGGTTCCGACGTGTTGCAGGATGCGTTCCTCAAGCACATCGAGGCGCTGGGCTTTTCCGGCTACGGTCGCACGAACGTCTCGATTGGCATTGGCGCGAAGCAGGTGCTGTACAACCTGGCCGAGGTGCTTCTGGACGAGGGTGACGAGATCATCTTCGCGGCGCCGTACTGGACCACTTATCGCGACATCGCCGACATCGTCGGCGCGAAGATCCATACGTTGCCGTGCGGCCCGCAACAAAACTACAAGCTCATTCCGGCGCAGCTGGATGCAGCATTGGCCCGCAAGCCGAAGGCGTTCCTGTTCAACAACCCGTCCAATCCGACGGGCATGGTTTACACGCGTGAGGAAATCGCCGCGCTGGCGGCAGTGCTGATGAAGCATCCCGACACGTGGATTGTCACCGATGACATTTACAACGCCATGGTGTTTGACGGTATCGGCTACCACAACTTCGTGCACGCCGAACCTGAATTGCGGGACCGTCTGGTCTTCGTGGATTCGGTTTCCAAGACCTACGGCATGCCCGGTTGGCGCGTCGGCCTGCTGGCCGGTCCGGAGGTGGTCGCCAGGGCGGTTACCACGATGAACTCCAATCACATCACCAGTCTGCCGGAAGTGATCACCGCCGCGGCCGTCGCCGCGCTGACCGGCCCGCAGGACGTACCACAAGCCAGGTGCATGGATTTTGCCGCGCGGCGCGACACGGTATATGCGGCACTCAGCGCCATTCCCGGGGTGGTCTGTCCGCGGCCGCAAGGGGCGTTTTATGCATTCCCGGATATCTCGGTGGCGTTTGGCAAACACCACGGTGACGTCCGCATCCATGACGATGTCGAGTTTTGCGCGGCATTGCTGGAGGCCAAGGGCGTCGCCTGCGTACCCGGTTCGGCGTTTGGTGAACCGCGCGCCATGCGCATTTCCTATACCTGTCCGTCGGCACAATTGCAGCCCGGGCTGCAGCGCATCACGGAGTTTTTTGCCGAGCTGGTCTGACACTCATTTCGCTGAGGTGGGAACGACTTCAGGCGCAATGTTCCCGCCGTGGTAGTCGGGTTGGAGTCGTCGAGACTGCAGTCCGTTCCACCAACCAATATTTCACTCAAGGAGTCATCGTCCATGAAAGCCCCCGTTCGAGTTGCCGTCACCGGTGCTGCCGGCCAGATCGGTTATGCGTTGTTGTTCCGCATAGCCGCTGGCGACATGCTGGGCCCGGATCAACCGGTAATCCTGCATTTGCTGGAAATCACCCCGGCGTTGCCGGCGCTGCAGGGCGTGGTCATGGAGTTGAACGATTGCGCGTTCCCGACGCTGGCCGGCATCGTGGCCACCGATGACGCGAATGTTGCGTTCAAGGATGTGGATTACGCGTTGCTGGTGGGCGCCCGTCCGCGCGGCCCAGGCATGGAGCGCAGCGACCTGCTGCAGGCCAATGGGGCGATCTTCGGCCCGCAAGGCAAGGCGATCAATGCGCATGCCAAGCGCAACGTGAAAGTGCTCGTGGTCGGCAATCCGGCCAACACCAACGCGCTGATTGCCCAGCAGAACGCACCGGATCTGGACCCAAAGTGCTTCACGGCAATGGTGCGCCTGGATCACAACCGCGCCAAGGCGCAGTTGGCCGAAAAAACCGGCAAGCACAACGCCGACGTCAGGAAAATGATCATCTGGGGCAATCACAGTTCGACCCAGTATCCCGATCTGTCGCAGGCGACGGTCGACGGCAAGCCGGCCATGAGCCTGGTGGATCAGCAGTGGTACGAAAACGAGTTCATTCCCACGGTGCAGAAGCGTGGCGCGGCCATCATCAAGGCGCGTGGCGCCTCGTCAGCGGCGTCTGCCGCAGCGGCGGCGATTGACCACATGCGCACCTGGGCGCTGGGCACTGCCGAAGGCGACTGGGTGTCGATGGGCATTCCGGCCGATGGTTCCTACGGTATTGCGCCGGGTGTCATCTATGGGTATCCGGTCACCTGCAAGGGAGGCAAGTACGAGATCGTGCAGGGCCTGGCGATCAGCGATTTCTCGCGCGCACGCATGGATGCGTCGAGCAAGGAGCTGCGCGAAGAGCGCGCCAGCGTGGAGCAGTTGTTCGCGAAGAAGTAAGCCACCTGTCGCCGGATCAGCCAAGGGGCCGGCTTTGCGCCGGCCCCTTGCTGTGTGACCTGGGCGGGAACCCTGGTGCGGGTAGCGCGCCTTGTGCGCGGGTGATTGGCTTTTGTCCTGGGATCGAACAGCGTCGGGCTAAAGTCCCTTCCCGCAGCTGCGTTGCACCGCTGC
>DATCWU010000236.1:0-5038 GCA_036566165.1 Rhodanobacter sp. | reverse complement strand
ATATTGCCTATCTGTGCGGCAACCCGAACATGGTCGACGCCGCCTATGCCGCGCTCAAGGATTTCGGCCTGCCGGTGCAACACATCCGCCGCGAGAAATACGTTTCGTCAAGGTGACCGCGCCGTCCTTTCGCGCTTGGCGAGAAGCGCGCGATTATTGCCGTTGGTCCCGTCCCCAGCGGTCACGTGGCGCTCGGCACGCCTGCCACCGCCTGTTGCAATTGTGATGGACCGCACAGTTCGGGCTGGGCGCCCTCATTAAGTCATCAAGACGAAGCCGCACTCGCCGATAACGTTGCAGGAACTCCGGGAACCGGGTTCGCAATGGAGGCCGGCATGCGCTATTCGAGATACGTCATGTGGGTCGCTGGACTGGCGACGCTGGCGTTGAGTACGCCGGCGGCGTCCGCCAACGACGGGCGCATTGTGTTTTCCGGGGCAGTGGTCGAACCAACCTGTTCTGGCCATGATGCGCGCGCCGTCCGGGCAACTGTCGAGGAACGTGATGTGGCAGCGGGCCCGCAACGGTGGACCTGTGGCTCACCCGTGGCCACCACCTACTCGCAGGCCGTGATCCCGGTGGACGCGGTCATGCAGGCGGGCGATCCATTGTTGGCCTACTTTGCCGGTTACGCCGGCCATCTGCTACCGGCTACCCCGGCTAGGGTGGTGGTTCGCACCTATGAGTGACCGTGACCGCCAAGGTCCTTGGCATGCAGACTGCCGCTACTGGTAGAAAAGGTCGAATGTCACGGTCGCCTTGACTGTGCCCGCGCCAGCAGTCGGTGCGGTCTGGAAGTACTGCGCGTAGTACGGGATGGAGTTGGTGGCGCCGGGCGTGAGCAGTGTCTGCCGCTCGAATGTGACGGGATTGCTGTTGCCATCCAGGATCTGCACGCCGATGCCCGCAGCGTAACCGGCGCCGGCGGGTTGGATGACCCCGGGGTGGCTGTCTGGCGTGGCGGCATGCAGGGTGACGTTGCTGACCGCCGTGCCGGCCGGACACGACAGCGTGATCGCGAATGGCGTCTTGCCGGAAGTTGTCCCCACGCCGGTGAAGGTGCTGGCGAGCACGTTCGGCAGGGTGACGTTGATGGGATTGGTCACTACGGTGCAACTGGGCAGGGTAAGGATCACGGAGCTGGCGAGCTGGAACACTACCGGAACGAGTGTGCCCCACTGCCAGTCAGCGAGTTTGCCGGCGGCCAGTACGTTGCCGGAGGTGATCGGCCCGGTTTTTACCAGTTCCAGGCCCGACGTGGCATTGAATGTTTTCTTTGTCACGTTCTGGCTGTAGAGCGGATACGCCGTCAGGTGCGCGGCCGGATCGGCGTTTGGATCGGTGATGCGGTAGCTGACCCCAGGGATACCGGTGGCATAGGTATAGCTGTCCTCGGCTCCCCCCCGGGCATTGACCACGCCGTAGCTTACGTTCTCGCCGAGCCCCGCGTTGCAGTCCATTTCCGACGGGTTGGCTGGCGCGACTTGGGCCGTGGTGGCGATCACCGTGCCATCTGGTGTGTTGGTCGGGATAGTGATACTTGCGGGCAGGCTGAAAGTGACCGTGGCCGGGCCGCTGTGGCTGAGGTGGCAGACGGCGCCGGCGCCCGGTGCGAACAACCCCAGAAGGACCAGCAGTAACCATGGCAGTGCCGTTCGTGTCGTCATGTATCCCTCCCGGCAACCCGGGCTGCAGTTGGCGGTGATTCGCATGTGGCGTTGATCTGTTCCAGCGCCTGCGCGCCGCGCCCGGCGCGTACGCGCGGCTGCAACCGGTATGGGAAGGAGCAGGTTTGCGAGCGGTCATGATCCTGCCAGTGCACGCTGAGCCGGCCGGAGTCGTGGGTCGCGCGCACCATGATGCGCCCGGCCTGACCGACTACGCCGACCGACTGCCCGTTGGAATCGAGTACCTCGGCGCCGAACGGCAGGGTGGCACCATCGGCCAGCGTCGCCTGGATCAGCACGAAGCGGCCGCTTTCGCTCTTGAACTTCATCAGTACCACGGCGCCGGCGCGTGGGGCCACCTGCGCGCTGGTACTGTCCAGTTGCACGTCCAGCGGCAGGCCGCTCGGATCAAGCCCCACGGTGTTGAGCACGTACGGTGTCAGGTAGGGCACGATGGCGAAGCCAGCGCGGTTGATACGCACCCCGGCGGCGTTACTGACGCGTGCACCGGCGGCATCGGGGGCGGACACGATGCCGATTGTGTCGCCCAGTGGCTGACCCAGCGTGAGCCCGCCGGAATGGACCACCACACTGCCACTGGCGCCAAGTGAGGCTTGCGAAAAGCCGCTGCCGGCTCCGAAGCCGGCGGCCAGCTGCACCTGGCTGCCGCGATAGCCGGCATTGACACTGCCGGCGCTGCCGACCGTCGAGGCACTGCCGCGGGTTGCCGTCGCGCCGTAGCTGAATTTCTCGTCTACTCCAGCGGTACCGCCCACGGTGACCTGCGTCTGCGTGGCCCCGCCGTTTTCGCGAATCACTCCGCCGGTCAGCGTCGGCGCGTGCGTGTCGTTGCCGAGCGGGATGGTGAGGTTGATCATGAAGCGGTTGTCGCTGCGGCCGAGCAGGTCGCGTTCGCGGCTGGCTGCGAGGTTGTAATTGAGCCGACCCAAGGTGTTGTTGTAGCCGAACTGGTACTGCGTGTCGGTGCCACTGCGATTCCAGTAATCGCGGGTCGAACCGCTCAGGTACAGCGTGCCACCGCGTTCGCCCAACCGCTGATTGAGGGTGAGACTGAAGTTGTCGCGCTGCCGGTCTATACCGGTGTAAGTGAGCTGGTCGCGGTAATCCACGCCGAGCAACGCGGCTTGCTGGGCCGGCGTGAGCAGGCCGGCGACGGGCACGCCGTTGATCAGCAACGGCAGGTTGCTGCCGTCGTTGGCGAATATCGGCAGCTTGCGCCGGCCACGGTCGCGCGCGCGCATTGCATCGCCCAGCGTCAGAAACCCACTGGTGGAGTGGCGATACGCGGCAACCGTCAGCGAGGTTCCCGTTTGCGCCAACAGCTTGCTGTAACTCAGGCGCAGGCTGCGACCCTGCAGTGCATCGATACCCGGCAGATGCGCGCGCGCGATGGTCAGGTCCAGCGCAAACGCACCGTAGGCCGTGTTCAATGCACCGCCGGCGAGCAGCCCCGCGTAACCTGGGGCGCCATTCATGCCTCCATACAGGGTGAACAGGTTGGTCAGCCCGCGTTGCAGGGTTGCCTGGGCCACTGCCGGCCGGTGTTGTATCGAGGCATCACGCAGCTGCCCGACCGCGACGCCGAATCGATTGACGCCCGGGCGCAACAGCTGCGGCACGGACGCGTATGGTACGGAAAACGTGTGCGTGCGGCCGTCCGCTTCGTTCACGCTGACTTCCAGATCGCCGCCGTATCCAGTGGCGTAGAGGTCGTTCACGCTGAACGGGCCGGGTGCGACCGTGGTTTGGTAGATCACCATTCCGTTCTGGCGCACGGTCACCCGCGCATTGCTGTTGGCGACGCCGTGCACCGTGGGGGCGTAGCCGCGCAGGGACTGCGGCAGCATGCGCTCGTCCGTGGCGATCTGCATGCCGCGCACGCCGATGCTGTCGAAGACCTCGCCACTGGTCCAGGAGTCGCCGATGCTCCACTGCGCGCGCAGGCCGGGCAGATCGCGCTGTGCGTAGGTGGAAATGTTCTGCCAGCGTTGCCGCGGGCGTGTACCGGCGATGGCAGACTGCCAGGTCAAGGTGGAGTTGTGGCGAAAATGCCACAGCCCCAGATTCACTCCAGCGTTCAAGCCCAGGTACGCGGAAGTTTGGGCAACGCCGTGACTGCTGGTGCGGTAGGCGTTGAAGTTGTAGTTGAGCAGGCCCGCGGTGACGCCGTCATCCCAGTACTTTGGATCGACATAGCCACGTGGGCGCTGACCCAGATACGCCTGCGGGACGCTAACGTCCAGCCGCAGGTCGGCGCCGTCAAAGCTCATGCCTGCGCCAGGGATGACGCTGCTTAGATCCACGCAGGCATGCTCGTCAGCCAGCGCGGCTGCCGTCGACGCGGCAACGTCGGGTCGCAGGGAGAGTTTGTCCAGCAGTGCGGATGTCACGCAAGGCGTGGCGCTGACAGTCGGATCCGTTCCGGCAAAGCGCACATTGCTCCGGCCTGCCGCAGCGTCGTTGAGGTACAGATCCACGCTGTAGGTGCCAGGCAGCACCATGTCACCGCGTTCGAACCGCGACAGGTCGGTGGTGTTGCGGCCCTGTCCGGACAGCAGACTGCGATCGAAGTTGGTCACGGCGTCCAGCGTTGCCTCGTACCCGGCTGAGTTCGCGGCCGGTCCGGTGGCGGCGGTTACCGCGGTGGCGCTGCCGAAGGAGAGAATCAGCAGCGCGCCTCCACAGGTGGTCCGCAGGCGATGGCCGGTTGCGCTACGCATGGCCCGCGCGGTCGTGGCGACCACATGCGGTCATCACGGCGCCACCGAACCCTGGTGATTCACCGCCGCACCGTAATCATTGATGATCGTAAATGCGATCACCGTACCCGGTGCGGGCGTGTGGGCAGTGTTCTTGACCGGTAGCCGCAGGCTCGCAAATGGCGCGACCATGCCACCTTCCATCGGCACGGCGGTGGGGCCCGCGCCCTGCGTAACCTTGCTGAAGGTGAGGTAGTACGGGGTCGGGTTGAGCGCTTCCAGTACGGTGCTGCCGCCGTCCGTGAGCACTTTCCAAGTCACCCTGTCGGCAGCTTCGGCGACGTTGCCGGCAAGGTTTGAAGGACGGAAGAACAGCTTCAACCGGGAGCGCACGGCAAACTGCAAGGTGTTCCGATCCTGTCCGTCGGCGCCCGGCTTGGGTGGAATTTCCAGCACGTTCAGCCAGAACACCGACTCACGGTCCGTGGGCAACGGTTCGTGTGAGTACACGATACGCAAGCTCTGGCCCTTGCCCGGGTTCATGCGGAACAGCGGCGGTGTGATCAGGAACGGCACGCGGCTTTGATCCGGTGTGGATCGCGGGTCGCCGTTGTCGATCCATGCCTCCACCAGCGCCGGCTGCTCGCCGTC
>DATCWU010000228.1:0-8898 GCA_036566165.1 Rhodanobacter sp. | reverse complement strand
GAGCACCACGGTCGGCCTGTTCGGCAGTAACAATCCGCCGGACGACGTGGATCACTACAGCGGCAGGACGCTGCTCGACCTGGAGGCGCGCTACCGGTTCAATGACGTCATCACGGTGGCCGTCGGCGGCAACAATGTCTTCGACACCTACCCCGGCAAGGAGCAGAACGCCACGCTGCAATTCCTTGGCGTCAAGTACGCGCTCACCTCGCCGTTCGGTTTCAACGGGGCGTTCTGGTACGCGCGCGTGACAGCCAGCTTCTGACCGCTCGTCGCCATGCAGTGCCGTCTCCCCGGGCATGCCCGGGGAGACGGTGAACCTGCTCCGTATCGGCCATGCGCCGGTCCACATCCGGGCAGGAATCGGCTACTCGCCGTGGTGGTCGCGAGACCGGTTCCCATCGCGTGGAGTGGTTTTCATGCCGGAGAGTGCGTTCCAGCCGGCGGTGACGGCTTGGCCAGGCCGAACCTCACTTCCCCCACGTCACGAACATCACCACCACCGCCGTCGCCATCGCCGCCGTGGCCAGCCAGCCGAACAGTTTCAGCGGCCACGGCATGGTGAATTCGCCCATGACCTTGCGCTGCGAACCCATCAGCATCATCGCGACCATCAGCGGCACGGCAGCCACGCCGTTGATTACCGCGCTCCCGTACAGCGCCTTGATCGGGTCGAGCGGGGTGAGGTTGAGCGCGATGCCGAGCAGGGCGGAGCCGACCAGCACGCCGTAGAAGAAACGGGCTTCGTGCGGCTTGTGTTCGAGTCCGCTGCGCTGGCCGAACGCGCCGGCGACGGCGTAGGCGGTGGCGCCGGCCAGCACCGGCACGGCGAGCAGGCCGGTGCCGATGATGCCGGCGGCGAACAGCACGAACGCCAGATCGCCGGCCAGCGGTCGCAGGGCCTCGGCCGCCTGGGCCGAGGACTGGATGTCGGTCTTGCCGTGTGCGTGCAGCGCCACGGCGGCGGTGAGGATGATGAAGAACGCGATCAGGTTGGAGAAGATCATCCCCACCGCGGTGTCGATACCGATCCGGCGCAGCGCGCTCGGCGCCTGTTGCGGTGCCTCCTGCAGCGGCTTGCGTTGCGGGCTCGATTCGATCTCCTCCACTTCCTCGGCGGCCTGCCAGCAGAACAGGTAGGGGCTGATGGTGGTGCCGAGCAGGGCGACCAGGCCCACCGCGTACGCCGCGTCCAGCGGATCGGCGGCAGCGCGATGCTCCTGAGCACGGCGCGCCACGGCACGTCGATCACCAGCACGGTGACCACGTAGGCGAACAGGCTCAGGGTGAGCACTTTCAGGGTCGGCGCGTAGCGGGTGAACGGGATGAAGATCTGCAGCAGCAGCGACAGTACGGCGAAGCCCGCGGCATAGAGCAGGGCCGATCCGCCGACCAGCAGTTTCAGCGCCGCGCCCATCGCGCCGATGTCCGCCGCCAGGTTGATCACGTTGGCGATGAAGATCGACGCGACCAGCGCATACACCAGCTTGCGCGGGTAGTACTGGCGCATGCCGTCCATCAGGCCATGGCCGGTGACCCGGCCGATGCCGGCGCTGATCGCCTGGATCGCGATCATCAGCGGCATGGTCAGGAACACGCACCACAGCATGCCATAGCCGAACGCCGCGCCCACCTGCGAGTAGGTGGCGATGCCGCTGGGGTCGTCATCGGCCGCACCGGTGATCAGGCCGGCACCGAGGCTGGCCCAGGGCGGGGCTTCCGGGCCGCCGTCTTCGGTGTTTTCGTCTACGGTCATGCGGCTGTTTCCCCCGCTGCGTGATCCGGCCCGGGCGCCACGCCGGCATGATGCAGCGGGCAAAGGTGTCCGGATGGTGGTGCTGTCGAATCCTGCGTGTGGCGAGGTGCCGTAGCGGAATTCACAGTCCGTGGGTTGCATGGTGCGCCGGGTCGGATTGTGGTGTTTACCGGGTTGCCGGATCGTGACTGACGAGCCTTCGAGCCGGACTATCGGTCAGCGCCGCGTACCCGCCCGCAGCCATCCGACGCCGCCCATCGGCGGTGACGGATGCCTCGCCGCCGGACCGGATCACCATCACGCCGGGTTACCGGGGCGGAGGAGCACCGGGATATCGCTCTGCAGCAGAACCTTTTGCGTTTCGCTGCCCAGCGTCAGCCGGTTCGATCCATGCCAACCATGGGTGGCCATGACGATGAGGTCGCAATGATGTTCGCGAACGGCGTCCAGAATGGCCTCGTGGGGGCGTTCGCCGAAGGCGTAGTGGCATTCGCAGGGTACCTGTGTAGCCTTGGCCAGTTTTTTTGCCTCGTCCAGGTAGCGCGTAGCGATTTGCACGGCCTGCTTGCTGTAACTCAGCTCGGCTGCGCTGAGAATTTCAGCCATATAGGCGATGGAGTTGAATGGCGGCACTACGTGCAACGCCAGTACCTTGGCGCCGAATGCACTGGCCAGCTCCAGACCCATGTTGAAAGCCCGCAGCGACAGATCCGATCCATCGATCGGTAGAAGCAAGTGCTGGAAGAGCGCATTTCCTTGCACGCGGGCCAGTTCCGGACTCACGGCGGTTTCGGTGGACATGGGACAGAGTCTCCAACGTCTTGAGATGTTGCGCCTGCACTCAGTCGCGTCAAGCATCATGGTGGCTTGAGCGGTTGTCTTGGTATTGATCGCGATCAACTCGCCGTGCAATAGCGCGCCGGGCCGCGGATGCCGCCGCGCGGTCCCCTGCTGCGTCGATAGCGGTTGATCCAGATCAAGCGGAGTGGGCTGCGCAAGGATGAGTGTTGGCGTATCGAATCCAGCCGCGGGGCGCCGTCATGTTCGAGGTTCTCATCAACACTGAAGAGATGCGCGATGACAATCCCGTGGTACGAACCGGCTTGGCGCTGGCGGGCCGCCACCATGCCTACGCGATCGGGCTGAATATCATTGAGGTGCTTCCGGCGACCATGGCCATTGCCGATGTCATGGCCGTACTGGCGACGCAGGAGTATGAAGCCAGGCGACGCGATGCCTGGTGGATGAAGCAATGCGACGAACACGGCATCAAAGGCGCCTGGGAAGTGATTCGTGGCGTATACGTGCCGGTACTGGCGCGGCGTTCGTGCATGGCGGATATCACGGTAAGCCGCCTGCCGAATCATGAGGCCGGCTACCCTGCCGGCATGGACTATGTGACGCGCGTATTGCTCTCGGCAGCGTCACCCATGCTGCTGGTTCCATCGACATGGGACGGGACCTTCCGCCAGGAGAGAGTGCTGGTGGCATGGAACAGCACGCAGGAATCCATGCGCGCGTTGCGTGCTGCCGTGCCATTTTTGCGCGAGGCCGAGATGGTATGCCTTGTTGACGGTGCCCGCGATGAATTGCCCGGCATCACGCCACCGCCGTTGCCGGTGCGCGACTGGCTCACGCGGCAGGGCATCACCCTGCATGCCGTGCGGCAATTCCCGGCCACAGCCAGCGCCGGTGAGGCCCTGCTCGATCAGGCGCAGGCCATGCAGGCAGATCTGCTGGTCATGGGCGCCTGGGGTCACTCGCGGGTGAGTGAGCTGATACTGGGCGGCACGACGCGCCATGTACTCAGACATGCCCGGTTACCGGTACTGCTGGCGCATTGAGCCTGGCGACGGCGTATCAAGCGAGCATGGCGGCGTCAACGTGCATGCCACTTGGTGGAGCGCGGCTCGGTTGAACGTTCGCTCCCCGAGAGTGCCCATGAGACACGCCGTATCAGCCTGGCCAGCGCAGCCATCGCATCAAAGCCCGCTCGATACGCATCGGCGCCTGTCGGAGGTGGACCGTTTGTTACGAACCGTTGCAATCCGTTACCAAGTCGAACTATCGCTGTTGCGGGGCGGGACTAGAGTCAGCGTCGTAGCCGACTGGGGCTGCATCTTGAGGGCATGTGTCATGACAATGCTGGCAACCGACATTCGCGCCCCGCAAGCAGGCTTTCCCCCTCGCGCCTGCATGACCCTGGCAGCCTCCGGCTGTAGCGCCCCTGGCCTCGATATCGAGGCGATTCGCGAACACGTCCCGGTGCGGCGCTGCAAGCATGTCGCCCGACACAGCGTCTATCACGCCGGCCAGCCGTTCCGTGCGATCTATCTGGTGCATGCGGGTTCCTACAAGATCTGCGAACTGGCCGCGGATGGCCGTGAACAGATCTCCGGCTTCCGCATGCGCGGCGACTTGATCGGTGTGGAATCCATCGGCCTGAAAACCTATGCGAACGATGTGGTCGCCCTGGAAGCCAGTGAGGCATGGGAACTGCCGTACCCGGCCGTGCTGCGCGCTTGTGCGCATGTGCCGGAACTGCAATCGCGCCTGACCGCGGCACTGGCCGCGGAAATACGCCGCGATCACTCATGGATGTTGATGTTGGGCACACTGGCGGCGGAGCGGCGCGTGGCGGCGTTCCTGCTCGATGTCGCCGCGCGCTACGCACGCCTGGGTTGCAGCGCGAAGCACTTCATCCTGCGCATGAATCGCGCCGACATGGCCAGCTTCCTGGCTCTCAAGCACGAAACCGTGAGCCGTGCGCTGTCGCACCTGCATGACCTGAGTTACATCGATGTGCAGCGTCGCGAAGTGCGCGTGCTGGATGTCAATGGACTGCGTTCCATGGCGGGGACGAGCGCCGCGTTGAATTGAGCGGTGTCACACGCTGTGGTTGCGATCGAGTACCCGGCGGGCGGCCGTGCCGAGTTGCCCGCGGCGATAGGGTTTGCGCAGCAATTCGAATGAACCGAAAGCACGGGTGTCGATGCCCATCGACGCGTATTCGTAGCCGGACGTGAAAAGCACGGGAAGATGGGGATGCTGTTCGCGTGCTTTCGCGGCCAGTTCGAAACCCGTCATCTCGCCGCCAAGCACGATATCCGTAAAGAGCAGGTCGGTGTCCGGGTGCTTCGCCAGATGCTCCAGCGCTGTGACGGCATCGCCGGCCTCGCAGGGGATGTAGCCCAGGGTGCGCAGAAAAGCGACCGCGAGGCGCCTTACCTCCGGTTCGTCTTCCACGACCAGAACGGTTTCGTGACCATGGTGCGAAGTTTCGCGACCACGGTGCGAAGGCGCGGCTGCCGCTTCCACCGCCGTCGCTGAGGCGGCAGCCGGAAGAAAAAGCTCGGCGCGCGTGCCATGACCCACCTGGCTCTCGATATGGAAATGGCCGCCGGACTGTTTCACGAAGCCATAAACCATGCTGAGCCCGAGCCCGCTGCCTTTGCCGGCTTCCTTGGTAGTGAAAAAAGGCTCCAGCACATGTTCCAGGATTTCCGGCGGGATGCCTTCACCGTTGTCCGTTACGGTAAAGACCACATACGAGCCAGGTGCAAGCCCGGTGTCTCCATCGGCGTTGGCGACGTTGCAGGAGCGTGCCGTGATGGCAAGGCGGCCGCCGTGCGGCATCGCATCGCGTGCATTGAGCGCCAGATTGATCAATGCCGCTTCCAGCTCTCCCTCGTCGGCGTATACCGCAGGCACTTCGTTGCTGCACTCGGCGGTCACGACGATGCGTTCGCCCAGCGTTCTCCCCAGCATCTCGCTCAGATCGGCCAGTAGTTGCACGGTGCGAACGGCGCGCGGCAACAGATGCTGGCGGCGGGAAAAGGTAAACAGCTTGCGGGTAAGCGCCGCGCCACGCTCGACCGCGCGCGATGCGCTGGCGAGGGTTTTTCGTGTTGCCGGATCCTCCGGTAGATCGATTTCCAGCAGCTGCAGGTTGCCGGAAATCACCGTCAGCAGGTTGTTGAAGTCGTGCGCAATGCCGCCGGTGAGTTGACCGAGGGCCTCCAGTCGCAGCGAATGTGCCAGTTGTTCTTCGCTGCGTCCGCGCTGAATGGACCCGGCCAGAATGTTGGCCACCGATTGCAGAAAATTCTGTCGGTCCCGGTCGAAATAGCTCTTCTGATGGGCAAGCGCCAACAACACGCCCATGGGCCCATGCCGGTCGGGCAATGGCACGAGGGATGCGTCCTGGTAATCCTGGCTCAGGAACGGACATATGCCGCGAAGGCTTTCGATGATGCTGCCTTGCGTGGGCGGCTGCTCATCGGCCTCCAGCGTCTGGCTGCATGCCACGTCCAGCAAGGCGGGATTGCCCGATAAGCTTTCCAGTGTCGCTTGCGGAAGACCCTTCGATGCGATGGCGCGCAAGCCGGGATGGTATGGGTGGTTGAGGATGATCGCTGTCGCGGGAATATCGAGGGTGGTTGCCACCAAACCGGGAATCTCGTCGACGGCTTTTTCGTGATACGTGGCCTCGAGCAGACGCCGGCCCATCTGGGCTATGGCAACGTCGAAGCGGGCGCGCTCCTGCGCCTGGCGTGAACGCTGCGTTTCGGAGATGTCGCGGATCGCTGCCGCATACAGCGTTCCCTGCGAAGCGGCGACCGGGCTCAGGCCGATTTCCACCGGAAACGATTGGCCATCGGCACGTATCCCGGTCAACTCGTGGCCAGCGCCCATCGCGCGCTCGCGCGGACGGGACACGTAACGGGCACGGTGTGCGATATGCGCCTGCTGCAGGGCCGCCGGCAGCAGCGCTTCCACCTGCAAACCGGCAAGTGCACCCTTTTCGTAGCCGAACAGGCGCTCTGCATGCGCGTTGGTCAACACGATGACACCTTGTCGATCGACCACGATCATCGCATCCGGTGCCGCCTCGAATAACGAGCGGAACAGGTGGGCATCGGGGACCTGCTTGCTGAACATGCCGCTGCCTATATCCGACGGACCGTGGGCGAGAACAGGTAGCCCGCGCCGCGAATCGACTTGATCCGTTGCGGATGGACAGGATCGGGCTCGATCTTGCGGCGCAGGCGCCCGATCTGCACGTCGATCGAGCGATCGAACGGTCCTGCATCGTGACCATGGATATGCGTCATCAACTGGTCGCGGGTAAGTACCTGATTGGCGTGTTCGAGGAAAACCTGGAGCAGGGCGAATTCGCCACTGGTCAGCGGGATGGGTTCGCCATGCGGTCCGGACAAGCTGTGCGATTGCGGATCGAACACACAACCATCGAACGACAAGCGCCCGGCATCTGCCCTGGGTGGAGAGGATGCGCGGCGCAATACGCTGTGAACGCGAGCCAGCAGTTCGCGCAGATCGAACGGCTTGGTAACGTAGTCGTCCGCGCCGAGTTCCAGTCCCACTACGCGATCCACGGATTCGCCACGCCCGGTCACGATGATCACCGGGCCATGCCAGTGCGTGCGCAAACTCCGGGTCAGGCTGAAGCCGTCTTCGCCGGGCAGGCCGATATCCAGCAGCACGAGATCGACCGCTTCGCTATCTATGACGTGGCGCATGCGAACGCCGTCGCCGGCTGTGCTGACGCGGAAACCCTGGCCGCTGAAGTAACGGCTGAGGATATGAACAATCTCGGTATCGTCATCGACCACCAGCAAGTGTGCCGGCAGGATCGTGGATGACGCAGAACTGGGCGAGACGGCCATCTGAACTCTCGATCCGCAGTGGTACCCGAGCAAGTGGAGCACTCGGGCCGGAGCATACGCCTGCACCTGTTGGCTTGCAGTGACTGGCCGGCGCGCCCGTCATATCGAACGCCGCGGCTGCGGTGACGGGCAGCGGCCGGCATCGCTTGCTCCGCTGGAGGCGCGTTGAGCCATATCAACTCGGCCGGATACCGGTGTGCGCGATGATGGGTTCATTCAGAGCGAGGACGGAATCATGCGTGCCATGGTGCTTGGCAAGGTCGGTGAGCCACTGGCACTGCGGACACTGCCCGATCCGCTACCGGGCAACCATGAGGTTCGGTTGCGAGTGGAGGCTTGTGGCGTATGCCGCACGGATCTTCACGTCGTCGACGGTGAGCTGCCGAACATCGTGACGCCACTGATCCCGGGACACGAGTGCGTCGGTTTGGTCGAGGTGCTTGGCCCCGGTGTTACCGGACTGAAGTTGGGGCAGCGGGCAGGTGTGCCCTGGCTGGGCGGCAGCTGCCACCGTTGCGAGTACTGCCGCGACGGCCGCGAAAACCTGTGCGATACACCCGAGTTCACTGGTTACACACGGCCGGGCGGATTCGCCAGCCATATCGTTGCGCGCGCGGATTACTGCGTGCCATTGCCCCATGATGCCGATCCCATCGCGATCGCCCCACTACTGTGTGCCGGACTGATCGGCTGGCGCTGCCTGGTGAAGGCAGGGCAGGGGAAGTGCATCGGTCTGTACGGCTTTGGTGCAGCGGCGCACATCATCACCCAGATCGCCTGTCGGCAGCAGCGTCGGGTCTGCGCCTTTACGCGGGCCGGCGACGTCACGGCGCAGGCCTTTGCGCGCTCGCTCGGTGCCGTATGGGCCGGGTCGTCCGACGAACTGCCACCCGAGCCACTGGACGCGGCGATCCTGTTCGCGCCGGTAGGCGATCTGGTTCCGCAGGCGCTGCGTGCCGTGAAGAAAGGCGGCAGGGTCGTGTGTGGCGGCATCCATATGTCCGACATCCCGTCATTTCCGTATCGCTGGTTGTGGGAGGAGCGCGAAGTGGTTTCCGTTGCCAACCTGACACGCGCCGATGCGCATGACTTCTTCGCGGCCAGGGAATGCAAGGACATAAAGACCACCACGCACGTCTATCCGCTCGAACAGGCCAATCAGGCACTGGATGATCTGCGCGCAGGACGCTTGAGCGGTGCCGCGGTGCTCAAGCTGTAACGCGATATACCGCACTGGTGCGGTCGCCGCGTCGCGTCGCGGGCACCCAGAGCGTCGCGGTCGGAATCGACGCGGGGCAGGATGAGCCTGGCCGGGTGCGGCTTAGGTGATCTAAATCAATACGTCTCGCCACCTCCTGCGTAGCTTGATAAATCGCGGAAGGGGCAGGGTATCGATTTGCTGACTATGCGTCGCCGCACGCATTCACCAAGGAGAAACCAACCATGTATTCCTAT
>DATCWU010000223.1:0-17807 GCA_036566165.1 Rhodanobacter sp. | reverse complement strand
GTATTGGCCTCGAGTTCCGCCAACCACGGGAAGCGCTCGCGCGGATAATAGGGTTGGCTCGGCACACCCGGAAAATAGAGGAACTTGGGTTGCTGCCGCGGGTCAGGCAACGAGGGGTGCTTCTCGCCAAGATAGATGGCGAGGCATTCCTCAACGCGCGTCAGCTCGGATGACCCGTAGCGCTGGCGCAACGGTTCCAGCACGGCATCGAACAGCTGCCGGCGCCCGCCGTCGATGAATCCGATGGCGTGCCTCACTGCCGCCTGCAGGCCCGGCGCAGTAGTGGCATCGCTCATCCAGCGCCCCTGCGCCTGAGCGGTGTTTACCGCGCCGAAATAGGCGACCAGCGCTTCGTGGACGTTACCAAGTTGCTCAAGCGCAATCCCCAACCGCAATCGCGCAACGAACATTTGCGGCGCAACATGCAGGCAACGCTTCAGGCTGTCGGCAGCGCCCTGCCAGTCATGGACCAGCGACTGGGCCGCACCCAGATGGTGAAGCGTATTGGGATCCTCCGGCTGGGCCTGCTGCGCGACCAGCAGCATGGCCACTGCACGCATGGCATCACCGCGCGCGAAATGGCGGGCAGCCACGAACTGCAATGCCTCGACATCATCCGGCACCAGTTCCAGCAGCTGGGTGAAGCAGCGCTCCGCCAGTGCAGGATCTTCCTGCCGTACCCCTTCCAGCGCCCTCGCCCGCAGCGCAACTGCGTCGCCCTGAAGCCCGCTATTCATTGCCTCATCCGCCATCTTGCCCCATTGCCTCTCAATACTACCGCCGATCCCCGTCGTTGTATCCGCAGGCATAATAGACCGGGTTGCGACAGACGGTGCGAGACTCCGGGGCGCCGGTAACGCACTGTGGAATTGGCAAGCTGACCAGAGGTTCTGATGAATTCGCGTCTGCAAGGACTGGAAGCGGGTGTTACCCGGGACGTCATGGCCGCCGGCGAAGCGCTTGACGCGGGGCGCGTCAACGAGGCGGAGCGGTATCTCGCGCAAGCCCTCGCCGTCCATCCGGAACACCCGGAAGTACTGCGAATGAAGGCCGGCATCCATGATCTGCGCGGCCAGCACCAGGACGCGATCCGTGTAATGCAGCGCGCGCTGGTGCAGCGGCCGCGGGATGCGCTCTATCACAACACCATGGGCACGCTGCTGGGCAACGCGGGTGACTATGAGGCCGCGATCGACGCCTTGCGCCGTACCTGTGAACTCCTGCCCGGGTTGGCTCTTGCCTGGTACAACCTCGGAGTAATGCTTACGAAGTGCGTGCGCAACGAGGAGGCCACCGAGGTGTTGCGGCGTGCCGTTTCACTGATGCCCGACCATCTCGCCGCACGCGCCCTGCTCGCCGACATTCTGCGCACGCGAGGACAGGTCGACGAAGCAGCCGCCGAATACCGCAACCTGATCGGCATACGTCCCGCTGAAGGCATGGCCTGGTGGGGGCTGGCCGATCTTCGGACGCAACCCTTCACCGAAACGGATAGGGATCAGATGCGCGCCGCATTGCAACGCGACGATGCCACCGAACACGATCGCATCGCCATCGGCTTCGCGTTGGCCAAGGCGCTGGACGATGCCGGCAATTACACGGAATCGCTGGCGGTGCTGCAACAGGCCAACGCCATCGCGCGACGCCAACAGGCCTGGGACGCACAGGCATTCTCCAGCCAGGTCGCTGCCGTCAGCGCCGCCTTCGAGCAGGCACCGACGGTGGCCTCCGAACCGCTTGGCCGCGAGGTCATCTTCATTGTCGGCCTGCCGCGCTCGGGATCCACACTGGTCGAGCAGATTCTGGCCACGCATTCCTCGGTGCAGGGCGCCGGCGAATTGCCCGATCTGCCGCAGGTGCTGGCCGAAGAATCCCGCCGACAGGGCAAGCCGTTTCCGCAATGGGTTGGCGATGCGCAAGCATCCGACTGGGCGCGACTGGGGCGCCGCTATCTCGAGCGCACCGCGCGCTGGCGGCGCGAACGCCCGATTGTTGCCGACAAGCTGCCCAACAACTGGATCTACATCGCCGCCATTCGCGCCATGCTGCCGGCTGCGCGCATCGTGGTGTGCCGTCGCGACCCGTTGGAGACCTGCTTTTCCTGTTACCGGCAGCGTCTGGACAGCAGCAACGGCTACACCCGCACGTTCGAGGACCTGGCCAGCTTCTGGCGCGACTTCGACCGCAGCGTCACTCGCTCGGCTGCTCTGTACCCCGAATATGTGCGCGAACACAGCTACGAAGCGCTGCTCAGTCAGCCGGAAACGCAAATCCGCGAACTGCTGGATTTCTGCGGGTTGCCGTTCGAGGCCGCCTGCCTCCAGTTTCACGAGAACAGGCGCGAGGTACGCTCACCCAGTGCCACCCAAGTGCGACAACCCCTGCGCCAGGACACGGCGCGTTCGCAGCATTACGGGAACCTGCTCGATCCGCTGCGCGAAGCGCTGAATCTGCCGCCGCCGTCATGACCCCCGCCAATCCGACGTCGCCGGCGTCGGGCACGAGCGAGCCCTACCTGGCCGCCTACTATCAGGGCCTCGACCACGGTTCCGTGCAGACCGCCCGCCAGGTACTGCTGGACGCACTGGCGCCGGCTCCAGAGCACGTATGGCTGGAGTGTGGCCGCGCCCTGGTGTTGCGTGCGGACATGGAAGCAGCATTGGCGGTATTTGCAAGGGCGTCAGCCTGCTACCCGGCTTCTGGCGAACTGTGCGTGGGCCTGGCCGGGCTGTACTGGCAGATGCACAGCCATGCCCAGGCCGAAGGCCTGCTTCGCGACTGGCTGTCACAGCACCCCACACACGTCGGCGCTTCATTTCTGCTGGTGCGGCTGCTGCTCGAACAGGGGCGGGTGCAGGCCGCTACAGACACGCTGCTTCAGCTGTTCGAACATGGCTGGCATGACGCGGACACGGTGATCCTAGCTGTTGAAGTGCTCGACGACTGCGGCCGTCCGCAGGACGCCGCGCGCATCTGCGAGGCCGCGCTGAGCGGCGGTCTGCAGGAGGACCCACGTCTGCACGCCTACGCGGGCATGCTGGGCATCCAGTTGGGTCAGTTTCATCGCGTGCGCGAGCATTATGACTTCGCGCTTGCCCATGCCACCGATGCGGTGGAATGGAACATTCCGATCGGCTTGTCCGGCCTGCAGCGCTATACCGATGCCAACCACCCCGACTTTGCCTTGTTTCGCCGAGTGCTTGCGCAACCCGGATTGAGCGAGAAGGCACGTACGACCACGCTGTTCGCCTTGGGCAAAGCCTGTGACGACATCGCCGACTATGCGCAGGCCGCGGTGCACTTCCGTGAGGCCAACGCGCGCGCCAAAGCGATCGGCTCGTGGTCGCGCAAGCAGTGGAAACGCATTGTCGAAGCGCGACTGGCGGCGCCGCCTTGCCCATGGATACTTGCCGCTCCGACCGATTGGGTGCCGGTATTCATCGTCGGCGTGCCACGCTCCGGCACCACGTTGCTGGCAGAGCTGATCGCCCGTCATCCGCTGGTCTGCAATCGTGGTGAACTGGGATGGCTTCAGCAGGTCGCACAGAAACTTTCAACTGCGCCACGCGACCGGAGCAAGCCATTCGAAGACGCCGCGGCCGTCTATGCAGCACACCTGCGACAGGACGATTCGAACGCCCGCTGGTTCATCGACAAGCAGCCGCTCAATCTATTGCATATCGATCTGATCATGGCGCTGTGGCCCAACGCGCGCATCATTCATTGTCAGCGCAACTCACGGGATATTGCACTTTCGCTGTGGTCGCAGTCGTTCCACGATCGCGCCCACGATTACGCCTACGATTTCGCCGACATTGCCGCGATGATTCGCGGCTGCCACCGTTTGATGTCGCATTGGCATGCCCGCTACGCGTCTTCGATCCACACCGTGCGTTACGAAGATCTCGTGCATGAGCCTGGCGCTTGTATTGCCACGCTTGCTCGCTGGCTTGGGCTGCCTGAGTTGGACCCTCCTCACTCCAGCAGTGACGATCGCGCGATCCGCACGGCAAGCGCCTGGCAGGCCCGCCAACCGGTCTATACGCGATCCGTCGGACGTTGGAGGGACTACCTGCCCTATCTGCCCGAGCTGCTCAAATTCCATCACGATTGACCTTGCCGAAAGGCTTCTGGCCCTGCGGTTTCCACCTGACCCTACCTGCCATGACCATGTCACTGCGGTGTCCCCCGAGTCGCTGAGTCATCAGCGACGGGGCCGGAAAACATCCTGGTGGTCAGACCACGGACGACATGCCCGGTCAATCAACGCGCGACGAACCGTTCGGCACGATCCAGCGTGTCCTGCAATCCGGGAAGAACCTGCCTGATCAGATCCGAATGCCGACGCCACTTGTCGGTAGCCGGCGCGGTTACGGTGTAACGCGCAAGCGGCAACGCACCATCGAGCGAACGATCCCAATCAAGCCCCAGCGCGGCGCACAATCGCCCCACCTCGGCAGCCGGATTCTCGAGGAACGCGTCATAGCGGGCAATATGACAACGCTCCGCCGGCAGGGCATGGAGGTCGTCCAGCAGGATGCGCATGGTCGTGTTCCACTGCGCCGCCACGATCTCCTGCAACGGCAGTCCATTCAGATCGCGCCACCCGGGCACCAGCAGCAACGACCAAGGCAAGCCTTCCCACCCGGGAAGATTCGGGTAAGTGCGGAATCGGCCTGATTGCCAAGCCTCGATCATGCTGCTCAGGGTCTGGCGCGGATCGCGATGCAGGTAGATGAACTGCGCTTCGGGGAATATCCTTGCCAGGAACGGGATGCGCAAGGCATTCTTCGGCGTTTTCTCGAGCATTCGAAGCGGTCGACGCTCCGGTGCACTTCCATCCCTGTCGCGCAACTCGGCCAGGAAACGGCGACGCAATTCCTCGACCAGTTCTGGCGTCGCTGCGGTTGCATCGAGTCTGTTGGATTCATAGCCGCGCTCGCCGGCACTGAGGCCGCGCGCACCCTCGATCAATGCATGGCTCTCGCGACCGATGGTGAACAGGTCGGGGGCCTTCATCAGCGTTTCGAACAGCAGGGTGGAACCGGAACGGGGCGGCGAAATGATGAATACCGGGCGGTCGTAAATGGGGTCGCGGACACTCCTCCCATCACCAGGCTTCGGCACCACGACCGTCGTGGCCTGACGCAATTCGCCACCGTCGCGATTGCCACTGCTGTCACCAATGGCCACCGACAGAACCATTAGCCTCAGCGCAACCAGCAGTGACGAACCGTTGACGAGCTGCAACGACGGCGCGGAATTCCTCAGCCACTGTTCGTATGTGTCCAACGCTTTGCGATAGGCGGGCAAGCCGGCCGGATCGGTCCCGTATTCGGACCACAGCGCCTGCCATGCGGCAAGGAAGCGCGAGGTGACCTGCTGGGCGGGTTCAAGCTGTGCATGTGGGCGCACTTCGCGCATCAGAAAGGTGATGTGCTCGCGCAGCTCCCACGGTGTCATGACTGCCGGCAGGTTGACCGATTCGTAGCGCAATGCGGGGTGCCTTTCGGCAGTCGGCGCGACCGGCTCCGCACGCCATCCCTCCGGCATGTGATTGCCCGGCATCCGTCCATCCCGGACCAGTTCCCCGAACTCGTCGCTGCCGACGGTATCTGCGACCAGGTGGATTCGCTCGTCGTCGGAACCATTGATTACGTGATGCGTGCGCCAGGTATCGAAAATCCAGCACTCCCCAGGCCCCATGTTGACTTCACCTTCTCCGCAGATGAATCGCACGGTGGGCTTGGTCACGATGGGAATGTGCACGCGTGCGCGTGCGCGCCAGTAATAATTCACATCGAAGTGCGGGCTGACTTCGGCCTGGCCGGTCAGCTTCATCAGGCGCGTCCGTCCCCATACCGCACCAATGCGAGACAGCACCTGCATCAGATACGGGCATTGCAGGAGGTACGGTGTAGGCCGCATCGCACCGGCAAACGAGTCGTTGTCGGGGCTGCCATCGACCGCGATCAATGGAAGCCAGAGATTGCCAGGGTACTTCTGCGGGTGCTCATGCCAGTGCTGTTCGCCAAACACGGCGATCTCTTGCGCGAGAACTCCGGCATCAAACTGCAACGGCAACTGGATGAAAGGGACTGGCAGTTTCACAGATTGGCCATCATTGGGGTTGATTGAGCTGCACGTCGGCGACGCGATATCGGACTGACTTCGTCGGTGTAACGGTGACAACCTTATCGGCAGACGCATCGCCAAGGCAGGATGCACCTTCGACGATTCGAGACTGGGTCGGCCCGTCATCCTTTGTTCGGGCTCTACCTATTGACCCGTTGGCTCAGGCGTTGATCGCCTGACGCAATGGCAGCAGATGCTTTTCATAACGACGCCACTCGTCGAAAAAGCGGGTATGGATCGGTTCGCGTACCTGCGACATGCTCAGCGTGGCGACCGCGGCCTTGTTGCGGGTCACGTCGGCACATCCCGGCTCCCATTCCAGCCCGCAGAAAGCCAGCACCTTGTGGGCGGTCGTTTCCGGGGCGCGCGTCAAGTCAGCATAATCGACATCGAGAATGACGCCCGGCATGGCTGCGTGCCAGTGCGCCATCACCTGCCGATACTGCTGATAATGCTGCGCAAGAGCGTTCAGATCATAGCTCCACGGAAACGCCTCTCCGAGCAGGGCCCTGTAGTTGGAAAAGCATACGTCCATCGGATCGCGGACGAGGTTAAGAATACGCGCCTGCGGCAAGGCGCGATGAATGAGACCGGCAACCATCCAGTTTCGCGGCAACTTGTCCACGTAGAACGGCGCACCGTTTGCGCGCCATTGGGTCTGAGCCAGGTAGCGACGCCCCAGTTCGGAAAAATCCAGCTCATCAAGGCACTCCAGCACGTGCCCGTCGAGAGTGACGCCATGGTCGGCCGCCCATCGGAGCTGAAGACCAAATTCGTCCAGTTCGCCCGCCGAAGTCACCATCGAGTGATTGCTCAGCACACGATCGAGCAGGGTCGTGCCGGATCGCGGCATGCCAACGATGAAGATCGGTTGTGGCCCCTCATGAACGACATCGTCGGCCTTCAGGAGCTGGGGCGTGCAGCGCGTGACCAGATGCTCGAAGAGGCGCCAGGCGAATGCCGGATCATGATGTTGCCGCGCGAACATGAGCCGGTTGCCGCGCTCCAATGCGGTCCAGGCCTCCTCGTAGCTTCCGGTATCTTCCAGCTCCTTGTAGAAGGCGAATTCCAGCGCGGCGTGATCTTCCGACCCCGGACTGACCGCCGCGAGGCGGCTGCGCAGGTCCACCAGATGGTTCTGTTCGAGGGTTTGTTTGCGCAGCCTGGTCAACGCCAGCGCCGCCCTCCCGAACGTCGGCTGCAGGTCTAGGGCACTGTTGAGCTCCGCTGCCGCCTCCTGCATGTGGCCATTGAAGATCAATTCCAGCGCACGGTGGAAGCGGAAATTGGCGGAATTCTCGCCCGCGGCCTTGGCCCGATTCAGCAGATTCAGGGCTTCTGTATGTTCGCCAAGCATCTTGCGCAACGCAGCCAGTCGCGTCAGCAGTTTTCCGTCCGAGGTCTCGTTCAGCAGAGGATGATCCAGGCAGGACCGTGCCGCCAGCGTCTCTCCCAACCCCAACAGGATTTCCGCTGTTTCTGAAATCATCCCCGCATCCGCAGGCAGGTCCCGGGCGACTCCGAGCATGCAACGAACGGCATCGCGAATACGCCCATCGACTTGCGCAATTCGACCAAGCGCAAGTCGTGCCTCGATATGTGCCGGATCACGCTGCAGCAGCGATTCCAGCGAGATACGGGCGGGAACCATATGGCCATTGGCCAGATACCGCTGGGCACGGCTCCAGAGTCGGGTGGTTGACTCACTCATTTGAACTTTTCCTGGCGAGCATGGCGGCAACTTGCTGGATTGACACGCTAAGACTGCATATTCGAACTGTCCCGCCATCTCGCGGAACGCTCAACAGCCCGCCTCGTCCGTATAGCCCCAGTATCTCAGCATGGGCTCAAGGATCGGCAGCACTGGTTCGAACTCGCGAGGGTATTTCTTCCAGCGATTGAGCCCTCTCTTGTTCACCGGCTCGATTACCTGCGTATAGCTGGGCGTTCCGATATACCCCTTGTTGCGGGCATGCTGATCGAAGTTCAGCAACGGCTCGGCGTCCTCCAGGTTCAGGAACCGGGCGATCCGCTGGCTCTGCCCGGGAAAGTCCGCTACCAGATCCTCGTAACGGGAGACCAGCAGGTCGGGTTGGAATATCTCCACATCCTCCAGCCAGTACTGCATGGACTGCACATATGCCGCGGCCAGCCGTTCGAGACTGGAACACGCCGCGCCGAGAATGCTGGAGCGGAAGTTCTGCATATAACAACTGAGGACCACGTCGCACGGATGGCGCAGCGCCAGAATGAACTTCGCGCGCGGGAATAGCCGAAATATCATCGGCATCCAGAGCATGTTCAACGGGTTCTTGTCGACCAGTTGCGCGTCCCAGCGCCGTTTGATCCGCTCCGACACCATGATCAGATAGTGTTTGCGCAGTTCGTCGCAATCATATTGCCGCAGGACATCAAGATTATCCAGAATGCGCGCGTCATGCCGACGAAGCTTCTCGGCGAGCCGGTTGAAAAAGGGGTTCTCATCCATTGACTGCAGCTGCGGGTGGGCATCTAGCATCTGCTCCAGAAGGGTGGTGCCCGAACGTGGGAACCCGACGATGAAGACCGGCGAGCTTTCGACTTCCGGCGCAATCAACGATGGCCATTTCCGATAGGCGTCGCCCGAAACCCGCACGACATCGGCAGGCATCGCCTTGGCGTCGGGCTGGAAGAACTCCGGCGAAGCGATTTCTAGTTCCTTGACCTGCAGCCGATGGGCGATATGCAAGGCCTGCATCGTGCCACTGGCATCACCCGAATTGTCACGCGCATGGGCCAGGTCGAAGTAATGCGTATAGTCGTCCGGATGTCGGGGACCGCACTGTTCCAGCAACGCCACCGCCAACGGCGCGTCGCCACGTCGCCGCGCCAACGTGGCGCGCAGATGAACGGCCTCGTTGGCCATCGCACCGACATCAGCAGCGCCCGTCGAGACAATGGATTGCAGTGCCGCCTCAGCCTGATCAAGCTGGTTCTTTCGCTCGTAGATCTGCGCCAGAATCAGGCGCGCCTCGATATACGAGGGATTCCTCGTCGCGATGTCTTCCAGCAAGGCTTCGGATGCTGGCACCTGGCTCATCAGCTGCAGCAATTTCGCCAGTTCCAGTTGCAGCGCATCGTCGTTGAGCGGCAACCACTCTCGCCATGGTTTGAGCAGGCCTTCCGTGCCTTGAAAATCCTGGCACAGGCAGCAGGCATGGGCAGCATGAATCCGCACCATGGGCGAGTCGGGATCGATCTCGAATGCGTCCAGCAACGCATCGCGGGCACGCAGGTATTCCTTGGTCTGAATCCACATCAAGCCGGACTGAACTCTTGGCGCCGTGTTGCGCGGATCCAGCCGGATCGACGTGGCAAACGCGGCTTCTGCTTCCACAAGCGAGCCCGCGGCAAGCAACATGCTGGCGTAATTGCACCAATGCAGACTGCTGCCGGGAAACAGCTCGGTCAGGCGAAGACAAATGGCCGTAGCTTCGTCAACGCGCTGCTGGAGCTGAAGACTTAGGGTCAACAAGACCAGCAGATTCTCGTCGTCCGGTTGTCGCTGCAAATGGGCCCGGCACAGCCGTTCCGCCTCGGACAGGTTGCCGGTGTTGATGGCGCTGACAATCAACGGGGAAGGTTCCTGGGTCATGGCATGAAAAGGGCCGCGTGATCAGTTCACGCGGCCCTTGAGGTTACAACATGCGAACCGTTTTACTAGAACTTCACGGTCACACGAGCCCAGAAGTAGCGGCCAATCATATCGAAATCGCTGGGATCGGTATTCGCGTTGAGCGAGTTGTTTGCGAACACGATCGGCGGCTGCTTGTCGAACACGTTGTTGACACCAAAATCAACGCGCGTGTTCAATGGCTCGAGGTTGTAGCCAATCGACACATCGTTGTAGATGGTCGCACCGTAGTTCATCACCGCGCCACGAATGGTGCAGGGATTGCTGGGACTATCGTAATAGCACGTGCCGCTCGGGAAGATGTTATCCGACACCTTCGGCGAACCCAGGGCGAACTTGCCGATATAGCGCATGCGCCACGAGGCCGACCAACCGCCGTCCTGCCAGTTGACGAAGCCCTGACCGCGCCAGCGCGGGTACAGGCAAACGCCCGCGTTGTCGGGACAGGCCGCCGACTGGGCGGAACCGAAAGGCAGGAAATGGCCGGCATTGTGATACGTGGCGTTGCCTGCCGTACCCGGCGCGGTCTGCTGGTTGTAGTACTTCAGGTAGGTGGCGTTGAGACCTACGGTGAAGTTGCCGATCGGCGTCTGCGGCAACTTGTAGATCAACGAATAATCGACGCCACCGGTGCTGGTGCTGCCCAGATTGCCCGTGGGCTCAAGGAAGTTCGAGGCGAACTGACCCTGGTTCGGGCCGCTGGCAAAGCGATGGATGAACTGGCAATACTCGGTCTGACCGGCACTGCACAGGTTGATCACGCTCTGCGCACCCACCGTGGTGATGATGTCGTTCAGATACACATGCCAGAAATCAACCGTGGTCGACAGACCCGGCGCCCACGACGGACTGTAGACCGCACCCAGGTCAAACGACTTGCCCTGCTCCGGCTTTACACCGAACCCGGAGTAGATCGAGCCGGCGGTGATTGCATTGATCTGCGTGCCGGAGGCTACAGCCTGGTTCTTGAAGCTGCCATCGGTAGGTACACCGACGCAGGCCGGGTTGACAGGGTTGCCGGTGTAGCCGTCGCACGGATCGAAATTGACCAGCGGCGCATCATTGCCTGGGGCACCGTAGAGTTCGTTGATATTAGGTGCGCGGTAGACCTCGGCCATCGTGCCACGCAACAACAGGTCGCTGATGGGCTTCCATTCCAACGCAAACTTGAAGTTGTTGGTGCTGCCCGTGGTGCTGATACGGGAGTAACGATCGCCCACGGTCAGATTCAGCGACTGCGCACCCGGCATATCGGCCAGCAGCGGGATGAAGGCCTCGGCATAGATCTCCTTCACATTGTAGCCACCGCGCAGACCGGAGCTGCACTGGCTACCCAGCACGCAGGTACCTTGATTGACGTCAAGCTGCAAAAGCGGATCGACGATGGAGGTGAGGTGCTCTTGGCGATAGTCCGCACCCACGGCAAGCTGAACCGTACCGGCAGGCAGGTTGAACAAACCACCGTTAACGCCGGCGTGCCAGATCTTTTGCTGGGTGTATTGATTGCTGATGGCCGGCACAGCGGCATTCTTCAGGGCAGCCACCGAGCCCGGCGAGAACAAGTCGAACGGGTTGAAACCCAGTTCAGTCGGACCGATGCCGGTTGGACAGGAACTGGCAGCATCGGCGGTCGCCGAACAGCTCAGCGCCCCCTGATACATGTACGACGGGCCGGTATAGAGCTTGTTGCCATTGGGCAGGCCCAAGGTGGTGGTGACCTGGCTGATGTGGCCGTAATCAAGGCCGACATCCCAGTTCCACTGCTGGTCCAAGAGCTCGAAGTTACCCTTGAACCCCGTGTTCACCTGGCCGGTGGTGGTACCGAATTGGGCTGCACGATTGCCGGCCGAGACCAGGCGCGCATTGAACGCGGTCAGCCCCTGCTTGTACTCCACGCCGAACGGGTTGTAGAAGTTGTCCACCGAGACATCTGCGCCATACGGGCTGCCGTAGACCGCTGGCGCCAGCTGGAACGCCGAACTGGTCTTGTTGTAATAGGCACTCATGTAGGCCGACACATTGTCGGAAAGGTCGTACGTGCCCATGACGAACGCATTGGTGCGTTCCTGGGGGGTCAGCACCAGGTTGACCGTGGCGTAGTTGTACCTGTCGCTAGCGGGGCCGCTGTTTACATAGCAGTGATAGTTGGCGGGGCTCACCACCTGGCTGTTGCCGCCTGGGTTGAGTGCCACGTAGCCGCAACCGGTCGCAGGGAACAAGCCGGCAAAAGCCGGAGGCAGCTGGATATGGCCGTACGGCGACGACGATGACCCGCCTACACTGGCCGTCGGGGGAGTATTGACCGTGCCGTACAGCGAAACCGCGTCCTTCGAGAAGCCACGGCTACCAGAAATAATCTGATCCTGCTTGTTGTACTCGATACCGCCGATGATCCCGCCCTTGTCGGAGGTATGGCCGAAGGTGAAGCTGTAACCGCTCTGCTGGCCATCCTGACGATCGGATTCGCCGTAATTGGCGGTGAACTGAGCGCCCTGGTAGTCCTTCTTGAGGATGAAGTTGACCACGCCGCCGATCGCATCCGAACCGTAAGTCGCCGAAGCGCCGTCGGTCAGCACTTCGATGCGGTCGATTGCGCTGGCAGGGATCGCGTTCGGATCGGTGCTCACCACACGCTGGCCGTTGACCAGGAGCAGCGTACGGTTGGAGCCAAGGCCACGCAGGTTGATGCTGGAACCACCCGTGCCGCCCGCGTTGTTGACCTGTGGGTTGACGTTGCCGCCGGTCATGGTGGGCAGTTGCTGAACCAGATCGCCCAGCGTCATCTTGCCGGTCGCCTCGATCTGGGCGCGATCTATGGTAATCACCGGGTTGGAGGTTTCCACATCCACGCGGCGAATCAGCGAGCCGGTGACTACGACGGTCTGTAGCGTTTTTGCCTTTTTCTGGCTGGATTGATTGGCCGCGTCCTGGTTGCCCGTGTCTTGGGCGAAGGCCACGTTCGAAGCGCCAACCGCGATGACGGCGCCCAGCGAGAGTGCCAGGCGAACTGCCGAAGAAAGTTTCTTGACCCCGAGTTTCATGAAAACACCCTCCCGATTAATTAACACACTCCGATCGGCTACGGCCTTGAGCCGGAAAAACCTTTGCCCAAAACCTCAATTCGGCCTCTTGGACTAATGAACTTCTAAACCCACGGAACTTCCGATCCGGGTTGATGCCGCGACGGGCAACAATGCCCCGTCAACACACAGCACACCCGCCAATTCCCGACTGCAATTGCCCTGGCCCGGATACCCCGACGCAGGGCCAATCCTGTCATTGAACTTCGTGCAGCCGGCCCGGTCTGACGCGTATTTATTACGCCGTATTTACATATTGTCAACAAATTTTGTGCCGAAAAAATTTGCGCTTGGCGTCGATTCAGGCTGTGTTGGCCAGCTGCTGTCAGGGCGAACCGGCCTCCGCTAGCCGACCTTGCCACTGGATCGCGGCTATTCGACCTCTGCATCCGCCTCGAAGCGCAGATGCTTCACGCTGCGGCCGTTGCGGCGCACCAATTTGAGGGCCTCGATGCCGATCTTGATGTGTGCCTCGACGAACTGCGAGGTGATGTTGCGGTCGCTCGCCTCGGTCTTCACCCCTTCCGGGATCATCGGCTGGTCGGACACCAGCAGCAGCGCACCGCAGGGGATCCGGTTGGCGAAGCCGGCGGCAAAGATGGTTGCCGTCTCCATGTCCACCGCCATGCAGCGGGTGCGCCGCAGATAGTCCTTGAACGCGTCGTCGTGCTCCCACACGCGGCGGTTGGTGGTGTACACGGTGCCGGTCCAGTAATCGTGGCCGAGGTCGCGGATCATGGTGGAGACGGCGCGCTGCAGCTGGAATGCCGGCAGCGCCGGCACCTCCGGCGGCAGGTAATCGTTGCTGGTGCCTTCGCCGCGGATCGCGGCGATCGGCAGTATCAGGTCGCCGAGCTGGTTCTTCTTCTTGAGGCCGCCGCACTTGCCCAGGAACAGTGCAGCCTTGGGTTCGATCGCACCAAGCAGATCCATCACGGTGGCCGCATTGGGGCTGCCCATGCCGAAGTTGATCAGGGTGATGCCGTCGACGGTGGCGTTCGGCATCGGGCGGTCGCGCCCCTGCACCTCCACGCCGTGCCACTGCGCGAACAGTTCCACGTAATGACCGAAGTTGGTCAGCAGAATGTGTTCGCCGAACTGCTCCAGCGCCGTGCCGGTGTAGCGCGGCAGCCAGTTGGAGACGATTTCCTGTTTGCTTTTCATCAGATGTCTTGCCCGAATCGCGTTACCGGCGACGCCACGCCAGCGAGATGCCATATAGGTCGCGCCATCTTAGGTGGCCGCCCTCCCACCCGCCAGTTTCCGGCAGTCGCCGTGCGACCATCGTGCGAATGCCGCAGCCACGGCCGCCATGCTATGTTTCCATTGCCATTCATGATCGGGGGGATCACGTGATGCGGATGGGTCTGGCAATCGATGCGGCCTGCGATCTGTCGCAGGCGTTCCTGCGGAAACACGACATCGCGGTGATGCCGATCACCGTGCGAGTGGATGGCGAAGTCTTCATGGACGACCGCAAGCCGGCCGAGATCCAGCGCTTCATCGATCGTCGCCTGGGCAGCCGCAGCCATTCGGCGGAAACCGAACCCTGCCCGGTGGAAGAGGTGCAGAAGCTGTTCCTGGGGAAGCTGGTGCTGGAACAGGACTGCGTGTTCTGCCTGACCATCACCGCCACCCGCAGCCCGATCAACGAACACGTCAACAAGGCCAGCTTCGGCATCTTGAAGAGTTATCGCCAGGTGCGCGAGCAGGCCGGCGTGCCCGGTCCGTTCATGATGCGCGTGATCGACACCCGCAACATCTTCGCCGGCGCCGCGCCGCTGGTCTATGAGGCGGCCCGGCTGATCGCCGCCGACGAGCCGCCGCCGGCGATCCGCGAGCGGCTCACCCACCTCGCCAACCACACCTACGGCTACATGCTGCCGCGCGATCTGTACTACCTGCGCGCCCGCGCCAAGAAGAAGAACGACCGCAGCGTCAGCCTGGTCAGCGCGATGCTGGGTTCGGCGCTGGACATCAAGCCGATCCTGCGCTGCTTCCGCGGCGAAACCGGCCCGGTCGGCAAGGTGCGCGGCTTCGAGCAGGGCGCGGAAGCGCTGTTCGGCTACGCTGCGCAACGGGTGCGTGCCGGCCTGCTGGTTCCGCTGGTGTGCGCCAGTTACGGCGGCGACCTCGCCGTGCTGTCGCATCTGCCCGGCTACCTCGAGCTGCGCCAGGCCTGCGAGGAGTGCAGCGTCGAATTGATGGAGGCGCCGATGAGCATCACCGGCATGGTCAACGTGGGCGAAGGCGCGGTGACGATCGGCTTCGCCGCCGAGGAACACGAAGCGGAGTTCTGACCTCGCCTGCTCCTGCCGACGACCGTCCGCCGCTGCAACACTGCGGCGACGAACGGCGGGTGCAACTGACGACTTGCCGAGGCTGCTCAGAACCCGTAGTTCAGGAACCCGCCATCCACCGCCAGCACCTGGCCGGTGATGTAGCTGGCCGCTGGCAGGCACAGGAACGCGATCGCCGCAGCCACCTCCTCGGGCTCGCCGATCCGCTTCAATGGCGTGCGCTCGAGCACCTCGTCCAGGTAGTCGGCGTCGGCCAGCGCGGGGTCGGTGCGCTGGGTGCGGATGTACCACGGCGCCACCGCGTTGACGCGGATGCCGTCCACCGCCCACTCCGCAGCGAGGTTGCGGGTGAGCTGATGCAGCGCCGCCTTGCTCATGCCATAGGGCGAGCCGGTGCGCACGTGCGTCATCGCCGAAACCGAACCCACGTTGACGATCGCCGCATTCGCGTGTTGCACGAGTTGCGGATGCGCCAGCCGGCACATCTCGAACGCGGAGAACAGGTTCTGCTCGAAGATCGCGCGGTATTCGTCTTCGCGATAGTCCAGCGTGGCACCGGGCTGGTTGCCGCCGGCGTTGTTGATCAGCAGCGACACCGGCGCAGCCAGGTCGGCGATCCAGTCGAACACCGCCAGGCGCTCTTCCGCCTCGGCCAGGTCCGCACCAAACGCCAGCACTTCGACATCGGGGAATTCATCGGCCAGTTCCACTCGCACCTGCTCGAGGTAATCCTCGTCGCGCGCCACCAGCAGCAGGTCGGCGCCGAGGCTGGCCAGCTCGCGCGCGGTGGCGTAGCCGATGCCCTTGCTGGCGCCGGTGATCAGGGCGGTGTGGCCGTGCAGTTGCCAGGCGTCGGGACGGCTATTCATGGGCGCAGCTTAGGACGTCGTTCCGGCTGCGCCTAGTCATGCGCCGCGCATCCTTGCCTGCGAACGTGCATGGCGGGACACTCGGTACTTCGACCACGCGCGAGAACCGCCATGAAGCCGCTGCCGATCCTGTTCTGCGTCCTTGCCCTCTGCGCCTGTTCCAGCAAGCCGCCGGAACCCCAGGCCAAACCGGTGGCGGCCGACACCGCCACGCCGTTCGACGCGCTGAAGGCGGACGAGCAGCGCGCCAAGGACGTGCAGAAGGCCGTCGACAAGCAGGCCGAGGAACAGCGCAAGCAGGTCGAGGCGCAGGAACAGTAAGGCCCGCCTCCGCTCAGTGACGGACCCGGTTCAACGCGGGCTGCACAGGCAGTCCGCGTAGATGTTCGGCGTGCCGGCCTTCGCGTTGCGCAACAGCTGCAGTTCCGGCGCCAGCGTGGGCAGCTGGGCGAACCAGTTCGGCAGGCGCACGCCCCACGACCGCAGCACGTGCATGCTGGCGTTCTGGTTGAGGCCAATCAGAAAACGCTCGAGACCACCCAGCGGTGCCTCCACGTAGCGCACCGGATAGCCCTTGCCCAGCTTGGCCAGGCTGGCAGCATCGGCGACGGCGGCCTGCAGCCCGCCGAGCTGGTCGACCAGGCCGCGTTCGAGCGCCTGCTGGCCGGTCCACACGCGGCCTTGCGCGATCGCGTCGACCGTGTCGTAGCTCTTGCCGCGTGCCTTCGCCACGTTGCTGACGAAGTCGCGGTAGCCTTTGTCGATGATCGCCTGGATCACCGCGCCGACCTTCGGATCGAGCGGACGGCTGATGTCGAACGCGCCGGCCATCGGCCCGGTGCCGACGCCGTCGCTGCGGATACCGAGCTTGGCCAGCGTGTTCGGCACCGTGTAGTACATGCCGAAGATGCCGATCGAACCGGTGATGGTGTTCGGCTCGGCGAAGATGCGGTTTGCGTTCATCGCGATCCAGTAACCGCCGCTGGCCGCCACGTCGCCCATCGACACCACCACCGGGATGCCCGCGCTGCGGGTCAGCTCGACTTCGCGGCGGATCTGCTCGGCCGCGTACACCTCGCCGCCGGGCGAGTTGACCCGCAGTACCAATGCCTTGGTCTTGCGGTCCTCGCGCGCGCTGCGGATCAGCGCCGCGGTGGATTCGCCGCCGATCGAACCGGCCGCGCGCTTGCCGCCGGCGATCTCGCCCTCGGCCACCACGATCGCCACGCCCGGCGCGAACAGGTCGCCGTCGCGTGGCACGCCGGCCGCGTAACGGCCCAGTTCGACCTGGCGGAAACTGTGGCCTTTCCGGTCGGCCGGCACGCCTTCCTTGCGCATCATCGCGATCAGTTCGCTGCGGGTGGCCAGGCCGTCGACCAGATGCTGGTTCAGCGCCAGCCGGGCCAGGTTGCCCTCGGTGCTCTCGATGTGCAGCGGCAGGTTGTCGATGTCGTCGCGCAGCGTCGCCGGATCCAGCTTGCGCATGGCCGCGACTTCGGTGAGGTAGCCGTCCCACAGGCCGCCCATCCAGTAGCTGTCGGCCTGTTTCGCCTCGGCCGAGGCATGATCGAGGATGTACGGCTCGGCCGCGCTCTTGAACTCGCCGACACGGAACAGGTGCACGTCGACGCCGAGCTTGTCCAGCAGGTCCTTGTAGAACAGGCGGTAGTTGGCCAGCCCGGTGATCAGCACGCCGCCCTGCGGATCGACCAGCAGGCGATCGGCATGCGCGGCCAGGTAGTACTGGCCC
>DATCWU010000192.1:0-10601 GCA_036566165.1 Rhodanobacter sp. | reverse complement strand
CCAGCGTTGGACCACAAGGCAGGCATGATCGAGCACCGCGTAAAGTTTGATTTCGTCGTCCACTTCACCAACGGAGGTAGCCTGTCTGCACAGGACTTCCGGCTGGACATACCAGGAAGTGACATCTCTGACGACGTACTTGCTGCCTACCTGATTCAGGACATGCGCTTACTCATGGCCGGTCAGGTAGACATCATCAACAAGGAAATTCTCCAAGAGCCGCACAAGAGACCCGCAATTACAACGTCGGACCTTCCTCAGGTGACGATTGATCTTGCCAAGGGCAACCTGTCAGCCTTGGAACTGGTGGTACACGCAAAGGAACACCCCGTTCGCGTGATGGCTCCAGATGGGGAGAGCTACAAGATTTCGAAGTTTGTGGTCTGACGATCCATTCAAGGCGGGCGGCTACGCCGCCGCTCAACTCCAGCGTTAGGCAGGGAAGGTGCAACACATGTCGCAGGTCCTGGCTGGTGTTGCGCTTGTAGGTTTCGCCACTGCTTGGTTCGCTGCTGTTCTGGCTTGGTTTGCAAGCATTGTCTTTGGCTTCAAGGCGATTCGGCGCACGCGTTCTGGCGTCAAACGCGGCACAATGTGGAACCCCGCCAACGCACTACTCAACTCCAACTTGCTAACTGAGGATGGCCTTCGATACCGGCGTAAATGCTTTCTGTCAGTCGGGGTCTTCATCGCTTGCGTCGTCGTCCCGCTTTTGGTCGCAGCAGTTACGGGGCAACTCAAGTAGGCTGTATCGCCCAACAGTTCCGTAAGAGACTTCCCGTCAACTCCAGCCGCATGATGCTTTTGCCCTGAGATTTCGGGCGACTGCGGGTGATGGTGTTGTCCTGAGATTGCGTTCGGCGGGCCAATGTTGCGCGGGTACCAGTCTGGCGTGATCGGCCGGGCAGCGCGCGAGCGCAGGAAGATGCACGATTGCTTGAGCGCATTCGCACGACGCGGGCCGGAAGACATACCGCAGCCCGCATGTCCACGCCGGCCTCGACGTGAAGGCGAGGCCGGCGGTGGACCGGCTTCGCCACTGCTCAACTCCAGCGCCATGGCCCGTCAAGCCCGCTCTGAACCCGGTCGAATGACATGTCCGAAACCGGCGAGCGCCCGGCGTGGGGCCGCGGCACCATACGTGACCTGAACCGCTGCGGGACCTGTGATGTACTCCTTCCGACTGGTCGGCATCGACCACACTCAGTTCGAGCCACTCTTTGAGCTATCTGACGAACAGCTTTCGCATATGGGCGCGGAGCGCCGCGTCGCCACGGAGAGCCCCGGCTTCCCCTGCCGTGTCAGCCTCGAAGACGCCAAGGAAGGCGAAGAGCTGCTGCTGCTGCCGTTCGTTCATCAACCTGCCAAATCGCCGTACCACGCATCGGGTCCAATCTTCGTGCGGCGGGGGGTCAGGCAGCGCAGGCTGGGCGTCGGCGAACTGACAGAGTACGTTACGAGACGTCTCATGTCGGTACGTGCATACGATGCCGCGCACATGATCATCGATGCGTCCGTGTGCGAAGGCATCGCCCTACGTGCCGAGATCGAACGGCTGCTCGGTAACAGGCTCGTCGCGTATATTCATCTCCACAATGCGCAGCGGGGCTGCTTTTCGTGTCAAGTCAACCGCGCGTAGTGCCAAGAACGGCCCCGACCCTTCCATTGAGTGGACATCCACAAGCGCTCCACCCACCTGCGGCCGCCGCACGTCTCAAGCGCCAGGTCGCTCAGGGCATTACCATGCATTGGAGATGACGATGCTGCAAATTCGCCCAAACTGTGAATGCTGCGACAAGGACTTGCCCCCGGATTCGACTGAAGCTGTCATTTGTACCTTCGAGTGCACGTTCTGCACTTCTTGCGCCAAAACCGTTTTACATGGGGTGTGCCCCAATTGCGGTGGCAACTTCAGTCCGCGCCCGATTCGTCCAGCACACCTGTTGACCAAATACCCGCCGTCTTCCGAGCGCGTATTCAAACCGGGCGGCTGCGGTGCAGCAGTTTGACAATGCATCCGAACCGAAGCCGCTTCGCAGCGTCAGGTAACCGCAGGCGCGGCCCCCATGAGCACAGCAATCAACGATTTCGCCATGCGCAGCACGGCGTTTGCATGGATCGCGCTGGCGACTTGTCTCCTGTTACCGGTTCCCTTGCTCGCCATGCGGTTCACCGCTGTGATGAACCGGTCATCGTTGACTTCGTCGTGATGGGCGCACTTCTCTTCGGCACTGGCAGCCCAATTGTCCTGTCGGTGAGGTCCATCACAGGTATTGGCTTGCTGTCGGGCCGCGTTCGCGGTGGGGTTTCTCTGTGGATGGCAGTTATCCATCGCTGTGCGCGAACCTTGCCGAGTCGCGGGAATGCGTAAACGGAGCAGGCCTCGACTACCCGTGGACGATCGTCACGCAACGGTTGTCGGGGTAGCAACTGTCGCCACCTTGCCGTACAAACAAATCTGTCCAGACGAATGCGCGAAAGCCGCGCGCCGTTCAACGCCAGCGTCAGGTGCACATGTCACGTCTTCGCAAGTGGGCTAAAGAGCTGAAGCGACAGACGCTCGTCGTCTACTTCGCTGCTCGTGATCCACGCACCCCCTGGCTGGCCCGCCTGCTGGCACTGGGTATTGCCGCGTATGCGCTGAGTCCCATCGACCTCATCCCCGATTTCATCCCGGTGGTGGGTTACCTGGACGATTTGCTCATTGTCCCGTTGGGGCTGATGCTGGTACTGCGCCTTCTTCCCACCGAGGTCCGGATGGCGGCGCAAGCCCAGGCCAGCGCGGCAGTTGGCCGGCCGACCAGCCGTGTCATGGCGGTGGTCATCGTGGCAATCTGGGTCATTGCGATTGGCGCGACTGGCCTGTGGCTGTGGCAGGCCGTACGTACCTGACAATGCATTCAAGCCGAACGCGCCTCGCGGTGTTGGACATCACTCGCGACTTCGCGGACGCGTGCACATGAAACGCCAGCTGCGCTTTGTTCAGGGAAGGTGGCGCAGGCGCCCACGACGATGGGACAGCACACTCGTTGCTGGCCTTGAGCGCGCGCTTGGTGCAGATTACGAGATCCGCTTTCCGCCAATGCCCAACGAAGCGTCGCCGCGGCGATCAAGTCGGTCGACTGCGGAGCCTGAAGGCGGTTCAATCCAAGGCGTGACGCAGCCAGATCCGTTTCGAGGCCTTTGGCGCCGCGCCACATGTGCATGCCATTGTTTGCTCTGGCGGTTGGTTCCATTGGCGTCTACAGTGCGTGGCGGGCTTGTAGTTTCGGGCCGCACTCCAACAGTCCATTCCGGACGGGCGGCATTGCCGCCACTTGATTCCAGCGTCAAACCTGCTTGCCGCAACGACTCACTCCTGATGGCCGATATCTTGTTGTTCGCGGTCGCTTGTGGCGCGCGGCGAACCCCAATCTTTCCGCGGATCAACATCGAGCGTACGTGCAACAGCTCATGGCTGCCCGGCGCGCTGTCAAATCAGCGCTGCGGACAAAGGATCGTGATCGCCTCGCCCAGGCTCGATCTGCAGTGGACGCCGCAAAGGTTGCGCTTGGGGAGCGTGGGCCGGTTTGGTGGTCGGACGGTTCCGGAGACTTCAATCGCTACCTGGTCAAGAACACTCCATACGCAAGCTGGTATCAGGACCTCGAAGCATCGTAGACCCGACACGCCCCGGTTGATCTGCGCCTGATCAGCGCGACACCCTTTGCCTCCGGCGCCATGGCGGCCGTCTACCAGTCGGCATGAACCGTGGTCCATCGGCGATCCCGTGCTTCCGTCAGCTTTGTGGATGGGAATCTTGCACGCAAAAACGACGCATGGGTTGCCATCATTTTGCCGTGGATCAGGCATGTTTGGACTACCGCTGGCCAACGGCCTGGTAATTCATTCCAGCGGACGCGCCAGCCTTCGTCGTCGATTTCGGGCGTGGGCGTCACCAGCGATTTGCGTCGCACTTTTCCATGGGAGTCGGCAATGTCTGGCACCGCAAGTAACCTCCGCTCCACCGTCATTCCCTGTCTGCGCTACCGGGACGCGCCGAGGGCCATGGCCTGGCTCTGTTCGGTCTTTGGTTTCGAACAACGGCTGGTTGTGCCGAACGACGACGGCGGCGTCACCCATGCGCAGCTTAGCCTGGGCAACGGCATGGTCATGCTGGGCTCGGTGGCGAAGATCGAAAACGAATTCGGCCGCCTCACCAGGCAACCGGACGAGCTCGGAGGCGTGGAGACACAAAGTCCATACCTCATCGTGCCGGATGCCGATGCGGTGTATCAGCGAGCAAAGACCGCCGGGGCAAAAATCGAGATTGACATAAAGGACGAAGACTACGGCGGCCGGGGCTTCAGCTGCCGGGATCCCGAAGGTCATGTGTGGAACGTCGGCACCTACGATCCGTGGTGACGCCCAACCAGGCGCTCCGGCCAGACGTTTGACTCCCGGCACGGTTCGCCGGCGGCTGAGGCCGGGCGTTGGAATGCACGGGTGCGAAACATCCAGACCATCAGATTCTCTCCAGGTTGGTTTGACCGGCTGCATGCGCACATTGGCGTCACTTCGCAGGACATAGCCTCGGCAGGCCTCAAGCGGAGGCGCGAAGTCACGGAGAACACACGTGAGTCCGAAGTCGCCAAGCTGCGCGCTGCTGATCATCGACATGATCAGTGACTTCAACTTCGCTGACGGCGAGCGACTGGCCACGCATGCCGCGCGCGTCGTCAGCAACATGGCCCGGCTCAAAACGCGATTCACGGCAGAGGCGCTGCCGGTGGTGTTCGTCAACGACAACTACGACCGTTGGGATGCCAGCTTTGACGATCTGGTCAGCTGGGCGCGGCGCGACGACAGTGGCGGCCGCACCATGGTCGAGCAGTTGCAGCCAGCGACCGGTGATCTGTTTGTGCTCAAGCCGCAACATTCGGGGTTTTACCAGACGCCCCTGCCCTCGCTGCTGGAAAGCCTGGAAGTCGGCAAGCTGGTGATCATTGGCGTGGCCGGCGATTCCTGCGTCCTGAACACGGCGATGGACGCCCACATGCGCAAGTTCGACTTGTGGGTGCCATGCGATGCGGTGGCATCGGTCACGCCCGAGCGCAATCAGCGTGCATTGGCGCACCTGCGCGAATCTGTGCAGGTACACACGGGCCCGGTGAGCGAGATCGAGGGGCGCGGCGTATGCGACTGGCCGGGTCAGGAAGGCGAGGGCACACCGAAGTCCACATGATGGCCGGCCAGCGACAGTGCGCGCACCGCAGTAGCGGACGGCGCTTGGCTTGGCGGCTGCTGCCGAGCATCATGTTTCAGCCGGTTTCACGGCTGCGTTGAGGAACAAGAACATGCATATGTCGCGGACATGCGATAGAGCGGGAAGCTTGGGTGCTTTGGTCACGGCGTTGTCCTGTGCCGGTTGCTTCCCCGCACTCGGTTCGCTCGGCGCCGCTCTGGGCATGGGCTTCTTGTCCAGCTACGAGGGCTTTTTGTTCCGCCGGTTGCTGCCTGCGTTTGCCGTGCTCGCCCTGGTGGCAAATGCGTATGGCTGGTATCGGCATCGCGCGCATGTACGCGGCGCGCTGTCGGTGCTCGGTCCGCTGGTGGTGCTGGCCGCGCTGTTTCCACTGTGGCGCTACGACTGGAGCATCAACCTGTTCTATTTCGGCTTGGCGTTCATGCTCGCCATTTCGGCGTTTGACGTCTTTCGCCCCGTCCTGGCGGTCCAATGCAGGACGTGATTTTGCAATCAACCCTTACCTGCCCGCAGTGTGGTCATGCAAAAGTTGAGTCCATGCCCACCAACGCCTGCCAGTGGTTCTATGCGTGCGAGGCGTGCCATGCGCTCCTGCGTCCGTTGTCGGGCGATTGCTGCGTGTTCTGCTCATACGGCAGCGTGAAATGCCCGCCAGTGCAGCAAGGCGGTTCGTGTCGCAGGTAGGTGCGTGACAACCCGTTCAAGGTGGACGACGGCGCTGCTGCCGGACTCCGCGCCGCGAAGACGGAGGCTGCATCCATGTTGATTCAAGGCAAGTGCCACTGCGGGAACATCTCCTTCTCCCTCACCTGGGAGCCCGATCCGGCCGAGATTCCGGCGCGTGCCTGCACCTGCTCGTTTTGCACCAAACACGGTGGCGTGTGGACCTCCCATCCGGACGCCGCGCTGCGGGTCAAGATCGACGATGCTTCGCGGGTATCCAGATACACGTTCGGCACCGGGACGGCGGAGTTTCTTGTCTGCGCTCGTTGCGGCGTTGTGCCCGTGGTCACCAGCCGCATCGATGGTCGTCTTTACGCCGTTGTCAACGTCAATGCCTTCGACGGTGTCGAGCCAACGCTCCTGCGGCGGTCGGCGGCCAGCTTCGAGGGTGAAGCGGCAGCATCCCGCCTCGCCCGAAGGCAGCGTAACTGGATTGCCAAGGTTGATTACGTCCAAAGCGGCCTCTGAGTCTTCGGCCAACGGACGTCCAACAGCGGGTGTCGGCCGTCGGTCATCTCAAACGTCAGGCATCCGGGCGCGCAAAGCTCGGGTTACCTTGGGCTACCCCGGAGAGGAGATTGCCATGCACTATTCCCGCCTTTGCGCCATTTTGATTGATTGCCGCACGACGGATGTTGATCAGGCCACCAGGTTCTGGGCCGCTGCACTGGGTCGTGCGGTGGATGCTGAGCATCCGGCAAGTCGCGGCAACTATCGCATGCTGGAAACGCCGCCAGATGAGCCCATTGTCGAAATTCAACGCGTCGAGCATGCGAGTCGGGTGCACATTGACATTGAGACGGACGACATCCCCGCGGAGGTTGCGCGCCTGGAAACGCTGGGAGCACAAGTGGTTGATCGTCTGCCGCGCTGGGTCGTGATGCAAGCTCCCACCGGGCAGCGGTTTTGTGTTGTGCGAGTCCAGCGCCCTGACTTCCCCAAGAACGCAACACGTTGGGATTGAGCGGTTCTTGCAGCGATGGCAGCGGTACCTGACAATTCTCTCAGGCCGAAGCCACTTCGTGGCTCGGCGTGACCCAGGCCTCAAACCGTCAGGAGGATTCGACCGCTCATGCAGCAATCCATTGCCCACATTGCGCTTGTCGTCCGCGATTACGACGAGGCGCTGGGTTTTTACGTGGGCAAGCTGGGCTTCCGCGTCGTCGAGGACACGTATCAACCGGAGCAGAACAAGCGCTGGGTAGTTATCGCACCACCGGGCTCGTCTGGCACGTCGCTGCTTCTGGCCCGCGCATCCGCGCCGGAGCAGGAGACATGCGTTGGCAATCAGGCGGGTGGGCGCGTTTTTCTCTTCCTGCAAACCGATGATTTCTGGCGCGACTACAACCGGATGGTTTCCGCTGGCGTCACGTTCGTGCGCCCGCCGGGCGAGGCCCCCTATGGCACCGTGGCCGTGTTCGAGGATCTGTATGGAAACCGCTGGGATTTGCTGCAATACAACGGCGACACACCGATCGCGTCAGCTGCGGCGTGACGTCTTGTCCGGGCGAACGGCTGCGCCGCTGCTTGATTCAAGCGTCAGGTGGCCATGACAGCGCCGCAGATCGTGTTGCGGCTGGCAGACAGTCCCGAGCTTGTCGCGACGCCCGCGAACTGTTCCGCGCGTACGCCGAGTCCATCGGCACGGATCTCGAGTATCAAGGGTTCAGCGCGGAACTCGCTGCATAGCCTGCCCTTATGTCCCGCCCAATGGCGCACTGCTCACCCTTTATCGTCGGTTGGGATTCGTCGAGATCCGCCGTACAACGATAAACATCTTCCGGGTACCCGCTTTTATGCGCTCAAGCTGCCCACCCGACATTCCATTTCGGCAGACGTGTCAGGTGCGCCGTCAAATTCGGGCGTCAGGCAGTGCATATCCCGTTATTTCAACCAGAAAGGGGAAATGGCATGGTGTTTTGCAGGGGTTGTGGCAAGGAGATCCACGAAACAGCACCAGCTTGTCCTGCGTGCGGCGCACCGCAGGTTGGACTGAAGCAACCGCAGCCCGAGCGTAGCGTCGGCAAGTTGATCGGATGGGGATTCGTGTGGACATGCGTGTTTTGGTTTGTCGCCATCTTCACCGTAGGGTTTTTCGCGGGTATCGCTGATCCCGGAAATGCCGAGGCTGCGGGTGCGAGACTTGGCGCGTCGCTGTCGGGGCCATTTTTCCTGGTGGCGCTATTGCTGTCGGGCCTGCTTGTTTATCTGGGCAAGCTGCCCGGGACAAGGAAGTAAAGTGCCAAACGATTTCCATGGGTGACAAAACCACGGCGAACAGAAAAATCCGAATGAACAAGCCACCCAAGTGGTTTCTGGTAGTCGCGGCCCTGGCGCTGCTGTGGAACCTGCTTGGTTGCATGGCGGTGGTGGCTGACCTGCGTCTTTCACCTGAGGACGTGGCCGGGTTGCCGTCCGCGCAACAGGCGTTGTACGCCGCGCGTCCCGGCTGGGCGGTGGCAGCCACGGCGCTGGCCGTGCTTGGCGGGGTGCTTGGTTGCGTCGGCCTGCTGCTGCGCAGGAAGTGGGCGCTCCCCGTGCTCGGGCTTTCGCTCGTCGGAATCCTGGTGCAGGACTACGGCTTGTTCGTGCTGGCCGACGGCGCGCATTTGGCCGGCTCCGGCGCGGTGGTGACGCAGGGTCTCGTGCTGGCCATCGGCATCGGCCTGGTCTGGCTGAGTGGCAAGGCCGTCGCACGGGGCTGGCTCAGGTAGCCCGCGCGCAAGTCGACGGGCAAGTTCGCCGCCCGGTCGCCGGCCGGTCGTCAGTCGGCCGCCCGATGGCGCGCACCGCCTTGCGCAATCGCGGCCAGCAGCAGGCAAGAACTTCGAACGTACCGTCGACCAGCCGATCATTTGTGGACGCACTCACTATCATGAGGTCCCCTTTGTGATCGCGACTGGATTGCCCGTGCGTCTGAAGCTCTGCACTCACTTGTTGCTCGCCACTTGCTGCCTGCTTGCCCCGTGGTCCCTCGCCGCGCGTGACACGCCGAGCACCGGCCAGCAACGCGAGGACGTGTTGTTCTGGACGCAAGCGCAGCGCGATGCGCAGTTTTCGCAGATGTACCAGCTGTTTCCCGGCGATCGCATTGCGCATGGCCCGCGCGTGCAGGCGTTACCCGTGGGTACGTCATTGACACCACGTTGGGAAGACGGAACCACGCTGGACAGTTACATGCGCGCGCAGCACATTGCCGGTGTCATGGTCTTGCAGCACGGGCAGATCCGGCTGCAGCGCTATGCCGCGAACTTCGGTCCACAGCAACGCTGGACCTCGTTCTCGGTGGCCAAGTCGTTCACTTCCACGCTGCTTGGCGCGGCCGTGCGCGATGGTTACATCCACAGTCTGGATGACCCGCTGGTCACCTACATCCCGCAGTTGCGCAACAGCGCGTATGCCGCCGTCACCGTGCGCCAACTGCTGACGATGACCTCCGGCGTGCGCTGGAATGAGGATTACGCTGATCCGCAATCGGACGTGGCGCAGATGTATCGCAGCGCCTGCAGCAATGGCCAGCCGCATGTGTTGCCGTATCTGGAGCAGCTGCCGCGCGAGTGGCCCGCTGGCACGCACTGGAATTACAACACCGCGGAAACAGATTTGCTCGGCATCCTCGTGCAGCGGGCGACCCACCGTTCGCTCGCGCGCTATCTGCAGGAAACCCTCTGGCAGCCTTATGGCATGGCCGCGGACGCCTATTGGCTGAAAGACGAGTGCGACGGCAGTGACACCGGCGGCAGCGGGTTGTCCGCCACGCTTGCCGACTACGCGCGCATGGGTCAGTTCATGCTGGGCGGTGCGCGCATCGACGGCCAGCCGCGCGTGGCCGCTGACTGGCTGCACAATGCGCTGCGCAAGCAACAGGATGTCGGCGAGCCGGGACGCGGCTATGGCTACCAATGGTGGACGTATGACGATGGCAGCTACGCGGGTATCGGCATCTTCGGCCAGTTGCTGTACGTCGACCCGCAGCGCCAACTGGTGATCGTGCAAGTGGGCGCCTGGCCACAGGCCGGGTCGAAGGCCTTGGTGGCAACCCGGCGGGCGTTCATCGCCGCGGTGAAGCGGGCGGCGGATGAAAGCAGTGCGGCCACGCAGGACCAGCAGCAGAAGCCATAGCTGCGATCGCGGCCGGGTGGCGTTCGCGCCGGCGTTGTCATCCGCGTCCGCGTTGTGACCCCGCGGTAGCTCGATCGAACGTCGGGGTCGCTGGATTTCCCCTGTTCCCGGGAATCATGGGCTTGACCGCACCGACTGCGCCCGAATACCCGGTGCGTTGCTGATCCCGCTGCCAGTCCGGCTGGTCGCCGAGCGCTCAGCCTGGCCGACCGGCCAGCAGGTCCACCGCGGCTTTGGCCGAGATGATCGTCGACATGCGCAGCGCGGATTCACCGGCGTACAGCGGCGTGCTGTCAACGACTGTGGCGGGCATCCCGAGCAACGGCGGAGTGGCTGCCAGCAGTGGCAGCCAGGCGCGCTGCAGTGTGGGCAGCCGCGCGATGAGCGCATCGTTGACGACGTGGGCGATGGGCGCGCTCGCGCGATTGAGGAAGGCCGGCAGCGGGCGCACGCTGCCATCGCCGCGACACCAGCGCGCCGTCGCGGCGTTGGCCACGACGCGGTGCCGCGC
>DATCWU010000189.1:0-2199 GCA_036566165.1 Rhodanobacter sp. | reverse complement strand
GGATGTCGTGTTGATGCTGGGGTTGCGGGTTTGTTGTGGCGTTGGGCACCAGGCGTGCTTTGCTCGCTGGGTTGCGTCGGTCGGGGTTTCACGCTGGTCGCAATTCGGACGCTGTGCTCCCAGCGGCGCCGCCCATTGTCGCGCAACGCTGGTCGTGAGCTGGTGCCAGCCTGTTGCGGGTCCACCCGTGGCATGTGCCACGCTGGTGTTGCGAACGTGTGCCAGCACGGCTTGCGCCGGCCGTCAACCAGCGTCGAATGCGCCGCGCAGCCAGGCCAGCTGCGTGGCGCCGGCTGGTCCGTCGTAGCTGACGACATCGAACCGGCAGGTACGCCGGGCATGTTCGGGGTGTGCGCTCAACCACTGTTGGGCGGCGAGGATCAACCGGGCCTGCTTGGTCGGCGTCACCGACGTTGCAGCGTCGCCATGCCCCGCGCTGCGGCGATAGCGCACTTCGACAAACACGATGGTGTCACCGTCGCGCATGATCAGGTCCAGCTCGCCACGGCGGGTGTGGTAGTTGCGCGCCAGTACGTGCAGGCCGGCGCGCTCGAGTTCGCCGCAGGCACGCTGTTCAAACTCGTCGCCGGTAGCGCGCATCAGTGGGTGGTGACGGGCGTGGTTGTCGGTGGCGCATGGGGGTCGATGACCGGCGGTGGCGCCGCCGAGGGCACGTCGCTCATTTGCAGGCTGCCGCTGAGCGGGCGCGCCAGACCGTCGGTGAATTTCGCCCAGATCAATACGCGGCGAATACGCCCAAACTGGTCGGCGGTGAGCTGACCGGTGGCACCAGGCAGGTAGCTGCCTGGATTTGCGCGCAGCCAGTCGAGATACGGCACCAGGTTCCACGCATCCATGCCGAATGCAAACAAGCGTGCGCCGGGACCGCGTGCGGCCGGCAGTTGGGCCTCGATGTCGGCGTGACTGGGCAGGCCTGGCTGGGCATCGAACAACCACGGTGCGTCGCAAAACTCCACGTCGTCCAGATCGCGGTTGCTGGTGGCATCGTCGACGCCTGCGTACACGTGTGAGGTGGCGATCACCGGCAACTGGATGCCCGTGGCACGCAGCTGCGGCACCAACGCACGGGCTTGCGCCGGACGCATGCTGATGAATACACCGGTATCGGTGGTGGCAGCGGTCAGGTCCAGGCCGCCAAGCGGAGTGCTCGCGCTGAACGTCGTGCTGCCTTCCAGCTGTCCACCCCGCGCTGCCAGTTCGGCCTTGAACGCGCCGAGCGCGCGCTGGGCGAACTCATCGTTGGAAATGACCGCGTAGGCGTGGCGCAGGCCGCGCTCAATCATGTGATCGGCAGCCTGCGCGCCCTCGGTCTCTGGCAGCAGGCCAAATTCGGTGGTGTCGCCGGCGGGTAGTTGGCGATCGTCCGGGTGGTTGAGCGTCAGCAGCGGTACCGGCAGTTGCGCCTGCGCGAAGACCGCGGCCACGCCACTGCGGGTCAGCGGGCCGACCACGAGTTGCGCACCGTCCTTGACCGCCTGCTGGTAGCCGCTGACCGCCCCGGCGGCGCTGCCGTGGCTGTTGTACAGACGTACCGAGGGACGTGGTGCGTGGTTTCGTCCGGCATCGATGTAGGCAGCGAAAAACCCTTCCGTGATGGAATTGCCGACGGCGGCGTAAGTGCCGTCGCCGGGCAGCAGTAGCGCCACGTGCTGCGGTACTTTGTAGCCTTCGCGCACGTTGGCGTTGGCTCCTGGCAACAAGGTGCCGACCGGCTCTTGCAACTCCGGCTGAGCGCGTGCCACGGCGATGCCCATGCGCGTCAGGGCTTCCTGGACCCATGGCAGCATGCGATCGCCAGGGCTCATCGCCGCCGCACGCGTCTGCAATGGTCCACTGCCGAGCCTGGCCAGCAAGTCGAGGATCTGTTTCTGGTTTTGCGCACGGTCGAAACCCTGCAACTGCTCCTGCATCTCGGCGCGCGTGCGTGCACTGCCCCAGTAGTCACCACTGGCCAGCATGGCGCGGGCGCGAAGTTCCAGCAGGCGCGGTCGCAGTGCGTCGGGCACGCGGAGATTTGGTTGAGTGGTCAACTGCAGCGCAGTCGCGGTGTCGTGTGCGGTCAGTGCGTGCTCGGCGCGCAGCAAGTCCAGGCGCAGAGGTTCGTCGCCGCTCAGGTTGTGCCGGTCGATCCGCGTGAGAATGGCGGTGGCCTGGTCCAGCTCGCCGGCTTGGCGCCAT
>DATCWU010000161.1:0-15285 GCA_036566165.1 Rhodanobacter sp. | reverse complement strand
TCTCGGTGCGCTCCTTGCTGCGGACTTCGGCGGAAAAGCCGATGCTGGTGTTCTCGGAACGCTGTTGGATGACCTTTTCCAGGCCGGCGAACGCACCACCGCAGATGAACAGGATGTTCTTGGTGTCGACCTGCAGGAACTCCTGCTGCGGGTGCTTGCGCCCACCTTGCGGCGGCACCGAGGCCAGCGTGCCCTCGATCAACTTCAGCAGCGCCTGCTGCACGCCTTCGCCGGACACGTCGCGGGTGATCGACGGGTTCTCGCTCTTGCGCGAGATCTTGTCGATTTCGTCGATGTAGACGATGCCCGACTGCGCCTTGTCGACGTCGTAGTCGCACTTCTGCAGCAGCTTCTGGATGATGTTTTCCACGTCTTCACCGACGTAGCCCGCTTCGGTGAGCGTCGTCGCGTCGGCAATCGTGAACGGCACATTGAGCAGGCGCGCCAGCGTCTCGGCGAGCAGCGTCTTGCCCGACCCGGTGGGGCCGATCAGCAGGATGTTGGACTTGCCCAGTTCGATCTCGTCGCTCTTCTGGCGCGACTCCATGCGCTTGTAGTGGTTGTACACCGCCACCGCGAGGGCCTTCTTGGCGCGCGTCTGGCCGACCACGTACTGGTCAAGCGTCTCCATGATCTCGCGCGGTTTGGGCAGATGACTGCGCCCGGAGGCGGCCTTCTCTTCCAGTTCCTCGCGGATGATGTCGTTGCACAGCTCCACGCACTCGTCGCAAATGAACACGGACGGACCCGCGATCAGCTTGCGCACTTCATGCTGGCTCTTGCCGCAGAAAGAGCAATAGAGAATCTTGCCGCTGTCGTTGGAACGGCCCTGCCGCTCGTCGTTCATGCTCGGTTCCCGCTCAAATCGTATGCGTTACGAGGATAGCACAGCGCTCCGCGTCGACTTCGGACGCAGAGCCCACTATTCCCTTTCGGACCACCCTTGCCTGGATAACGGCCCGGCTCAGGCCGACTTGACCGTCTCACGGGCACGCCGGTCGAGCACGACGTCGATCAGTCCGTACGCCTTGGCGTCGGCCGCGCTCATGAAGCGGTCGCGCTCCATGTCCCGTTCGATCTTGTCGAGCGGCTGACCGGTATGGTCGACGTAGAGCTGGTTCAGGCGCTGACGGATATAGAGGATTTCACGCGCCTGGATCTCGATATCGGTCGCCTGACCCTGCGCGCCACCGGACGGCTGGTGGATCATCACGCGTGAGTTGGGCAGCGAATAGCGCTTGCCGTGGGCGCCGGCCATCAACAGCAACGAGCCGGCGCTGCACGCCTGGCCGATGCACATCGTGCTGACATCAGGCTTGATGAACTGCATGGTGTCGTAGATCGCCAGCCCGGCGGTAACCGCGCCGCCGGGGCTGTTGATGTACAGGTGGATGTCCTTGTCCGGATTCTCCGACTCCAGGAACAGCATCTGGGCGATCAGCACGTTGGCGACCTGGTCGTTGACCTCGCCCACCAGGAAGATCACCCGCTCCTTCAGCAGGCGCGAATAGATGTCGTAGGAGCGCTCGCCGCGAGCGGTCTGCTCGACGACGATGGGCACCAGGTTGAGGTTCTGGATCGGATCCATGGCCATGCTTGCGGCTCTCCGGTGGTGTGCCTGGGGAAAACGGGCCTGTTGGACGGCCTGGAAAGAAACAGGCTCAGACGCCGGCTGGGCGCATCACCTCGTCGAAGCTCAGGTCCTGGCTGGTGGTGGCGGCGTGCTGTGCCACCCATTCGGCCACCTGATCCTCCATCACGCGGTTCTGCAGCCCTGACATCAGTTGGGGGTCATTATTGTAGAGTTCAATGACCTTTTCGGGCTCTTCGTAGGTCGAGGCGATCGCGGCCAGTTGCTCGGCGACACGCTTGCGATCGACCTTGAGCTCCTGCTTGCGTGCGATCTCACCCATCAGCAGGCCGGCGGCAACCCGCTTGCGCGCCATTGGCATGGCGGCCTCAATCAGCTGCGGTGGCGGCTGCTGCCCCTGCGGCACGCTGCCGGCCGCCAGATTGCGTGCCTCCGACTGCACCATCAGATTGGGCACGTCGAGTTCGCCGTATGCGTTGGCAAGCTTCTCGGCGACCTCGGACTTCAGCCGCGCCATCAGCGTGGCCTTCAGTTCGCGCTCGAGATTGGCACGCACTTCCCGGCGAAAATGCTCCAGGTCGCCGTCGTCGATCCCGAACAGCTTGGCGAACTCGGCGTCCACTTCAGGCAGTTTCGGCTCCTGCACCTTGACGATCTTGAAGCTGACCTGGGCGCGCTTGCCGGCCAGCTGCTCGTTGCGGAAATCACCCGGGAACTCGATCTCGGCGTCGAAGCTGTCGCCGGCGACGTGCGCCGTCAGCGCTTCGTCCAGCGCCTTGAACAGCGTGCCTGAACCGAGCACGCTGCCGGCACGTTCCAACCCGTCGGCCGGGAAACGATAGTCGCCGGCGGTGGCGGCGTACTCGAACATCACGAAATCGCCCTCCTTCGCCGCGCGCTCCACTTCGTCGAAGCTGCGGCGCTGCAGGCGCAACGTCTCGATCATCTTCTCGATATCGGCATCGGTGACTTCCGCCACCGGCCGGGTGACTTCCAGCGCAGCGACGTCGATCGCGGGAAACTCGGGCATCACCTCGAACGTGGCGGTGTAGGCAATTTCGCCGTTCTCAGGCCGACCGGTGGTATCGATCGACGGGTTGGCCACCGGGCGCAGGTTTTCCTTCTCGAACGCCTCGCGCAGCGTGCTGCCGATCAAGTCGGACAGCACTTCGCCGCGCACCTGCGAGCCGTAGCGCTGCTTGATCACGGTAGCCGGCACCTTGCCCGGGCGAAAACCCTTCAAACGCACGGTACGGCCCATCTCGGCAATGCGCTCGCTCACCCGCGACTCGAACCGCTCCGCCGGGAACTTCACCGTGAGCTTGCGCTCGAGCTTGCCGACGTTCTCAACCGAAAACTGCATGACTTCTCCTGGTAACTCTGGTCGTGGGCCGCCCGATCGCTCGTCGCGGCCGGCCGCAAATGATCCAAGGCAGATGGTGCGAAAGGCGGGACTCGAACCCGCACGGTGTTACCCGCCAGTACCTAAAACTGGTGCGTCTACCAATTCCGCCACTTTCGCATCGCCATCGGGTGGGTCGCAAGCTATGGATTACCTAGGGAATCCCGCCGGAGGACGAGGCCTCGCCGGCAACCGTCCACGCTCCCCGCGAGCGCCCTAAGTCGATGATGCCAAAGCCGGGCATTTTACGGTTCCGCTGCCCGCCAGCACAAGCATACGGCAGTGGCGCCGGCGCCGCCCGCCCGTTGACTTGCCGGCGGTCGATGCGCGCGCCGCCACCGGGGCGCTTCCGGCGGCAAACATCGTTTGGCCCTCGCCCGGAACGCAAAACGGCCCGCGTCGCCGCGGGCCGTCATGCGTATTGGTGGGCCGTGAAGGGTTCGAACCTTCGACCAATTGATTAAGAGTCAACTGCTCTACCAGCTGAGCTAACGGCCCTTGAAGCTTTAAATTGGGGTGAGCGATGGGATTCGAACCCACGACATCCGGAATCACAATCCGGGACTCTAACCAGCTGAGCTACGCCCACCGTAAACCTGGAGACTGGCGCGCCCGACAGGAATCGAACCTGCAACCGTCGGCTTAGAAGGCCGATGCTCTATCCAGTTGAGCTACAGGCGCCAACTCGGCCAGCAGAACGCATTGTGGTCGGGGTAGAGGGATTCGAACCCCCGACTTTTGCGTCCCAAACGCAACGCTCTACCAGACTGAGCTATACCCCGCAAATCTTCAAGCCATCCGAGTCCTTATGTGCCACGCGCGACGCCTGCGCCACCAAACCCGTGCCACGCGTCATGTCCGGACTACCGCCACCGTACACGACAATCCCGAGGAAGCACGACGGCAACGCAAGCATCCCGCATCGCCGATTGTAAATGGTGCGCCCGGAGAGATTCGAACTCCCGACCACCTAGTTCGTAGCCAGGTACTCTATCCAACTGAGCTACGGGCGCACTGGTGAAACATTGCCTGCCGTATCGATGTAGGGAGCATCGCACGTCGAAGCAAGGAACGGAATTATTCAGACTCCGCGCGCTGACGTCAACACCTTTCGCTTAAAAACCTTTCCCAAGAGGCCTCCACGCACCGCCCACCGTGTTGAACGAACGGTCTCGAACGGCACCGCATGGCGCACCGATATCACGCTCACACCCGTGCGCGACCGTCGTTTTGCGGCAACGCAAATAGCCGTCCAATCCGCAATCAGCCATCCAGTCGGTCGCGGTTCTGGGTGGCCGGATCGCCTACCTTGCCCACGGGTGATCCAGAGTCCCCACGCGGCGGTGGGGGTGGCGGCACGCCGTTTCTGGCCGCGTCCTTGATCCAGTCCTCCGGTGGCCCCGGCTGCCGTCCAGCCATGATGTCGTCGATCTGATGCGCGTCAATGGTTTCATACTGCAGCAGCGCCTCGGCCATCACGTGCAGCTTGTCGAGGTTGGCCGTAAGCAATTCCCTGGAGCGCGCGTAGGCGCGATCGAGAATGCTGCGCACCACCTCGTCGATCTTGCTCGCGGTCTCATTGGAGATGCTCTTGTGCTGGGTCACCGAGCGCCCGAGGAACACTTCGTCCTCATCCTCACCGTAGGTAATCGGGCCGAGTTCGTCGGACAAGCCCCATTTGGTCGCCATGTTGCGCGCCATCTTCGTGGCCCGTTCGATGTCGTTGGATGCACCGGTGGTGACCTTGTCTGCGCCAAAGATCAATTCTTCGGATACCCGGCCACCGTACAACGAGCACAGCTGCGACTCGATCGCGACGCGATTGATGCTGTACTTGTCGCCCTCGGGGAGATACATGGTGACGCCCAACGCCCGGCCGCGGGGGATGATCGTGACTTTGTAGACGGGGTCGTGCTCCGGCACCAGGCGACCGACGATCGCGTGCCCGGCTTCGTGGTACGCGGTCAGTTTCTTCTCATCTTCACTCATGGCCATGGAACGCCGCTCGGCACCCATGAGAATCTTGTCGCGCGCGCGGTCCAGATGGCCCATACGCACTTCGCGCGCGTTCTCACGCGCGGCAAACAGCGCCGCCTCGTTGACCAGATTGGCCAGATCGGCACCGGAGAAGCCTGGCGTGCCACGCGCAATCACCATGGCGTCGACATCACTGGCCGTGGGCACCTTGCGCATGTGCACTTTCAAAATTTGCTCGCGACCACGCACGTCGGGCAAGCCCACCATCACCTGCCGGTCAAAGCGACCTGGCCGCAACAAGGCGGGATCCAGGACGTCCGGGCGATTGGTCGCGGCGATGACGATGACGCCTTCAGTGCCTTCAAAGCCATCCATCTCCACCAGCAACTGGTTCAGCGTCTGCTCACGCTCGTCGTGCCCACCGCCAAGGCCTGCGCCACGGTGACGCCCGACCGCATCGATTTCGTCGATGAAAATGATGCACGGCGCGTGTTTCTTCGCCTGTTCGAACATGTCGCGCACGCGACTGGCACCGACACCAACAAACATCTCGACGAAGTCGGAACCGGAGATCGAGAAAAACGGCACTTTCGCCTCGCCAGCGATGGCTCTGGCCAGCAATGTCTTGCCGGTGCCAGGTGGACCTACCATCAACACGCCACGCGGAATCTTGCCACCCAGTTTCTGGAAGCGGCCAGGATCACGCAGAAACTCGACCAGCTCGCCAACCTCCTCCTTCGCCTCATCACAACCGGCGACATCCGTGAAGTTGACCTTGACCTGATCCTCGCCCTGCAGCTTGGCCCGCGAGCGCCCGAAGCTCATCGCGCCGCGCCCGCCACCACCGGACTGCATCTGCCGCATGAACCAGATGAATACACCCACAATCAACAACACCGGCAACCAGCTGATGAGCAGGCCCATCAACGAGAAACCCTCCGACGGGGTCTGCCGCACTTCGACGCCCTTGTCCTGCATCTGCTTGACCACCGCATTGGTGGAGAAGCCGAGCATCGGGGCAACCGTGCGGAACGGGCTGCCGTCTTTCAGCTTGCCGCTGATGGTAGCCGGCTGGTCTGCGCTGATGACCGCGGTGGCGACGTTGCCGTTGTCCACACTCTGCACGAACCCGCTGTACGGCAGTTCCGACGAGCCAGCATTGCGTGGGCTGAAGCTCTGGAACACGGTGAACAACACCACCGCGATGATGACCCAGAGCAACACATTTTTAGCTGTTTCGTTCATGCACGGTTCTCGCCGGGTAACTTGGTGGATGGCTTGCGACCAACGGCCAACGCGTATACCTCGCGTGAACGTGCGCGCGAGGCCTTGGGTTTACGCATGGTTACGCGGGTGAACTCCTTGCGCAACCCACGCAGATAATCATCGAAGCCAGCTCCCTGGAACAACTTGATAAGGAACGAGCCGCCGGGCTTGAGCCATTGCCGGCTGAAATCCAGGGCCAGCTCGGCCAGCGCCATGGCACGGATTTGGTCAGCCAGGCCTACACCACTCATATTGGGGGCCAGATCGGACAGTACAAGATCAACACTCTGACCATGCAACCGCGCTTCCAGCTCGCGCAGCACTGTCTCCTCACGAAAATCGCCCTGCAGGAAATCCACCCCGACGATGCCTTGCATGGGCAGGATATCCAGCGCGATGACCTTGCCGCTGTCACCCAGACGTTCACGCACCAATTGCGACCAGCTGCCCGGCGCAGCGCCGAGGTCAACGACGGTGATGCCAGGCTTGAGCAGTCGGTCGCGCTCGATCAACTCTTCCAGTTTGTACACTGCGCGCGAGCGCAAGCCCTCGGACTGCGCCTTCTTCACAAATTCGTCGTTGAAGTGCTCGCGCAGCCAGCCAGCACTGCTTTTGCTGCGGGTCATGGGAAAAACTGCCGTGTTACGAAGTGACAGGATACCGGGAAAGCGGCCCCGTCATCGCTGACTGGCTCGGCGACGGTCGAAGTGGCCGCTTTTTTCATCCGTAAGTGCAGCGCATGATAACCTTGGTCGTTCATTTACGTGCGTGAGCAACTGTCACATGGCTCTCTCCACTTCACAGAATCGCTACCTGCGCGGTTTGGCGCACGACCAGAGCGCGCTCATCCTGCTCGGCGCCAAAGGCGCCACGGCCGCAGTGGTCAAAGAGCTGGACCTCGCACTGAGCCATCACGAGCTGGTCAAGGTGAAACTGTCTGGCGGCAACAAGGACGAGCGCCAGCTCCAGCTGGATGCACTGGCCGTCGGTACCCATGCGGAGACCGTGCACCAGATTGGTCACGTCGTGGTGCTGTTTCGTCGCAACGTCGACGAACCGAAAATTGCGCTGCCACGCTGATGGACCTCACCCTCGACCGCCCCGAAGGCTATCTGTTCGTGCGCCGTGTCGACGCCCATCACGTGACGCTGGTGGATCGCGACCTCGCGCGCAGTTTCCTGCTTGCCCCGGATCGGGCGATCGAAAACTGGCCGGTCGACAACGCGGCGCTACTCGACGCGAGCCATGTCGCCACGTTGCTGGAGTTGCAGCCAGAGTTGGTAGTGCTGGGTACGGGTGAACACCAGGTCTTTCCCGCCGCCGCATTCATGGCCGGCTTTCTGCGCCAAGGCGTCGGCGTGGAAGTGATGGACAACGCTGCCGCCGCACGCACCTACAACCTGCTGGCCAGCGAGGGCCGACACGTCGTGGCCGGGTTCATTCTGCCCAACGCGTAACCCGGTGCCCGGTCCGGGCAACCGCCAGCATGACGAGCGTGCGGCGGCGGCCACGTGCAACGGCCCATTTCGCGGTGTCGTGCGCTGCCATCGCCCGCGGCGACTTGCGGATCACCTAGCGCGGCGGCAAGTAGGCCAGCGGGTCGACCGGATTGCCATCCTTGCGAATCTGGAATTCCAGCCCATTGCGCGCAGCGCCAGTGGCACCCATCTCGGCAATTTGCTGGCCGGCGCTGACGCGCTGGCCCTCCTTGACCAGCCGGGTGCGATTGTGACCGTAAGCGGACAGCAAGCTGTCACTGTGCTTGATGATCACCAACTCACCGTAGCCGACCAGGCCGTTGCCGCTGTAAACCACCACGCCATCGGCGGCTGAACGCACGGGTTCGCCTGACTTTCCGGAGATCTCGATCCCGGGAATCGCATCCGTACTCCGGAATCGCTTCACCACCGCACCGGCTGCCGGCCAGCGCCACGCCAGGCCATTGACGGCACGTGATGGTGCGCTCGGCACCACAGCCGGCGCCGTTGGCTTCGGTACCGCCGCCGGTGCGGGCACGCCCGCGACGGGTACGACGCCGGCCGAAGCCGCCGCCATCGGCGGCACACCTGACGCTGCAGCACCCGCTGAACGCGCGCCTGAGCTTGCTGCCACGGGTGGCGCCACCACCGAACCCGCGGGCGCATGCGTCGACGTTGATGGCGCCACTGGTTCAAATACTGGTGCCACCGCCGGCCGCGTCGGCGCAACTGCAGCCGACGGCGCGTGGGTGCCTGGCGACAAACGCAAGCGTTGCCCGGGCCAGATGGTGTATGGCTCCGCGACCTGGTTCCACTGCGCCAAGTCGCGAAAATCCACGCCGTTACGAAACGCGATTGAATACAGCGTGTCGCCCTTGAGCACCGTATACATGCCGCCGGGAATCGGTGTGCGCGCACTCGTCGCCGCCGACGCCAGAGCGGGCCGATGCGAAGCCCCGGCCGCCGGCTCGATTACAACGGAACTACGCATCGTGCCGCACGCGGCCAGTACCAACGACACGGCCGCCATCAGCGGCCATTGAAAATATCGATCCATGCGCGACAGCATACCGAGGCAGGCGGGGTTTTTCATGGGCTGCCTGCCGCGGTCACTCAGCGTAACCAGAGCCAGACTACCAACCCGCCAAGCAACGCCAGCGCGACCCAGCCGATCCATTCAATATTCTTGCGCAGCATGTGCTCGGCGCGTTCACCAAACAGACGGATCAACAACGCCAGCAGCCACACACGTTTGCCGCGGCCCACCGCCATGCACGCCAGGAATGGCATCAGTGGAACGCCGACGATGCCCGCGGCCCAGGTAACAAACTTCATCGGGATCACCGGTTGCAACGCTGCCAGCGTCAACGCCCCCAGCATGGTCAGCCAGTGCTGGTCCATGTCCAGCCGCAGCGTTTCCACCCAGGTGGTGACGGTTGCCTGCATGTGGACGCTGAACAGCGGTCGCACCCATTCGTACGCCCAATGCCCCAACGCGTAGCCGACCAGGGCGCCCAGCAATGAAAACAACAGTGAAATATTCGCGTAGAAAAACGCCTTGGCACGCCTGGCCAGCATCATGGGCGCCAGCATGACCTCGGGCATTACCGGGAAGATGAAAGCCTCGACGAAACTGAGTCCGCACAGGTAATACGCGGCCCGCGGCGCGCTCGCCCACCCCAGCGCGTGGGCGTAAAGCTTCCCGAATAATTGCATCAGCCAATCCCACCCAGCAGGGGTACGAAGCTGACCGCGCCAAGTTCCTCCTGCACAAAGTCACCGTGGCCGTCGCCACGCATGCGTATCAACGTTTGCCGGCTCGGCGAGCCGACCGGACCCACCAGCACGCCGGTCGGGCTCAACTGGTCGAGGATGCGGCTGGGAATCGTGTCGCCCGCCGCAGTCAGGATGATACCGTCAAACGGGGCCTCAGCGGCCCAGCCGAGCTTGCCATCATCATGCCGCGTGCGCACGTTGGTCAGCCCCAGCTGGCGAAAGCGCCGGCGCGCCTGGCGCAGCAACTCCTCAATGCGTTCCACCGTGAACACCTGCGGCACCAAAGCGGCCAGCACTGCGGCCTGATAACCCGAACCGGTGCCGATCTCCAGCACTTTTTGCGGCACGCCAAACTCCAGCAATGCCTCGGTCATGCGTGCCACCACCCAAGGTTGGGAAATAGTCTGACCATGACCAATCGGCAGCGCATTGTTCTCATACGCATGGGAGTGCAAGGCCTGATCAATGAAGTGATGCCGGGGCAGATTGCGGATGACATCGATCACGCGCAGATCGGCAATGCCGGCTTCCTGCAAGGTAAGCGCAAGGCGGTCGCGCGCACGCTGGGAGGTCACGCCCTTCCCACGCAGTTGCGCCGGCGGCAGTGGATAAACCCCGTTCATCGCTCGGCTACCTCATCATCGGTGGCACGTTCCCCAACCATGTCGTCACCCAGACCCTGCATCCAGCTGCTGACCTTCTCCAGCGCCTGGAAGCGAGTCAGGTCAACGTGTATGGGCGTCACTGAAACAAACCCGCGGCGCACCGCGTTGAAATCCGTGCCAGGGCTTGCATCGTCCACCTCACCAGCCGGTCCGATCCACCAGATCGGGCGCCCGCGAGGATCAGTCTGCTCGATGGACGGTGCCGAACGATGCCGACGCCCAAGCCGGGTTACTTCAAAACCGCGGATTTCAGCCCACGGGAGATCCGGCACGTTCACATTCAGGATCGTGTCCGCCGGCAGCGGATCGACCAGCAAGCGCCGCATCAGCAACAATACCGCTTGCGCCGCCGAGTCATAATGCACGCCGGTGTGATCCGTGCTCACCAGTGACACGGCAATCGCCGGCAACCCGAGAAAACGCCCTTCCATCGCCGCCGAAACCGTGCCCGAATAAATCACGTCATCGCCAAGGTTGGCCGAGTTGTTGATCCCGGACACGACCATGTCCGGCTCATGGTCGAGCAGGCCGGCGAGTGCCAAATGCACACAATCGGTTGGCGTACCCGCCACGCGGAAGTACCCATGGCCCATCGGCAACACGCGCAATGGCGCATCCAGGGTCAGCGAATTGCTTGACCCTGAACGGTCGCGATCCGGCGCCACCACCGTCACCTCCCCGACCGCGCGCAGGCGTTCGGCGAGCACGTGAATGCCCGGTGCATCCACGCCGTCGTCGTTGCTGACCAGAACTCGCATGTTGCTCCGCAGGGAATCGAACGCGAACGCGCCGATGGCCAGCGCGTTGCCAGGCTGGAAGTCTACTCGACGGTGGGGCGGGTTTCACTTGCAACGGACTCCCAGCCATGCACGACGCAGGCTGTTTCGGCATTGGCTAGCATGAACGGATGAAACGAGTCCCGCCACCGCCCATCGCCAACGAGGACAGCCAGCTGTTCCGCACGGTGGTCGGTGCCGTGCGTCCACTCGCCGCCAGCACACCACCATTGGCACGCGCGCGTCCGCTGCCAAAGCGGCGGCGTGGCGAGGTCGATGACGCACGCAGCAGGTGGTCCGACCTGCCGTTCAACCCCACGCTGCCCGCTGTAGCGGAACAGCTGAGTTACCTGCGCACCGGCTGTGCCACCAAGCTGTTGCGCCAACTTCGACGCGGACACTATCCAGTGCAAGGCGAGCTGGATCTGCATCAGCTGACCGCAGCCGCAGCGCACGCCAATCTCGCCGCGTTCCTCACCGGCGCACGGCAACGCCGGTGGCGCTGCGTGTGCGTGGTGCACGGCAAGGGTCTGCGCTCCGGCGCACGCGGCCCGGTACTGAAGCAGCTGACGGATCGCTTCCTGCGCGACAGTGCCGATGTGCTGGCGTTTGCCTCGGCGCCACCGGCGCTCGGCGGTACCGGCGCCGTGCTGGTCCTGCTACGCGCGGGCTACCCCACCAACTCGCGCACGACAACAGTCGCATAGCTGCCAGCGGGCAGGTCAAACACCAGCTCCAGCGTGCGGGCGTCGAGCCAGCGCCACTTCAGGTCGTGCGGCAGCAACCGCAACGCGCGCCGATCCTGATCCATGCGCGCCGCGCTCAACCCCTGCACGAGATCGGCGTGCGTTACGCCGACCGCACGCTCGAGTGCACCGGCCTGGCCGGTGCTGGGTGACTCGCCTTGGCCCCACAACGGACCGGACGGATGAATGTCCCCGCGCGCCAGGCGCTCGGCCAGGGCGGCAGTATATGGCTCGGGACCAAACCAGGAGTGCGAACCGGCCAGCGACCAGATTTCCCCGTCCAGTGCGGTATCCCACACGCCGCGCTCGACGCGCGTGGCCAACACGTCGTTGAAGATCTGCGAGCGTGCAGCCGATAGCAACATCGAGCGCTGGTTGCGCTCCACCCGGCGTCCAGCAAACATCGCGCGCGCCTGCGCCACGTTGTTGCCAGCGCGGCCAAACCGTTGTTCGCCAAAATAATTCGGTACACCGCGGGCGGCGATCTGCGCCAGCAGTGCATCGGCCGCAGCCGGATCGCCCTGCACGTCACGCAATGTCAGCACAAAGCGATTGCCACGCAACGCGCCGCGTTTGAGCTTGCGCGAATGCCGGGTCGCCGCCAGCACGGCGACCCCTGCACAACCGAGCGTTGACCAGTCCGGATCGGGCTTGCCAGCGAGCTGCACGGAAAAGGTCTGTCGCGTGACGGCGTGCCGATCCTTCAAGCCCGCATAGCCCACGGCAACCGGTGGCACGCCCGCAAACTTCGCCAGCTCACGCGCGACCCAATCGGTGTTTGCGTCACGCTTTTCCACCCACAACAGCACATGCTCACCGTGACCATCGGCATCGTAGCCAAGGATTTCCTCGACCCGAAAATCTTCCGCAGTCGCGCGCAGCGTTGCGCGCAGCACCGGCCCACCGTAGGCACGTGGCAGTTCGCTGGACGCTGCAATCATTGGTACGGCTCCGGGTTCGCCCATCATTCGCTCCACCGGTTGCACCGGGTCCATGCGCCATAGCAGACGCTCTGCTGCCCGGCGCTACACCAGAAAAACAGTCGCCAGACCAAGGAAGATGAAAAAGCCGCCGCTGTCGGTCATGGCCGTAATCAGCACGCTGGACCCGATGGCCGGGTCGCGACCAAAGCGGGTCATCAACATGGGAATGCCTACGCCGCAAAACGCCGCCAGCAAAAGATTGAGTGCCATCGCCGCGGCCATCACCAGGCCCAACGCCCAGCTGTCGTACAGCCACCATGCGGCCAGGCCGATCACGCCACCCCACGCCACACCATTGAGCAGCGCCACGATCAGTTCCTTGCGCCACAGGCGGCGTGCGCTGGCAACGCTGATCTGCTTGAGCGCGAGCGCGCGCACAATCATGGTGATGGTCTGGTTGCCGGAGTTGCCACCGATACCAGCCACGATCGGCATCAGCGCCGCAAGCGCGACCAGCTCGCGAATCGAGCCTTCGAACACGCTGATGACGCGTGACGCGATGAACGCGGTCATCAGATTGATCGCCAACCAGGCCCAACGGTTGCGCAGCGATTTCCACACCGAGGCGAAAATGTCCTCCTCTTCGCGCAGACCGCCACGGCTGAGTACTTCACTCTCGCTTTGCTCGCGGATCACGTCGACCATCGCATCAATGGTGATACGTCCGAGCAGATGCCCGGTGGTATCCACCACGGGCGCGGTCACCAGGTCGTAGCGCTCAAACGCCTGGGCGGCTTCATAGGCGTCGTCAGTGGGGTGGAACGTGTTCACGTCCGGCGCCATCACCGCACTGACCATGCGCTCCGGCGAGTTCACCAGCAACCAATGCAGCGGCAATACGCCGGTCAGCAAGTTGTCCTGATTGACCACGAACAGCTTGTCGGTTTGCGCCGGCAGCTCGGCAAAGCGCCGCAGGTAGCGCAACACCACTTCGAGGCTGACATCCTCGCGAATGGTGACCATCTCGAAATCCATCAGCGCGCCCAGCTGATCATCCTGATAGGACAGCGCCGACTGCACCTGCGCACGCTGCTGCGTATCCAGGCCTGCCATCAACTCCGGCAGCATCGCCCTGGGCAGGTCGTCGACCAGATCCGCCAGCTCGTCCGCATCCAGCGTCTCGGCAGCGGCCAGGATTTCGTGATGATCCATGTCCGCAATCAGCGATTCACGCACTGCGTCGGACACTTCCAGCAGAATGTCGCCGTCGTCGCCAGCCTTTACCAGCTGCCACGCGGCCAGTCGCTCATCCAGCGGCAACGCTTCAAGAATGAAGGCGATATCCGCCGGATGCAGATCCGCGAGCTGCGCGCGCAATGCGGCCTGGGTGGCCGCCGACAGCGCGCCCGCCGGGTGCATGGCGAACAATGCCGTGATGGTTTCCAGGCGCTCGCGCAAGCGCAATACCGCCTGGGTTTCCACTTCAGTCATGCGTGCTCCAGCAAAACGCTTGCTTGCGCCGCGAGGCCAGCGCGACGGCCGAGAAAGCCGAGGCGCTCGGTGGTGGTGGCCTTGACGCTGATGCGATCCGGCGCAACGCCAAGGTCGGCCGCCAGGCGTTCGCACATCAGTGCGGTGTGCGCAGCAATCTTTGGTGCCTCGCCAATTACCGTGACGTCGGCATTGCCGAGCCGGTAGCCACGCTCGCGCATCAGCGCCGCTGCATGACGCAGGAAGTTGCGGCTGTCGGCGTCACGCCAGCGCGCATCGGTTGGCGGAAAGTGGGTGCCGATGTCGCCCAGCGCCAGCGCGCCGAAGATCGCATCGCACAGCGCATGGATCACCACATCGCCATCGGAGTGCGCCACCAGTCCACGCTCGTGGACAATGCGCACGCCACCGAGGGTGACGTGATCGCCGGCGCCAAACGCGTGCACATCAAACCCGGTGCCCACCCGCATCACGTCGTCCTCCCAAGCAGAAATTCGGCCAGCACGAAATCCGCCGGCGTGGTGATCTTGAGATTGTCCTCGGCACCTTCCACCAGCAAGGGCGCGAAGCCGGCGCGTTCCATCGCCATGGCTTCGTCACCGACGATCACGCCCTCGTGTGCTGCAGCGCGCAGCGCAGCGGTCAGCTGCCCGCGCCGAAACAGCTGCGGCGTGAAGGCACGCCAGCGCAGCTCGCGCGGCTCGGTGAGAATGCTGCAACCGTGCCCGTCCGCGCGCTTGAGCGTGTCGCGCAGCGGCGCACCGAGCAGGCCGCCATCACCGCGCGCGGCCAGCTCGATCAGGCGCGTGATGTCGGACGTTCGCACGCACGGTCGCGCGGCATCGTGCACCAGTACGAAATCCCCAGCGCGGACACTCTCGGGCAGTGCGTCCAGCCCTGCCAATACGGAATCACAGCGCTCGACACCACCGGTGGTGGTGACTATCGGTGTGCCCTTGCACGTGGTCCAACCCGGCCAATGTGCGTCAACCGCGTCCAACACCACGAGCAAACCGGCTATCTGTGGCTGGACGGCCAGACGCTGCAAGGTGTGCCAGAGCAACGGCTGGCCGGCAAGTGGCAGATATTGCTTGGGCACCTGCCCGCCGACCCGCGTGCCGCGGCCTGCCGCCGGCACCACGCACCACAACGCTGCGGCGTTCATGGCTTGCCATGGGGGGTTGCGGGCGGCGG
>DATCWU010000160.1:0-1097 GCA_036566165.1 Rhodanobacter sp. | reverse complement strand
CAGCACGATCTTGCCAAAACTGGTGTCGTCCGCGCTGTTCAGCGCATTCATCCAGTGCGCGGCACCAAACACCGTAATGAACATGACCAGGGCGGCCACGATCGGCCAATAACTCTTGACTGGAACAAAGTAAACGTCGTGTTGCTGACCCATGGCGAACCCCGTGGATTTCCTGACAACTCACCCCGCCGTGATGCACGGGGAACTGCATACCGGGCAGTGCGTCTGCAATAAGCCGCAGCGCAACCACCGACCTTCTACATCTACTTCATCATGATGATCTGCATGAACGCGATCAGGTAAAACACCGCAACTACCACCACCAGCACGGTCACCGTGCGACGCACACCCTTGCGCCGCCGCTGGGCCGCATGCTCATCGAGCACCGGTGGTGTGATCGGTTCGCGCATGGTCGATCAGTCACCCATGTGACCGTGCGCCGAGGCATTGCCAGCGATCACTGGCGGAATGGAGAACGTATGGAACGGTGCCGGCGACGGCACGGTCCACTCCAGGCCCTTGGCCCCTTCCCACACCCGGTCCGTAGCCTTCTTTTTGGAGAAGAACACGCAGTGGATCAGCACGCCGAGGAAGATCAACTGCGTGGCGCCGAACAGGAAGCCACCAATGGAGCTGATCATGTTGAAGTTGGCAAATGCCACGTTGTAATCGGGAATGCGCCGCGGCATGCCGGCCAGGCCCAGGAAGTGTTGCGGGAAGAACAGCACGTTCACCCAGATCAGGCTGTTCCAGAAGTGCATCTTGCCCCAGAACTCGCTGTACATGTGCCCGGACCACTTCGGCATCCACAGGTAGGCCGCACCAAGGATTGCGAACAGTGCGCCCGTCACCAGCACGTAGTGAAAATGCGCGACGATGAAGTAGGTATCGTGATACTGGAAGTCAGCCGGAACCAGCGCCATCATCAGGCCGGAGAAGCCACCGATACTGAACAGGACGACGAACGCGATCGCAAACAGCATCGGCGTCTCGAACGTCATCGAGCTGCCCCACATCGTGGCCACCCAGTTGAACACCTTCACGCCGGTGGGCACGGCAATCAGCATGGTGGCGTACATGAAGAACATGTCGGCGCC
>DATCWU010000137.1:0-4733 GCA_036566165.1 Rhodanobacter sp. | reverse complement strand
CGGCAGCTGCGCGCGCGCCTGGCTCAAATACTCCAGCACACGCGAGCGCGCCCAATAGAGATCCGTACTCTCGTCGAACAGCACATAAACGTAGGAGTCACCAAAGAACGAATAACCGCGTACGGTCGTGGCACCAGGCACCGACAACATGGTCGTGGCCAGCGGATACGTCACCTGATCTTCCACGATCTGCGGCGACTGACCGGGCCAGCTGGTGCGGATGATGACCTGCGTATCGGACACGTCAGGCAAGGCGTCCAGCGGCGTGTGCAGGATCGACCATGTGCCGGCAAGCGCCAGCACCAACGCTGCGCACAGAACGAAAATCCGATGGACGATCGACCACCGGATCACGGCACCGATCATGGCTGCCCCCCAGGCATGTCCGGCATGGGCGGCATGGGCGGTGGCGCGCTGCCGGCGGGGGCTGGCGTCGTGTCCGCGGGAGCTGGGGTGCTCAATCGTTCCAGCGCGCCAGACAGGCTGGCTTCCGAGTCGAGCAGAAACTGACCGGACACCACGACGCGCTCGCCACCCTGCAGCCCGGAGAGAATGGCCGTATAGCCGTCCGCCGAGTGACCGGTACGCACCACGAGCGGATGGAAATGGCCGTTGCTGTCGGCGACGATCACCCGCGTCGCGGCACCGGTATCGATCACCGCACCGTCCGGCACCACGGGCACGGCGCTCCCCGCCGCCGGGTGCAGGGTGACCGTGGCAAACATGCCCGGTGCCAGTGTCGCGTCAGGATTGTGCAGCACGATGCGGGCGCGCCGCGTGCGACTCACCGTCTCCACCTGCGGCAACAGCGCCTCGACGGTGCCGTGAAAAATTCGCCCGGGTTGCGCATCCACCGTTGCCGTAACTGGTGTACCGGCGGCGACGCCGACACCGTCCGCCTGCGGCAGTTCGGCCTCCACCCATACCGTCGACAGACCATTCAGGGTCATCAAGGTCTGGCCAGCGTTGACGCGTTGGCCTTCACGCACGTCGATCGTCACTACCACGCCAGCCTGCGGTGCACGCAGGGTGACCGTGGACTTTGTGCCGTGGCCACGCCCGGCAGTGCGGATGTCGCTCTCGGTCAAACCCAGCACCAACAGTCGTTGCTGGGCAGCTGCACGCAAGGCCTGCGCGTCGGGTGAGCGGGCCTGCAGCAACGCTGCGTATTCGGCAAGGGCGCTGCTCCACTGCGCAGAGAGCAGTTCTGCAAGCGGCTGGCCGGTAACCACCGTGGTAAATGGCGCGCGTACATCCAGGTGGGTCACGATGCCATCGGCACGCGCGCTCACCGTGGTTGCCTGCCGCAAGTCCCAGCCTATCGTGCCCGGTACGCGCAAGCTGCGGTCCAGTACCCGGCGTTGCACTACCACAGTGCGCAGGCCAAGGTTTTCGACGGTGCGCGGATCAATACTGACCCCAGCCTGCGCCGCATCGGTGTCGGCATACTTGGGCACCATCTCCATGCCCATCGGAGACAAGCCGGGTTTGGGAAAGTGTTGCTCCGGCAGCATCGGGTCGTACCAGTACAGGACTTTCCCGGCGCTGTCCGCGGCAGAAGCCGGCGTGTTCGCAGCGCTTGGCGCCGTCGCACTCTGGTGTCGGCCACCGAGGTAACCGGCAAGCAGCAGTACCGCCGCGAGCAGGATGGCAGCGAAGATGGACCACGCCCGATTCATGGCGTCACCTCCGCCGGCAACAGGTAGGCCAGTGCCACCCACAGCCGTGCGCGCGAGGCGAGCGCGTCGGCATAGCCCAGACGCAGTTCAATCTCGTCGCGACGGGCATCAAGCCACGCTTGCAGTGCGCCGCCCCCGCGATAGCTGGCCAGTGCGGTTTGTGCGCGATCACGGGCCAGCGGCAGCAGCGTTCCCTGATAGCGCTCGATCTGGCGGTTCCAGCCTTGCCATGTCGCGCTGGCGCGCGCCACCGCTTCACTCTGGGCACGCCGCGCGTTCTCGTGGTCAGCCTGCACTGCGTCACGCAGCGTTTGTTTCGCGCTGATGCCGCGATCCTGGCGATTGCTGGTAAACAGTGGCAGGCTGACGCTAACCTGCAGCATGAGCATGTCCGACAACCCTGCCGCGCGGTGGCCATACTCGGCGCTCACGTTCCAGTCTGGATGCTTCGTCGCGCGCGCCTGGTCGAGCGTAGCCTGCGCCACCTGCTCGCGTGCTGCCCACATCTGCATGGGCGCCTGGGCGTCGACGGATTGCTGCAGGTTTTGTGCGCTGACCGGCAAACGCGCAAAGTCCGGCGCTGCGCCAAGCGCGCCGATATCGGGCCCCACCCAACGCTGCAAACCGGCGCGCGCCGCGGCGACTTCGGCGTCGGTAGCGTCCAACCGGTTGTCGAGCAGGGAAGCCGCAGCGCGCGCGGCCAATGCCTCGGGTGCGCTGCCGTCACCGCCGTGCAGACGGGCCTGGGTGGTCTTCACCGCCAAGGCGCTTTCGTCGCGCAACTCGACCAGGAGCGATCGCGCCTGCTCGGCGGCCCAGACCTCAATCCAGGCATCGGCGACACGCTCCTGCACGGTCTGCGTGGTGGCCACGCGATTGGCCGCTGCCGCATCGATCTGCGCGCTGGCCAGCCTGCGCTCGGCGGCACGCGCCGCACGCGACGGAATGGTTTGCATCACACCGACGGTGCGCATCGTCATGCTGTCCGCCTGCATGCTGAAAGCCCCCGGTGCCGTCACCGGATAGTTGGCCACGCCGAAGGTCAGCGCCGGATCAGGCAATTGGCCGGCGCGGGCCGCTTCCTCCTGCGCGGCGACGAGACCGGCATCTTGCGCAGCAAGCTGTGGCGCGCGCGCCAGGCCACGCTGGACGGCCACGGCAAATGTCAACGGCGGCTCCAGGGCATAAGCCGTCACCACCGTGGCGGCGCCAAGCAGCGCCATGAGGCCCGCGACCAGTCGGCGGCGGGCAATGAGGATCGAAAACATGGTGAACACTCCTTCAATCCGTGATCGCGGCGTTACCCGCAGGCACGCCGCAACTTGCGTCAGGGCACGGCGGAGCGGTTCAAATCAGGAGTGAGCAGAACAACAGTCTGGGCACGGGCGGTGGTGTTCGCCAATGCTCGCGCCGCGTTCGGATTCGCTCCGATTGCAGCGCCACGATGGCGACCGACAGCAACACCGGCGGTACGGCAGTCAACGTATTGAGCGGCACCGAGGTCGCCTGCACGGTGACTTGCGTGGCATGCTCCGGCGCGCAGTGGTATTTGCACAACGGACTGGGCGGCACATCAGGCATTCCCACACAGCTGTCATCCATCATGGCCGGCGCGGTTGCCGACATGACTGCTGCCGCCCTAGCGACTGTTGGTGACGGGAGTTGACAGGCATAGGCCGCCACCGCCACCTGCTGGCACAACAGCAGCAAGGCGACCAGCCAGGCCAGACGTCGACGGGTGACGGGGCGGATGTGGAATGCGCGTTTCATGCGACAGCCACCTTATCCAGATACGCCAGTATTGGGTTTGACCCGCATCAAGTTGGCAGCTCGACAAGACCGCATGACATTACTCGCCCGTGCATCGCATCAGTCACGCTTCGGGACCGTGCGTGGCGTAGACGCGAACGGTGCCATCCCGCTCGAGCAACAGTACGTCGTAGCGCTCGGGCGCCCCCATCTCCATGCCGGGTGAACCCATCGGCATGCCCGGCGCCGCCAGGCCAATTGCGTCCGGGCGTTCGGCCAGCAGGCGGCGGATATCCTGCGCCGGTACGTGGCCTTCAATCACGTAGCCGCCGATCTTCGCGGTATGGCAGGACGCGGCACCAGCCGGCACGCCCAGGCGCGCCTTGACCGTCGCCATTGATGAATTCGCGTGCGCCGTCACCACATAACCCTGCATCTGCATATAACGCATCCAGTGGACGCAGCAACCGCACGCTGGATCGTGATAGACCTCGACCGCGTGCGTCGTGGCCGCGGCGGCCAGCGCCACGGCGGGCGATAGCGCAATACCCAGTACCAGGGCGCCGAGCAACCGCGCAAACAAGTGCTTCATGGTGTTTCCCCCGATACTGGCGTGGATTGCCACTGGATGGTCACGATTTTCCAGCCACCGCTGGCTTGCTTCAGCGTGAGCATTTCGCGGCTGAGCAAGGTGACAGGCTTGCTTCCGGCAACCGTCCGGATGGTGCTTGCACTGCCGACCATCGCAGTATCGCCCATTGGCATCGAGCCAAGCGAGATCGGCGTGATCGTCGCATCTTTCAGGAACGCAATGTCCTCGTCCAGGTGGCCGCTTGCGTACTCGTCGTGCGACTGCGTGTGACCGCCTTCGCTGACGGTGACCTCGGGCGCCAACAGCGCGAGCACGGCTGCGCGATCGCCGCGCTGCAACGCCGCTTGGAACGCCCGCGCCACCGCCTCGGCCGCTGGCACGGTGTTCGGTTTCAACCCGGCTAGCGACACCGGCGCTTCGGTCGTCGCGGCTGCACTCGTGACGCTTTCCGCCGTCGCCGCGCCATCGGCATGAGCATGGCCACCTTCTGCCGACGCAGCATGGCTGTGCGCGTCCTGGTCAGCGTCGCCATGACTGTGACCGCCCTCGCCCATGTGCATGTCGTCATCCGCTGGCGCGCGCGCGACGATGTCCTCGTATTGCGCCGGTGTCATGGCGTGCATCTTCTGCAGAAACGCGACCATGCTCCAGATCGTCGGATCATCATGCGTGGCTCCCCACGCCGGCATCGCGCTCATCTTGATGCCGTGCTT
>DATCWU010000131.1:0-1555 GCA_036566165.1 Rhodanobacter sp. | reverse complement strand
CCCGGAATCCACCACGTAGCGGTACTGGCGCGGCGGCAGGTACAGCGGCAGCAGCGCCGTGGTCTCCAACTTGACACCGCGACTGAACAAGGCCGCCAGGCGCACCACCACATGCACAAAACGTCGCTGGCGGTCGCTATCCCAGGGCGAGCCGAGATAGTCGGACAAAATGACCTCAATCAGCAGGGTCGACTGCATCAGATCCTGATAAGCGGACTCGAACTGTACGGTGGCTACGTGATCGCGCTGCAAGCCCCAGCGCAAGTACGGGCAAAGCAGCACGCTGCGAGTCAGACCGAGCTGGCGGAACGTGCCCGCGAACTGCTGCAGACACTGGATCGCCTGGTCGGTGTTCTGGTCGCGGCAGGCGTCCAGCAACGACCGCATCTGCGCAGTCGCTTCCGCGTGGCAACGCCTAACTTGCTCCACCAGGGTCATCCGGTAGCGGACCGTAACCCCCAACTCGCCTTGCATTCCCTTTGCCGCGGAGCGCGTGGAGAACGCCCCGACTGCGCGTGTCAACAACGTGGAAAACAATCCCGGTTCACTCATGCTCATCCTTGGCTCATCCTTGGCTCATCACCTACCGCACAGCATACGTTGGGTTGAAGGTGCATGCATCAGTGAAAGCAGGACCGCAGATCACCCAGCCGGCAGCGCCAGAAACGCAAAACGCCCCAAGCGCGGCGTAGCGTATCCATGGCGGAGAGGGTGGGATTGCTCGGCCCATCCATGGGCCTCACCCCTTCGCGCTGCGCGCTACGGGGCCAGCCTGCGGCTGTCCGAATTCGCTCCCGGCGAATTCGTCGACTGCGGAGGCAGGATGCCGAAGCGAACAGGGGCGCCGCCGCTGGCCCGCAGGGCGAGACACAGGGATGTGTCGAGTAACCGAGTGGGTGCTCACCCAGCGTTCCCTGCATAAACAAGCAGCGCCCCATGCGGGGCGCTGCTTGTTTATGGCGGAGAGGGTGGGATTCGAACCCACGGTAGGCTTGCACCTACGGCAGTTTTCAAGACTGCTACCTTAAACCGCTCGGTCACCTCTCCAGAACTTATCAGCCTTGCGAGCGCGGGCCGTCATGCTATCAGGAACACCGCTGCGGGTGGCCGTTCCAGGCTCTGCACTAGACCGACATCGCCCACAACACGTACTTGGCGGCTGTGTAGGGCGGGCACTGCCCGCCGGCTCTTCTCACCCGGCAGGTACGGTGACGACTCGCAAGGTGCGGCGGGCAGTGCCCGCCCTACTCTTTCTCCCGCACATACGACAAGGCCCGCCCCGGGGTTTCTTCCCGGCGTGCAACTGCGGTCATCGCTGGACCGTTCACCGCTTGCCGCGTGCCGCCGCCCGCTGGCGCTTTGCCGAAGCCGCGTCAGCCTTGTGCGAGTTATTCTGGGGTTTTGCATGGCGCGGTGTGGTGGGGAATCCCACCGCTTCCTGGCTGCCGAGCTGGTCCGCATGACTATCGCTGCGCACCTGCGCATGACTGATCAGCGCAAAGATCAGGCTGCCGCCAACCACGTTGCCGGCGAGGGTTGGCAGGCCAAAGTGCCC
>DATCWU010000067.1:0-1483 GCA_036566165.1 Rhodanobacter sp. | reverse complement strand
CTGAAACGCCGACAGCGCAAAGCCGCCAATCTTGCCGTGCCAATCCTCCGGTCCGTGCGGCAGGTTGCCCCACCACCACAGCCCGATATTCATCGCCGCGACGATCAGCGCCAGCAGGATGGCGGCGAAGACCGAATGCGGACTGGCAGGTTGCGTGGCGCTGGCGCTCAAAAGGATTCCCGGAAAAGCCTGGCAAGAGGCAATAAACCTGAGGAGCTTAACCAATGCGTGGCATCGGGCTCAATAAAAGTCGTTGCGGGTGGTCAGCGCAAGGTCAGGCGTAGAGGAGGCCGGCGGGCAAACCCTGCCGTACGGTCAGGCGAAATCCTTACACAGCGGGTGAAGAATTCCCATACCGGCACGCCGGCCACGGGCGTACGTTTTGTCTGCCACAGCACGACCACCGTTCTCACCTCAGGACAGTTGACGTTGCCAGACGGATTGTTTCGCAAGGAAGTACTTGATGCCCGCAAGCGTGATTGGCTGGGGAGCATCATCGTGGCGGCGCCGCTGTCACGCTGGTTGCTGACCCTGTTGGCGGTGACGCTGGCTGCGGCCATCCTGTTGATGCTCTGCTTCGGCCATTACACCCGGCGCGAGACCGTCACCGGGCAACTGGTGCCAAGTGCTGGCCTGCTCAACGTTGCCGCGCCCAGTGCCGGAACGATCACCCGCTTGGCAGTACATGATGGCCAGGTTGTCCTGGCTGGCGATCTGCTGCTCAGACTTTCCAGTGAGCAGGACAGCGCCGCGCTGGGCGATACGCGTGCGTTGGTGGGGCAACAGCTGGACCTGCAGCGTACCCGCTTGCAAGGCGATTTGCGCAACCAGAAGCAAGTGTCACTGCAGCAGGCCGCTGCCCTGCGTGCCAAGACCGCGTTGCTGCACGCGCAACTTGCGCAAATAGCCGGGCAGCTGGCCATTCAACAACAGCAGGTCAGCAGTAATCAGCAGATGCTGGATCGCATGCAGCCGCTGGCCGTCAAGGGCTATGTCTCCGGACTGCAGATCCAGCAACAACGGGCGGCCGCCCTGAATGCGCAGGCGCAATACAAGGCACTGGTGCGCCAGCAACTCGACAGCCAACAACAGCTCGATACCACGCAACAGCAACTGGCGCAGCTACCGCTGGATGCGGCCAGCAAGGCCAATGACACGCAGCGTCAGATCGCCACAGTCACCCAGTCCATGGCGCAGAACGAAATGCAGCGGGCGGTCGTCCTGCGTGCGCGGCGCGCTGGCGTCGTTTCCGCAGTGTTGCTGAAGGAAGGCCAGACGGTCAGCGCGGGCCAGCCGTTGCTGTCCATCCTGCCGGCTGGATCCGTCTTGCAGGCGCAATTGCTGGTGCCCAGTCGGGCCATCGGCTTCATCGAGCCCGGCAACCACGTGGTCATGCGCTATCAAGCGTTTGCGTACCAGAAGTTTGGCCAGCAATACGGCCGGGTCATCGATATCTCCCGCAGCGCGCTCAGCCCGCCTGAGC
>DATCWU010000056.1:0-1202 GCA_036566165.1 Rhodanobacter sp. | reverse complement strand
CAGCAGCAGATCGACGAGATCAAGCAGCAGATGCAGTCGCAGTTCTCCAAGTACGACGCCCAGATCACCAGCATGCAAGGACGGGTCAGGATCGACACGGTGGCGCACTTCGCCTTCAATAGCGCTACGTTGAACGATCAGGACCTGCCAGGCTTGCAGGACTTCGCGGCGACGATCAGCAAGTACCACCCCAACGTGCTGATCACCGTGGAAGGCTTCGCCGACCCGGCCGGTTCCCGTGCCTACAACAAGCGGCTCGGCATGCAGCGCGCCAATGCCGTGCGTGACCTGCTGATCAGCAGCGGCCTGGCGCAAGACCAGGTACGCGCCGTCAGCTACGGGGAAGACAGCAACCGCCAGGTGGTCGCGGGCGCCACCCACGATCTTGGCGCCGGCAACCGCCGCGTCTCCTTGACCGTGGACGCCACCGGCACCGGCGCCAATGCCGAAGCACCGGCAACAGCATCCTGAGTCAACCGAAATCAGCCGACCAGCGCAACACAAGGAAGCCTTGCGCTTGTCGGCTTTCAGGCTAGCGTGAACCGCGTACCCCGTTCGACCGAAACGCCCGCCAAAATCAGGAACCGCAGCGTCAGAGACAGTCTGAGTGGCTTGAGTAGTCGTGCAGCCATTGTCCCCGACACGTTAGAGCGGATTCCTCCTGAGCGGCCATCGGAATGCCGCCTTTAACGCCCGGTCGCGCGACTACTTGCTGGTAGTCGTCGGTGCAGCTGACGTGTCAGTGATCCCAGCAATAAAGCCACTACTGAAGTCCCCTACCGTCCCGGCCAGAAAAAGCAGCATGGCACCCGCCAAAAGCACATTGCGCTGGTTCTTGCGGTAACCCAGGACAAGGACGACCGCGCCGATCACCAGCAAAGCAAGTTCGATGTAGTTCATGGTTCTCCCTGATTTGGCGCTTGGCGCTGGAATTGAGCGGTGTGCGGCTCAAACGTTAGTTTGGATGACCGGTTAGATATTTGCTGTGCTGCCAATGACCACGAGCACAAAAAATACAGCGAACGCGACAAGTGCAAGCGTTACCCGAGCCCACCCGATATGCTCGTGCACCACAATGAAACCATCGTCCTTGTCCCACGAAGTAATTCCGTTTTCTGTGAGCTTGCCATGAGCAACGATTAGCGTAATTAGGCTGGCAACGGGAAATCCAATGCCGAGACCGCGCCACCACACCTTGAAGC
>DATCWU010000016.1:0-1596 GCA_036566165.1 Rhodanobacter sp. | reverse complement strand
CACGATGACCGAAGCGATGCTGCAGCACTTCATCAAGCAGGTGCACAAGTCGCGCTTCCTGCGACCGAGCCCGCGCGTACTGGTGTGCGTGCCGTGTGGATCGACCCAGGTCGAGCGTCGGGCCATCAAGGAATCCGCCGAAGGCGCCGGTGCCCGCGACGTGTTCCTGATCGAGGAACCCATGGCTGCCGCGATCGGTGCCGGCATTCCCGTGCACGAGGCGCGTGGCGCGATGGTGCTGGATATCGGTGGCGGTACATCCGAAGTGGCGGTGATTTCTCTCAATGGCATCGTCTACTCGCAGTCGGCCCGGGTTGGTGGCGATCGTTTCGACGAAGCGATCATCAATTATGTGCGGCGCAACCACGGCACCTTGATTGGTGAAGCCACGGCCGAACGGATCAAGCTGCAGATCGGTTGCGCATTTCCGCAGAGCGAGGTCAGGGAGATTGAAATCTCCGGCCGCAATCTGGCCGAGGGTGTACCGCGCATGTTCACGATCAACTCCAACGAAATTCTTGAAGCACTGCACGAACCACTTGCCGGAATTGTCGCGGCGGTCAAATCCGCACTCGAACAGACGCCGCCCGAGCTGTGCTCGGACGTTGCCGAACGCGGCATCGTGCTTACCGGCGGCGGTGCGCTGTTGCGCGATCTGGATCGACTGGTGTCTGAAGAGACGGGCTTGCACGTGCAGGTGGCGGATGATCCGCTGACCTGCGTGGCGCGCGGCGGCGGCAAGGCGCTGGAGTTGATTGATCTGCATGGCAGCGATTTCTTCGCGCCCGAATAGCGCGGGCTGATCGGGGCCGGCATGGCGCACGCACGGGACGAATCGTCGCCTTTGTTCGCGGGCAACTCTGCCGGCACGCTGCGCTTGATCGTGTATCTGGCACTGGCGATGGTGCTGATGGTGCTCGATCAACGCAACGGCTGGTTGTGGCGCGTCCGCTACAGCGCGGCAATGGTGGTGGAACCGGTTTATCGACTCGCCGGCCTGCCTTCCGCGGGCGTGCGTACGCTCAGCGTGGCGTTTGCCGACCGCCAGCACCTGACGGTACAAAATCAACGCCTGCGCGAGGATCTGTTACTGGCCAATGCAAAGTTGAACCGCATGGCCGCGGTGGCCGAACAGAACGCGCGACTGAAGGAATTGCTCGAAACCCAACGCAGCCTGCATCTCAAGGTGCAGCTGGCGCGCGTGATCGGTGTGGACATGGGCGCCTACCGCTATCGGCTGACGCTGAACATGGGGGCCCGCGATGGGGTCCGGGCCGGGCAGCCGGTCATTGATGCACATGGCGTGCTGGGGCAGGTGCGTGAAGTGTTGCCAACCACCTCCATGGTCATGTTGATCACCGACCCCACGCACGCGTTGCCGGTGGTGATCGAGCGCAGTGGATTGCGTACGGTGGCCTATGGTTCACGCGATGGCGACACTTTGACGTTGCCCGATGTTCCGCTGGCGGCCGACGTACGGGTGGGCGATCACTTGCTCACTTCCGGTCTGGGCGGGCGTTTCCCGCCGGGTTTTCCCGTGGGTGAAGTTCGCGCAGTGAAGCCGGCTGCCAGTGGCATGTTCCTGGTGGTGGACGC
>DATCWU010000001.1:0-3361 GCA_036566165.1 Rhodanobacter sp. | reverse complement strand
CCGCCGCCGTGGCCGACCGCGCTGGCGCTGCTGGCGGTAGCGTTGCTGCTGTGGCCGCTGCGGCGCTGGCGCTGGCTGCTGTTTGTTGTGTTCGGCGTTGGCTGGGCGATATGGCGTGGCACGGCGGCGATGGACGCCCGTCTGCCGCGGGCGCTGGAAGGCAGCGACTTCGAGGTGGTTGGTACGTTGGCGGATTTGCCCGATCGACGGCCCGATGCGGTCCGTTTCACGTTGAATGTCGAACAGGCCACGCTGGATGGCACGCTGGTGCCGCTGCAGGGGCGCATCACGGTAGCGTGGTACGGCGCGGCACCGCCACTGACGCCTTGTACCCGCTGGCGCTTGTTGCTGCGCCTGAAACGCCCGCGAGGGTTGCGCAATCCCGGCAGTGTGGACAGCGAGCGTTCGGCGCTGGAACGCGGCATTCATGCCCGGGGGTATGTACGCGACGACCCGCGCAATCGGCAGCTCGGGGCTGGTGGATGGTGTGTTGATCGCGTACGCGCGGCGATCGCTGCCGGTATCGCCAGGCACGTCCGCGATCCGCATGACGCGGCGTTGTTGCAGGCGCTGGCCGTGGGCGATACGCGTGGCTTGCAGCAGCATGATTGGGAGGTGGCGCGGGCGAATGGCGTGTCCCATCTGATCGCCATATCCGGATTTCACGTGGGCGTGGCGGCGGTGTTCGGGGTCGGTCTGGTGTGGCTGCTATACATGCTGTGGCCAGCTTGTGCGCTGTGGCTGCCGCGGGTGCAGGCGCAGGCGGCGGCAGCGTTGCTCCTGGCAGGTATCTACAGTGCACTGGCCGGGTTTGGCCTGCCGACCGTGCGTACGCTGCTGATGATCGCGGTGGTTGCCCTGGCACGTTGCAGTCGACGCGGCAGTCGCGGTGCGCATTCCCTGGCACTGGCATTGTGGCTGATCCTGCTCGTGGATCCACTGGCGGTACTGGCGGCCGGGTTCTGGTTGTCGTTTGTCGGGGTGGGATTCCTGATGCTGTGTCTGCAGGCACGCGGGCATGGTCTGCGCGCGTTCGTGCACGAGTTGTCAGCCGGGCAGTGGGTGATGACCGTGGCATTGCTGCCGTTGACATTGTGGTTTTTCGGGCAGGCCTCGCTGGTTGGCGCGGTGGCCAATTTGCTGGCGGTGCCATTCGTGAGTTTCGTCATCGTGCCGTGCGCGTTGCTGGGCACCTTGTTGCTGGGGCTGTGCCCGCCACTGGCGGCGCCGGTGTGGTGGCTCGCCGGACAGCTGATGCATGCGCAATGGTGGTTGCTGGAACGTATGGCTGTGTGGCCGGGTGCACATTGGTATCTGCCCAGTGTGGAAGTCGGCGCCCTGGGTCTGGCGCTGCTGGGTGCGCTATGGCTGCTTTTGCCACGCGGCATTCCCTTGCGCTGGCTGGGCCTGCTGCTGTTCCTGCCGTTGTTGTTGCCGCCGCGCGCATTGCCACGCCAGGGCGAATTCCAGGTATGGGTGCTGGATGTGGGGCAGGGCTTGTCGGTCGCGCTGCGTACGCGTACGCATGTGCTGGTGTACGACACCGGCGCGCGCTATCCATCGGGCTTCGATCTGGGTGACGCAGTGGTGGTGCCGGCCCTGCACGCGCTGGGTATCACCCATCTGGACATGTTGATGATCAGCCACGCCGACAACGACCACGCCGGTGGTGCCGCCGCGGTGGCCACCGCGTTCCCCGAAGCCGCGCGCTATTCCGGTGAACCGGCGCGCATGCCGGTGCCGATGCAACCCTGTGTCGCCGGGCAGACGTGGCAGTGGGACGGCGTGCGTTTCGATGTGCTGAACCCCCCGCCGGGGCCAGTAGGCAAGCGGCGCAACGATCATTCCTGCGTGCTGCTGGTGGCAGGCCGAAGCGGGCGCATGTTGTTGACCGGCGACATCAGTTCCAGGGTCGAACCGCAGGTTGCCGCAGCGGTGGGATCGGGCATGCCGCCGGTGTTGCTGGTGCCGCATCATGGCAGCAAGAGCGCATCGAGTGCGGCGTTCATCGCCACGCTGCAGCCACCGTTTGCCGTAGTCTCGGCCGGCTGGCGCAACCGCTTCGGGCACCCGCGTCCGGAAGTGCTGGCGCGTTACGCGGCAGCGGGCGTACCGGTGCTGAACACGGCGACCGCGGGCGCGATCCCGCTGGATTTCCCTGCCGATGGCGTGGCGTATGCGCAGCCGGGCTGGCGTCAGCGCCTGCGGCGCTATTGGCGCGAGTGAAGCGGCGGCGTGCCAGCCACGACACAGTACGCATGGGCGAGACTGTTATCATGCGCGCTCGCCAATCGCACACCGGTGAGGCTGTAACGTGCTTGAAATCCTGATGGCTGGTGGCTGGGCCATGGTGCCCATCCTGATTTGTTCGGCGGCAGCGTTGGCCATTGTGCTGGAGCGCTTCTGGACGTTGCGGCGCAAGGCCGTGTTGCCGCCTGGCCTGGGCGCGGAAGTGCGCGAATGGGCGCGCGCGGAAAAACTCGATTCACGCCACCTCGAGGCCTTGGCAGTTGGCTCGCCGCTGGGGGAATTGCTGGCCTCCGCACTGGCCGTGCGCAATCGTCCGCGGGAGCTGATCAAGGAGCGCATCGAGGACACTGGCCGGCACGTCGTGCATCGCATGGAGCGCTACCTCAGCTCGCTCGGCACCATCGCGCTGATCGGGCCGTTGCTGGGCTTGTTCGGCACGGTGATCGGCCTGATCCGCATGTTCATGGCGGTGATGGCCGGCGGCATCGGCGACCCGGCGAAGATGGCGGGTGGCATTGGTGAGGCACTGATTTGCACGGCGTCGGGCTTGACCGTGGCGATTCCCGCCTACGTCCTGCACCGCTATTTCCGCTCGCGCGTGGCCGGCTATTGCGTGGACATGGAGAAGCAGGCCACCGCACTGCTGGATGACCTGACGCTGGCGCGAGCGGGCACGGTTGCCGCCAGGCCGCGCCGGGTGTCGACGCCGGCTGCGCCGGGCGCGGTCTGAGCGCACGCCATGCGCATTGGCAATGACCGCAGCGGCGATGACTTCGAGATCAACGTCATCCCGTTGATCGACGTGCTGCTGACGCTGTTGATGTTTTTCGTGCTGACCAGCACGTTCGTGCAACATTCGCGCATGCAGCTCACGTTGCCCAACGCCAGCGTGACCGCGCGCGACGCGAACAGCCCGGCGCTGACCATCATGGTGGATCGCGAAGGGCGTTTCTTTGTCGGCAGCGATGAGGTGCCGGGGGCGGATGTCGCCTCGCTCAAGCAGAGCATCGCGCGCCTGGCCGGCGACGATCGCGAAAGCCCGGTGACGATCCGCGCTGACGCCAAGAGCTCGCATCAAAGCGTGGTGACCGCGATGGATGCGCTGGGCCAG
>DATCWU010000447.1:0-1457 GCA_036566165.1 Rhodanobacter sp. | reverse complement strand
CTCAACCTGACGCACAGCGAGCCGCTGATGCCTTTTGTTGGCCGCTATGGCGCGCGTCATGCGGTGGTCGCACGCTGGTTGCAGGCGTGGGGCGCGCAGGATGTGCGCGGGTGGGCGGCAGAACTGGGCGTGCCGACATTTGTCGGTAGCTCGGGGCGGGTGTTTCCGCGCGACATGAAGGCTGCGCCGTTGCTGCGGGCGTGGTTGCGGCGCTTGCGTGAGGCGGGCGTGGTGTTTCATGTGCGCCAGCGTTGGCTGGGTTGGGGCGAGGGCAACACACTGCGCTTTGCCGCGACCGACGGCGAACATCTCGTGCCGGCCACGGCGGTGGTGCTGGCGCTGGGTGGAGCAAGCTGGCCGCGTCTGGGTTCCGATGGCGCGTGGGTGTCGACGCTGCGTGCGGCTGGCGTCGATATCGCACCGCTGCAGCCGGCCAACGGTGGTTTCAACGTGGCCTGGAGCGAGCATTTGCGGCAGCGTCACGCGGGCGCGGCGCTGAAATCGGTCGTCGCGTATTGGACCGATCGCGCAGGTGTGGCGCACGCCCGTCAGGGTGAGTTTGTCGTCAGTGAATATGGCATCGAAGGCAGTCTGATCTACGCCATCGGTGCCGAATTGCGGGAGCAACTGGTCGAGCGCGGCGAGGCGTACCTGTATGTGGACTTGGTACCCGGCTACAGCGAGTTGGTGCTGGCCGCGCGTCTAGTTGGGCGTGGCAAGCACAGCATGGGCGATTGGTTGCGCCGGCGCGCGCACCTGGATGCGCTCAAGGTGGCATTGGTGTTCGAGCTGGTCGACAAGCCGGCGCTGGCTGATGTGCAGGTGCTGGCCGCGTGGCTGAAGGCGGTGCCGCTGCGCCTGCGGGCGCCACGACCGCTGGCCGAGACCATCAGCACGGCTGGGGGTGTGCGGCTGGAGGCGCTGAGTGCGGCCTTGATGTTGTCGGCCCGGCCCGGTGTGTTTGTCGCTGGCGAGATGCTGGATTGGGAAGCGCCGACCGGCGGCTATCTGCTTACCGCGTGCCTGGCCAGCGGGCGCATCGCCGGCCTCGGCGCCGCCCGCTGGGCTGCGGCACAGGCAATGTAATGCGGAACAACCAGGTCACCATGCACGCCTGGTGACAAAGTGATGACGCGTACATTACGGGCTGTCGTCGGCGATCAGCTGGCGGTCCGGTGACGTGTCAGGCACAAAAAAAGCAATCCCCGTTGCCGGGGATTGCTGCAAGTCGATGCACCTGGCCGTGGTCGATGCCAGCTGCTGCGCGGGGTTTAGTGCGCTGTATGGGTCAGGCGGCGCTGACGACGTTTTTCCCGGCCGTAGCCCACGCCAATGGCCAGCAAACCCAGCCCGAACAGGCCCAGCTCACCCGGCTCGGGTACGGATACTAGGGTGACGGTGGCCGTACCTGGATTATTCTCGAAGTCGACGAACAGGTAAGCGGTTTCGCGATGCGG
>DATCWU010000420.1:0-1504 GCA_036566165.1 Rhodanobacter sp. | reverse complement strand
CACGACGGCGCCTGCGAACTGGCGGCCGGGCAGTACCGTGACGCGCCCGGCATGACCGACCGTCTCGCCGCGCTGGCCGTGCTGGTACGCAACGACGCCGCGCAAGCTGCCGCGGCGCTGCACGACTATCGCGAACGCCATGCCGACAACGCGCTGGCGCTGGACAAGTGGTTCGCGGTGCAGGCGCAGCTGCCGGGCGAACTCGCGCTGGATCGCGTGCGGCTGCTGGAGCACGATGCCGCGTTCATGCTGAAGAACCCGAACCGGGTGCAGTCGCTACTGGGTGCGTTCGTGCGCAACAACCCCAGCGGTTTCCATCGCGTCGACGGCGCCGGCTACCGGCTGTTGGCCGAACGGCTGGTGGCACTGGATGCGTTGAACCCGCAAGTCGCAGCGCGACTGGCCACGGCATTCAACGGCTGGCAGCGGCTGGAACTTCAGCGGCGCGAGGCCGCGCGCACGGTGATCGTGGAGCTGGCCGGACATCGCGGGCTTTCCCGCAATCTGGCCGAAATCATCGGCAGCGTGCTGAATCACTGACCGGTAGCGGAACTGCCGGAGCCACCAGCCTGTCCCGATGCATCGCCCGGATGTGCGTGGTGGTGGTACACCCCACGCGCACGAACGGGATGGTTCATTCAGACGGCCAGGTGATCGAGCGCGTCGAGCAGGCTCTGCATGCGTGACTCCAGGTTCGGCTGCAGCACATCACGCTCGCTGTCTTCGCGTTCGCTCAAACCGTCGATGGCCATCTCGACCTGACCGAGTTCGATCAGCAGGTCGTGGTGCGGATAAACCGGTTGGAAATCGAAGCTCATGTCCATGGTGTACCCCTCGTGGTTGTGAACAGGGAGATGCAATCGCCATGCCATGTGTGACGTGGATCACGGTCGATTCGCGCTCTTTATCACGCGACTGACGCAATACGTCAGCTGCTGCCGTGGCCCGGCACAAATTCCCCTTTCAGTCACCCCGTGTTCACGCGTTTGCGGTAAATATCGGCCTGCGTTCCACGGCAGCGGCAGCTGCCTGCGCCAGACGGTTTTCGGTTTCTGGCGCTCGGCAATACGGTCATCCTGGATTCCCCCTGTTCCTGAGACCGCCGGGCGCCAGATCTATCAGCACGAGGCCCCGCGGCTGCAACTGCCGCGGGGCCTCGTCTTTTGGGCCTTGCACGCTTTTCGACCCCGCAAAAGGCGACGGCACCCCGAGGGGTGCCGTCTTGCTTCCTTTCCTGGTACGCGATCGAACCCCTGTCCGTCCGATCTCGGCGCGCGTGGTCGCGCAGCGTCTGCCCGTGAAAGTGCTGGGTTTTTGAAGCAGGAAACGTGCCATCCGATCCGATCGGCTCGCAAGGCGTTGATGGCGTTACCATGGCGCCCCGTTTCGTCACTTTTTGCACGCTCAGGTCAGTTCGATGCGCCATCCGACCCACTACGACGTCATCGTGATCGGCGGCGGCCACGCCGGCACCGAGGCCGCGCTGGCGGCCGCGCGTGCCGGT
>DATCWU010000418.1:0-10252 GCA_036566165.1 Rhodanobacter sp. | reverse complement strand
GGATTCGGATTGCGAAAACATGAACGGGGCTCGATGGTCTGCAGTCTGCGCCGGGGTCAGCCACTGCAGACCGGAGGCCTCGGGCGAGGTGCTGTAAACAATGCGCACCTGACGGGGACGGTGGGGCGTGGCGATGGTCAGCTTGCTGCCCAGTTGCGGGTCGCGTGGCGCCAGGGCGTATGTCAAGGTGGTGGCCTTGCCGTTGGCGCCGAGCGCTTCGACCTTGGCAATCTTCAGGTCACGGGTGTCCAGCACCAGCGACTGCGCCTGGGCATTTTTCCAATCCAGTTTCAACGTGGCCTGGCCGTCGAGTTGGCGCTGCGCGAAGTCGATCTTCAGGTCCAGATCCAGGTGGGTCACTTGCACCTGATCGGGCTGGGCGTAGGAGTTCGGGTCGTTGGCCTGTGCCGCCAACGGCAACATCAGGGTGCCCAGGGCAACAATCGGCAACAGGTGCATTGGCGATGTCCTCGCGATAAAACCCCGAGTATGCCACCACGGTTGTTATCCAGCCTGCGGCGAAAGGCCCGCTGCGGGCGACCGTGCCTGGTTCACAGGTAACGATCGGCGAGACTGTCGGTGGCCTCGATCAAGGCGTCCACGATGGCCGGTTCCGACGCGGCGTGGCCGGCGAGCACGATGCGCAGCCGGGCTTCCGGCCAAGCCTGGGCCAGATCGAATGCACTGCGTGGCGGGCAGATGATGTCGTAGCGACCCTGCACGATGGTGGTGCGGATGTGCCGGATCTTGTCCACGTCGCGCAGCAGCTGTCCGGGCTGCAACCAGGCATCGTGGCGAAAGTAATGCGCCTCGATGCGCGCCAGACTCACCGCGATTTCCGGTTGCGCAAACTCCGCCACGGTTTGCGCGCTCTCGGCCAAGGTCAGCGTGCTGCCTTCCCAGGTGGCCCAAGCCTGGGCCGCGGCCAGCCGCACGGCGGGGTTGTCGGCGGTCAGGCGCTTCCAGTACGCGCCGAGCAGATCGTCACGTTCGGCGGCGGGAATCGCCGCAACGAAACGCTGCCACTGTTCGGGCTGGACCCACGACGCGCCGCCGCCACCATACAACCAGTGGATTTCCTCGGGCCGCGCCAGAAAAACGCCACGCAGGACGATGCCGAGCACGCGCTGCGCATGCGCTTGCGCGTACGCCAGGGCGAGCGTCGAGCCCCACGAGCCGCCAAACACGACCCAGCGCTCGATGCCAAGCAGCTCGCGAATGGCCTCGATGTCGGCGATCAGATGCCAGGTGGTGTTGTCGCGCAATTCGGCAAACGGCGTGGACTTGCCGGCGCCACGTTGATCAAACAACACGATGTGGTAGTGCGCCGGATTGAAAAAGCGTCGGTGATAGGCGGCCAACCCGGCGCCCGGGCCGCCGTGCAGGAACACTACGGGCAGGCCGGCGGGATTGCCGCACTCCTCGACATACAGGGTATGCGTGGCATCCACCGCCACCTGGTGGGTCTGGTACGGCTCGATGCCCGGATACAGCTCGCGCATGATGGTGTTCGCTGCCTGTGGGTGGTGCGTTGCGCTCAGCTTAGTTGCAGCGCAGCGGTCAGGTCACCGGGCGCCGGACCGCCAGCGGCGCGCATGGCCTGCTCGCGTGTCAGCAGGCCGGGCAGCTTGCGCAAGCCGAAGCGGCGCGTGATGAAGCGCAGGATCGAGCCGGTATCGTAAATCGTGTGATCGACGAAGCCCCGCTTGGCGAACGGCGAAACGACGAGCGCCGGAACGCGCGTGCCCGGGCCCCAGCGGTCGCCTTTGGGTGGCGCCACGTGATCCCACCAGCCGCCGTTTTCGTCGACCGTGATCACCACCAGCATATGCGCCCATTGCGGGCTCTTTTGCAGCGCAGCCACGATGTGCGCGAGATGGCGGTCACCCGCATTCACGTCCGAGTAGCCGGCGTGCATGTTCAGGTTGCCTTGTGGCTTGTAAAACGTCACCGGCGGCAGATTGCCGCTTTCGATGGCCGCGAGGAAATGGTTGCTGCGCGTGGTTTCACCGAAGCCCCCATCGCGCAGATGTTGCTTGCGCGCGGCCGTGCCCGGGGCAAATTGGCGGAAGTAATTGAGTGGTTGGTGATGTGGCTGGAAGTTAGGCACGCTCGGGAACGTGTCCGGATCGCTGTCGCTCTTGCCGTCCAGCGCCAGTTGCCAACCACCGGCATACCAGGCCCAGTCGATGTTGGCCGCGCTGAGCGCGTCGCCGATGGTCAGGTGCGTCTGCGCGGGCAGCGTGTTCGGACTGCTGGCATCGGCCAGGAGCACGTTGTGCGGATCCGGGTTGAACGCTGGTGCGTACGCCGGACCCATCGTGTTCACCACCCAGAAGTCGGGCGTCATGGTATCGGCGGCGGCAGGCTTGGCGGGACCCTGCATCGCGCTGCGCGGTGAGTCGCCGGCCAGCTTGCGCTGAATGCCGGTGGGGTCATCGCCCTCCAGTATCGCGATGTGCGCTTGCGCCTTGCTGGTGTCCGCCTGCGGGTAGTACGGCGGTTGGGCCGCAACGAGATATTGGTGATTGAGGAACGAACCGCCAAACGCGCCCATGAAGAAGTTGTCGCACAGCGTGAACTGGCGCGCGAGTTGCCATAGCCGCAGATTGAACGCGCCATCCGCGTAATGCCCCATGGTCATCGCCCCGGCGTTGCCCCAGGCGACGAAGCCATCGTTCTTGCCACCGTTGATCTGCAGCTGGTTCTCGTAGAAGCGGTGCACCAGATCGCGCGTGATCACGCCGTGCGGTAACGGCGCACCGTCAGCCGCATGCAGGGCAAAGGGCTGGTTGGGCAGGCCGGTGAGCGCATGCTCGTCCAACTTGTATGTGCGGTGATCGACCACTTGCGACTGCGGCACCATGCCGCCCCACACCGGTGGCAAGGTGGTCAGCAAACTGCCATCGCGATCGCGTTGCCGCGTGGCCGCGACCGGCACCTGCGCCAGCGGTTGGGCGAGGCCGGGGAAATCGGCAAACAAATTGTTGAAGCTGCGGTTTTCCGCGTACAGCACGACGATGTGCTGGATATGCTGGCGCAACAGCGCGTCGGTCGCGGCGGGCGTCAGCGGTGCGGCAGGTGCGGCGCCCGGGCGCGGGTCACTGGTGGCGCGGCCGCCAACCGTCCAAGCCGCGCCAGCCAGTGCCACGCCACCGAGCAGGCGACGGCGTTCGGGGTTGACGGGTGGCTCGTCGTCGGCGCGCGGTTGGTCGGTTGCCTTGTCGGTCATGGGGTTTGGTCTGTGCAGCGCCCGCTGGCGCCATGGCTTTCGATTATGGTGCAGCCTCGTCGTAGAAGCGCGACAAGTCCGCCTTGACCTGCTTCAGCGCAGCCACATCGAAGTAGATCATGTGCCCGGATGGATAAAAACCAAACTGGATGTTCTTGTGGATCGCCGCGTCCAGGCCAAGATGGCCAAGGTCAAACTCGGTGGCGAAGAACGGCGTGGCCAGGTCGTAGTAGCCGTTGGCGGCGAACACCCGCAGGTGCGGATTGCGGCGCATGGCCGCGGCCAGATCAGTGCCGACGTACGGCGACTGGATGCGGGCGCGTTCGTCACTGCGTTTCCAGTCCCAGCCGCGGTTGATCACGGCGTAGTTGTTGGGCAGGTAGGCGCGGTCAGCGGTGTACTTCAGTGCCGTGCCCGCGTACTGGTTGAACGCCGCGAGGTATGCGCCAGTGGCGGCATCACTGGCGGCGTCGCCGTCGGGGGTTTCGCCGGCAGCGTCCGGGTCGATGCCTTCGAAACGGCCGTCCAGACGACCAACCGTGCGGCGTTGGTCGCGCAGCAGTTCCTTGCGGAAGCGGCTCGGCCCGATGCGCAGGTTGGCCTGCCGGATGTAGGTTGGCGACAGGCCGAGGTACTGGCTGAGTTGGTTGGCAATGCGGTCGGCTTCGGCTGTGGTGATCGCGTCGCCCTTGGCCAGCGCCGCGGCGTAATCGCCGGTGGCGAATTGACGCACGCTGGTGAGGAAGCCGCCGATGTCGGCGGGCTTGTTTGGCACCTTGTTGTGGTACCAGGCGATGGCGGCCTCCGTGGGCAGGTTGACGATGTAGGCATGATCGATGCCGGTGTCCGCCCATACGTTGAAGTCGAGGATCGAGGACATCAGTATCACGCCGTTGAATTCCATCCCCTGCGCTTGCAGCAGCTTGACCAGCACCGCCGAGCGCGTCGTGCCGTAGCTCTCGCCAAACAGGAACTTCGGTGAATTCCAGCGCTGGTTGGTGCTGACGTAGCGCGTGATGAATTTGGCAAACGCCGCCGCGTCCTGATCCACGCCGTAGAAGTCCTTGCCCTTGGCGGCGCCCACCAGTTGCGAGTAACCGGTACCGGGTGCATCGATGAATACCAGGTCGGTCTTGTCCAGCAGGCTGTCGTCGTTGGCGACGGTGGTGTAAGGCGGCGGCGGGATGGGCTGGTCGCCGCGGTTGGCCACGCGGACCGGGCCGAACGAACCCATGTGCAGCCACATGGTCGAGGAGCCGGGGCCGCCATTGAACATGAAGGTGAGCGGTCGCTCGCCGGCCTTGGCGTTGTCTGCCGTATAGGCGACGTAGAAGAAACTGACGGTCGGTTTGCCCTTGTCGTCCTTGATCAGCAAGGTACCGGCGGTGGCCCGGTAGCTGATCGTGCGGCCATCGATGCGCACGTTGTGCCTGGTGACCACGTTGCGTTCGGGTGGAATCGGCAGTTCGTCCTGCTTGCTGGCCTTGTCGGGCTGCGTCGTCTTGGTGGCGTCTTGCGGCGTGTCGTCGGCGGCGGCGTGCACCGGTACGCCCACGGCCAGCAACAGGGCGAACGCAACGGGAATGAACAGAAACTTGGGCATGGTGGGAGTCCGTCAGCGGCGGGGAGCGGCTTGGTCGTAGAAGCGCGACAGATCGGTCTTGAGCTGCTGCAGCGCGTCGGTGTTGAGATAAATCATGTGTCCGGAAGGGTAGAACCCGAACTGCACATTGCTGCGCAGTGCCGGGTCGAGCTGCATGTGGGCAAGGTCGTATTCGGTGTTGAAGAACGGCGTGGCGAAGTCGTAATAGCCATTGAGCGACAGCACCTTGAGGTTGGGGTTGGTGCGCATCGCGTGGGCGAGGTCACCGGCCACGTACGGCAACGGCAAGGGTCGCCGTGCATCCGCCGCCTTGTGCTTCCAGTCCCAGGCCTTGTTGATCTCGCCGAACGTGGGCCGGTAGTCCAGTTTGCTGTGGTAGTTGAGTTGCTGGTCGAGGTAGGCGTGGAACGCGCTGACGAAGGCGCCGCTGATGCCGGCGTCGGAGGCGTCGTAGTCGGGCCGCTCGCCGGCGGCGTCCGGATCGGTGCCGGTGAAACGGCTGTCGAAGCGACCCAGGGTGAGACGCTGGTCGCGCAGCAGTTCCTTGCGAAAGCGGCTCGGGTCGACGCGCAAATTGGCTTGCTTGATGTAGGCGACGGGCAGCCCGGTATAGGCGGCCATCTGCTGCGCCACGGTTTCCAGCTCGGCGTCCGGCAAGCGGTCACCTTTGGCCAGTGCCGTGGTGTAGGGGCCGCGCGCCCATGCGCCGACCTGCTGGATGAAGGCCGGCAGGTCGGCCGGCTTGTGCGCGATTTTGTCGTGGTACCACGCGGCCGCGGCGTAGCTCGGCAGGTAGCCGATATACAGCTCGTCATACCCCGGCAGGCGGATCGCATAGTTCAGGATCGACGACATCAGGATCACGCCGTTGAACGCCATGCCCTTGTCCTGCAGGGCGTCGACCAGCGCCGCCGAGCGGGTGGTGCCGTAACTTTCGCCATACAGAAACTTCGGCGAGTTCCAGCGCTGGTTGACGCCTACATAACGCTCAATTGCCCGGGCGAACGCGGAGACGTCTTGATCCACGCCCCAGAAATCCTTGCCGGTGGCCTTCCCCAGCGGCCGCGAGTAACCTGCGCCCACCGCGTCGATGAACACCAGATCGGTCTTGTCCAGCAGGCTGTCGTTGTTCGGCACCAGATGGTACGGCGGCGGTGCAGTGGCGGCGGGGCTACCAGTCTCGATGCGCATCGGGGCAAACGAGCCCATGTGCAGCCACATGCTGGAGGAGCCGGGGCCACCGTTGTACAGGAAGGTCACGGGCCGTGGACTGCCCTTACCGCCGTCCTGGTCGAGTGTGTAGGCAACGTAGAACACGCTTGCCTGTGGTTGCTGCTTGTCGTCGCGGATGATCAACGTGCCGGCGGTCGCGGTGTAGGCGTAGTGGCGCCCGCCGATGCTGACGCGGTGCGCGCTGCGCGTGGCGATCTCGGTGGTCGGAATGTCGACGTTGGTCGCGACGGGAGCCTGGCTGCTGCCAGCCTTGGCTGGCGTGGCGGGCTGTTCGGCATGACTGGCGGTAAATGGAGCCAGCACCAGCGTGCCGGCCAGCAACAGCAGGATGAAGTGACGCATGGAACCCCCGGGATACGGTCAAGCAGAGATCGAGTATGCGTCCGGGTCGATGGCCGGCGACCGTGGCAAAAGTACTGGGTGCACCGATCCTTGAATATCTGCATGCGCTGCACGTGGCTGGCGTGGCCGCGGTACCTGGCATCCAGCTTCCGCCTGGCTTCCATGCCTTTCGCTGCCACGCGGGATTCCGCGACGAATGTTTCGCGTGCTGGCGAAACATCATGCACACGATTCGCTGCATTGTTTCGTGGCGCCACCGGCAAGACTAGGATGCGCGCTTCTCCGCCCAAAGAATCCGTCCCATGGATACCGTTGAACGTCTCGATGGCCGCGCCCTGCTGGCCATCGCGATTGCCCTGCTCACCTGGTCGTCGGCATACGCCGCGATCGCCTATGCCTTGCCGGCGTTCACGCCCGGCGAGGTGGCGTTCGCGCGTTTGCTGATCGGGTCGCTGTGCTTCGCGACGCTGCTGCGGGTAAAGCGCGTGCCCCTGCCGGCGCGGCGCGACTGGCCGCAACTGGCCCTGCTCGGTGTGCTCGGCCTCACCGTCTATCACCTGTGCCTGAACTACGCCGAGACGCGGATCGCCAGCGGCACCGCCGCGATCCTGATCTCGCTGGTGCCGGCGGCGACCGCGGTGGTGTCGGCGTGCTGGATCGGCGAGCGGCTGACGCTGCGCACCTGGCTCGGCCTGGCGGTGGCGCTGCTCGGCACCGTGCTGGTGGTGCTGGCCAGCGGGCAACGGGTGGAGTTCGATCCGCAGGCGCTGCTGGTACTGGTCTGCGTGCTCGTCTCGGCCGTCTATTTCGTCGGGCAGAAGGCGATGTTCGCCCGCAGCAGCATGCTTGGCGTCACCGCGTTCACGTTCTATGCCGGTACGCTGGCCGCGTTGCCGTTCGGCTGGCAGTTGCCGCAGGCGCTGGCGACAGCGTCATGGCCGCATATCAGCGCGCTACTGTGGCTGGGCATCGCGCCGTCGTTCGTGGGTTACCTGGCCTGGAACGTGGCGGTGGAGCGCGCGTCGGCGTCGCAGGTCAGCAGCTTCATCTACCTGTCGCCACCGCTTGCGTTGCTGATCGGCTGGCTGTGGCTGGGCGAGGTACCGAACGCGTTGATCCTGGTCGGCGGTGCCATCACCATCGGCGGGGTGGTACTGGCGAACGCGCGTCGACGCGCCACGCCGGCGCGGGCCGTGGCATCCAGGGCTTGTGAGCGGTAGTGAGGGGTGCGGCTGGGTCACCTTTGCCACCGCTGCAGCCAGCCGCGCGATTGGAACAGGTGAGAGAGGCGCGGCGCGCAGTCGCCGTATGGTTTACCGGCCGCGCCGGATTTCCGCTGAGCGTCGACGCTTGCGCGGCGGCGCTCAGTTCAGCCGCGTCAGACGCAGCACGGCGGGGTCGTCGGCATGTTGCAGCAACAGGCGCTGCACCCGGCCCTGCCAGGCGGCCGCGAAATCCTTGCGCTGTGTCGCGGTGGCGCTTGTGTCGAGTGCCGCGATAAGCAACGCGCGCAAGTTGGGTGCCGGCGGCACGCTGCTCAAATCCAGTTGCACGCTGACGGTCTTGCCATTGTCGCGGCGCGTGAACTGGATGTCGCCACTGCGTGTCGTGTCCGCATAACTCAGCAGCGAATGGCGCACGAAGTGGCCGCCAATGCCGTGGAAGCCGTTGTCGGCAGCCGCGCCGGTAATCAACGTGAGCACTTGCGCCATGACGCCGTTGACGCCTTCCTCCTCGGGGCCGGGCATGCGCACCTCGATGGCGCCACGCTCGGCCGGCTGCTCCGGATACAGCGCCTGCAGCGCCGCACGCGCCAACAGGTACGCGCCAGCCACGGTCGGGCAGGAATGCCCGGCCAGGTGCACCGCGTCGAGGTAGGTGTATTCCATCAGGCCGTCTTCCGCGGCACCGAGAAAATCCGCCAACGGATCACGCATGGTGATGCGTGGTGCCGCGTCGTAAAACGCCGGGTAGTTCATGCGTGGTGCAGCCTCATTCAACCGGCATGTCGACGATGCCGAAATCAATCACGATCGCGCCCGGCTCGCGCTGGCGGTAGGTGACGGTCAGGTTGTCACCCAGGCGGTCCCGCAACTGCGCCAGCAACGGGATGGGATCGTGGTCGTTGATGAAGCGCATGGTTTCACCCGAGCGCAGCGCGCCGATGGCACCAAAGATGGCCGAATGGCGGAAGCGATGGGCAATGCCGCGGGCATCGAACGGGTAGACGTTTTCTTCAGGGGCCAGTTCAGCGGACATGCTGTGGATGCTCAGTGGGGAAAGGAAGCATCAACATACGCCGGCGCCAGGGAGGTGCCCCTGACGTGGATCAGCCGAGTGACAGGCACGCGCGGGGCGCGTGCGGAGACGTTGGGGGGACCTCGCGTGCCGGGTGCAGGCGGCTTCCAGGGTCCTGCGCCGGCGCCTCAGAACTTGTACGCGCGATGGATCGCCACGACGCCGTTGGTGAGGTTGCGCACTTCGACGCGGCCGAAGCCGGCACGCTCCATCATGCCTTTCAGCGTGGCCTGATCGGGATGCTTGCGGATCGATTCGGCCAGGTACCGATAACTGTCGGCGTCGCCTGCAAACAAGCGGCCAAGCCGCGGCAGCACCTTGAACGAATGAAAGTCGTAAAGCTTGTCAAACAGCGCGTTCTGCACGCGCGAAAACTCCAGCACCAGCAATCGGCCGCCGGGTTTCAGCACGCGGCAGATGTCCGCCAGCGCCTGGTCCTTGTCGGTGACGTTGCGCAAGCCGAACGCCATCGTTACCGCGTCGAAACTGTTGTCCGGAAACGGCAGCGCTTCGGCGTTGAGCTGGGCCCAACGCAGGCCCGAGACCAGACCACGATCAGTCAGCCGGTCCCGGCCGACATCGAGCATGGCGGCGTTGATGTCGCCCACCACCACTTCCCCCGCGTCGCCCACGACGGGCTGCAGCAGCGCGGCGATATCGCCGGTACCGCCGGCCAGGTCGAGCACGCGGTCACCGTGGCGTATACCGCTGATGGCGACAAAATGGCGCTTCCACCAGCGATGGACGCCAAACGACATCAGGTCGTTCATCAAGTCGTAGTTGTGCGCGACCGAAGTGAACACCTGGCCGACCAGTTTCTGCTTGTCGCCGACCGGCACATCGCGGAAGCCGAAATGGGTGGTTGCGGGCTGCTCGTTCATTGGCGTCATGCTACAGGATCGGTGACTCGCGGCGGTTGCCCAGGATGCTCGGGGGGGCTTCGGTCGCGCGGCCGGGACGCATGCCGGCAGTACAAAAAACCGTGCCTCGTATGGCGGCACTGGCCGCCGGCTTGATGTGGCGGTGCGGTTGAGATGTCGGGAAAGCGGCGGGCAGGGCCCGCCTTGCTTCAGCAAACCGCTGTCACGGACACAGCCACTCAAGGCAGCGTCGGTTTGCCGGCTTCCTTGTAGACCACGCCGCCTTTCATCACGAAGTTGACGCGCTGCATCGCGGTGATGTCGTTCAACGGGTTGCCGGGTACGGCAATCACGTCGGCAACGCGACCCACGGCAATCTGGCCGAGCTGGTCGGATTTGTGCAGCAGTTCGGCGGCGTGCGTCGTGGCCGCCTGCAGGGCGTACAGCGGCGGGATACCGGCCTGCACCATGTATTCGAATTCCTTCGCGTTCTGGCCGTGCGGATATACCGCCGCGTCGGTACCGAACGCGATCTTGACGCCAGCCTTGTACGCCTTGCCGGCGGTGGCCTGGATGATCGGTCCCACTTCCATGGCCTTGCGCGCGATCTGCGGCGGGTAATAGCCGGGCTTGGCGGCCATCTCCTGCACGTACTTGCCGGCAATGATGGTGGGCACGTACCAC
>DATCWU010000416.1:0-6034 GCA_036566165.1 Rhodanobacter sp. | reverse complement strand
ATGTGCGTGCTGCTTTCCAGCAATGCGTGGGCGCTGGCCGCTGCGGTGGCGGGGAACACCTGATGGATGACCGGACGCACCGTGCCGGCGGCCAGCAGCGGCCAGACCTTGGCGTGCAATGAAACGGCGATGCCCCGCTTGAAGGCAACCGGGCGCGAGCGCAGGGTGGAACCGGTCAATGTCAGGCGGCGGCGCATGATCACGCCGGCATCGATCTGCGCGCCGCCGCCACCCAGCGTGGCAATCAACACCAGTCGTCCGTCGTCGGCTAACGCATCGATCTCGCGCACAACGTAATCACCGGCGACCATGTCCAGGATCACATCCACCCCGCGGTCGGCGGTAGCGTGTTTCACCACGGCGACAAAATCTTCAGCGTGGTAGTTGATTGCGCGCTCAGCGCCAAGCTGCACGCAGGCCGCACACTTCGTCGCACTGCCGGCAGTGGCGAATACGCGATGGCCGAAGGCATGCGCAAGCTGGATCGCCGTGACGCCGATACCGCTGGAACCGCCCTGCACGAGCAGCGTTTCCTGGGCACCGCGCGGGCCGCGACCAAGTTGGCCGCGATCAAACACGTTGCTCCATACGGTGAAATAATTTTCCGGTAGCGCGGCCGCGGCGAGCAGATCCAGTCCCGGCGGTATCGGCAGACACTGCGCCAGCGGCGCCACGGCATATTCCGCGTAACCGCCGCCGGTGAGCAACGCGCAGACTGCATCGCCCGGCTTGCAGCCAAACGGGTTGTCGCCGTCGAGATCGCCACCCAGCAGCGTGCCGGAAACTTCCAAACCCGGCAGGTCCGAAGCGCCTGGCGGTGGCGGGTAACGACCTTGTCGCTGAAACACATCCGGGCGATTGACGCCGGCCGCCGCCACCTTGATCAACACTTCTCCCGGCCCGGTCTGCGGTAGCGGACGGCGAGTCAACTGCAACACCTCCGGACCACCGGGGCGGCTGATTTCAATCGCGCGCATGGTAGACATGGCATCTCGCTGGACTGGGGATGGGCGGAAGACGCAAGCAGGCGCGTGAAGGATACCGCCGCAGTTCCACCCACGTTGACGCACAACGGCGCACCTGCAAGGCGGGCAGTTGGAAGCTGGGTGCGGGCATTGGATCTTGGGGGCGGGCAGCGTTCGCCCTGCAAGGGCGGTGGGGACCGTTGCAAAGCGCGCCGCGCGCGTCGGAGCGGTGCCGATTACCGCGCCTTGGCGCGATCGGCTCACCAATCGGTGGGGTGGTAATCCTTCAGGAATTGCCCCCACACATGTTCGCCGGTGTTGATACCGCTGATAATGGGGTCGACGATGCGGGCGGCGCCGTCGATGATGTCCAGCGGCGGGTGGAAGCGCTCCTGCACGACTTTCTTCGCGGCCAGCGTCGCCGGATCCTCGTCGGTCACCCAACCGGTGTCGACGCTGTTCATGTGGATGCCGTCGTTGTGGTAATCGGTTGCCGCGGTGCGCGTCATCATGTTCAGCGCGGCCTTGGCCATGTTCGTGTGCGGGTGGCGCGTGGTCTTGAAGCTGCGATAGAACTGGCCTTCCATCGCCGACACGTTGACGATGTGCTTGTCACGCTCGCTCGTGCGCAGCAGCAGCGGCTTCAGTCGCGCGTTGATGATGAATGGCGCGATGGCGTTGACCAATTGCACCTCCAGCAATTCCACCGACGGCACCTCGGCCATCAGCAAGCGCCATGAGTTGCGCTGGCGCAAGTCAATTTGCTGCAGGTCCTGGTCGAGCCTGCCTTCGGGAAACAGATGACTTTGCGCCAGCAGCTCTTCGGGCAGCAGCGGCACCTGCGACAGTTCGGCCGCACGGCTCAGGCCGGGCAGGTGCGGCTCGCGCGCAGCCAGTGGCGTCGGCACGGCACCGGTTGCGGGCAGGATGTTCGCGCCGCGCAAACCCTCGTAATGACCGACCAGCTTGCGCACGTGCTCGGGCATGTCGTGCAGCGCGGCGGTTTCGCCTGCCAGCATGTGCGCGTAGAAATCCGGCGGTCGGCGCACGGTCTGGCAGGCATTGTTGATGATGAAATCCAGCCGCGGCCGCGTCGCCACCAGTTCCTGGCAGAACGCCTCGACGCTGGGGGTGTGGCGCAGGTCAAGTCCGTACACCTGCAGACGATGGCCCCATTCGGCGAAGTCCGACTCCGCGGCGTAACGCGCGGCCGAGTCGCGCGGGAAGCGGGTGGTGACGATCAGCTCGGCGCCGGCGCGCAGCAGCTTCAGACCGGCCTGATAGCCGATTTTCACCCGGCCGCCGGTCAACAGCGCGACACGCCCGTGCAGGTCGGCCGACTCGGTGCGCTTGGCGTAGTTGAACGCGGCGCAGTCCGGGCACAGCTGGTCGTAAAAGAAATGGATGGCCGTGTATTTCCGCTTGCACACGTAGCAGTGTTGCGGCTCAAGCGCCTCGCGTGGCTGGGTCGCATCGGCATCGGTGTTGATGTCGTGCGCGATGAAACCTTCTGGCGCAAACACGTTTGGCGTGCTGAACACCGGTTTGCGTCGCAGTACGCGAATGCCGGTTTCATGCAGCACGGCATCCTCGGCCCGTACCTTGGCGGCGTGGCGCGCCTTTTCGGCAGCCTTCAATTTGACTCGGCGCGCCACCGGGTCCGGGTGATAAACCTTCGCAACCGCTTGTTGCAGGCGCTCGCGATCACCTGCGGGTAAACGCTCCAGTAGTTGTCGATCGGCGGCGACCGATTCCAGTAGCGCCGCTGCTTCGCGCATACGTGACAGCAACGCGGCATCAGTCTCGTCGGCGGCGGGTGTGGTTGCCGTGGGTATCGTCAAAAGGGTGATCCGTTATTGAGTGAGGCAGACGTCGTGGCGCAGCTTGCCAGGACCTGATGAAGCACGGGTTGTAACTCGTCAACCAGCTATTTTGCCTGCTTTCGACGAGGATTTAAGAACGGAGCAAAAGCCAGATCCGCTCTTGCATGGCAATCAGCGCGAAACGACAACCGGAAACGACCATGACAGCCGCTATTGCTGGCGCCGGTTTCGCTCAGTATCATTCCCAGATGACAACGATTCGTATTCGCGGTATATGCCGCCTGGCTTTGTTGGCCGTGTTGCTTGGCGCCATTCCGTCCTGGGCGGCTGCGGCCGAAAACGTCACGGCCAGTGTGCCGCAGACGTGGCAAATGCTGGATTACCTGGCCACCGACTACGCCGGCGCGGTGCAGGGCGGGGCGGTCATCAGCACGTCCGAGTATGCGGAAATGCGCGAGTTTGCCGCCACGGCGCGCGAACGGTTGCGGGCACTGCCGCCGACTGCCGCTTCATCGGCGTTGCTTGCACAAGCGGACACCTTGATCGCATCGATCAATGACAAGGCGTCGCCGGAACAAGTGGCCAGGCAGGCGCATGCGCTGGCCGACGGGTTATTGCAAGCCTATCCCGTACCCACCGCACCCGACCATGCGCCGGATCTCGCGCGCGGGGCCGCGCTGTACCAGTCAACCTGCGCCTCGTGTCACGGCGCCACCGGCCGTGGCGATGGCCCCGCTGGCCTGCAACTTGACCCGCGGCCGGTGAACTTCACCGAGCAGGCGCGTGCCGACCAACGCAGCGTGTTGTCGTTGTATGAGGTCACCAGCCAGGGGGTCGATGGCACGCCGATGGCCAGCTATGCGGACCGGTTTGCCTCGGCCGATCGCTGGGCTATCGCGTATTACGTGGGCTCGCTGGCCTATCGCAATGAAGCCGTTGCGGGCGCGCAACAGTGGCAAGACGATGCCACCGCGCGCGCTGAAATTTCCAACTTGAAAGATTTGACGCAGGCACGCGTCGCGCAGCTGAGTGGGGCGCTTGGTGCGCAGCGTGCGCGCGAAATTGTCGGCTACTTGCGCGCGCATCCGGATCAGGTGCAACACGCGTTGCGCGGGGTTCCACTCGCCCGCGGACGCCTGGCGGCTAGCTTGGTGGCCTATCGCAGCGGTGCCGCGGCGGAAGCATCGCGGCTGGCGCTGTCGGCTTATCTGGACGGTATCGAACCAGTTGAACCGCAGCTCAATGCGCGTGATGGGGCGTTGCGGGCGCAAATCGAGACGGCCATGGGCGCGTATCGCACCGCGTTGTCGCATCATGCCGACACCGACGCGGTGGAAAAGCAGGCCAACGATATCGACGCGCTGCTGGTGCGGGCGCAACAGATCGTTGCCGAGGGCGCGAGCGATCCCACCGCAACGTTCGTCGGTGCGTTCACCATTTTGCTGCGCGAAGGGCTGGAAGCGTTGTTGGTGGTCATCGCGCTCCTGGCCTTCCTGCGCAAGTCCGATCGGCCGAAACTGGTGCGCTCGGTTCACCTGGGTTGGGTTCTTGCCTTGGTGGCCGGCGGCATTACGTGGGCGATCGCGACGTACGCGGTGTCCATCAGTGGTGCCAGTCGCGAATTGGTGGAAGGTTGGTCGTCGCTGTTCGCTGCCGTAGTGTTGCTGAGCGTTGGTCTGTGGATGCACCAGAAGAGTATTGGTGGTCGCTGGCAGGCGTACCTGAAAGAAAAGATGACGGCGGCCGTCAATCGTCGTTCCGCCTGGTTTCTGTTCGGGTTGGCCTTCATTTCCGTCTACCGCGAAGTCTTTGAAACCATCCTGTTCTACGCCGCGCTGTGGAGCGAAGGCCAGAAGTTCTGGCTGCTTGGCGGCATCGGCGCTGGTGCCGTCGCGCTCGGCCTGGTCGCGTGGATCCTGATGCGTACCAGCAGGCGGCTGCCGATCAGCACGTTCTTTTCCGCCAGTTCCGCGCTGATCGCCGTGCTGGCTGTCGTGCTGACCGGCAAAGGCGTATCGGCCCTGCAGGAAGCCGGCTGGGTTGGCGTGAACGTCGCGCCGATCCCGCACATCGAGTTGTTGGGCATTTACCCGACCTGGCAAACGCTATCCGCGCAACTGCTGATCGTCGCGTTGTTGGCGCTGGGCTTTGCCTACAACGTCTATCGCGGTCGCCAGCTCACCCGTGCTTCCGGCATCGTGGTGCAGGACACCCACTGATTGCGTGAAGTCGGTGCGGGTTGCGCTTCGACGGGGTGAGTGCTTGATCCGTCATTTGTAACCTGGGCGTCTTTACCCTCTGGAGCGATACCAGCGGGAAGTGGCCCCCCCGAGCGGGGAGTCTCAATGCGCAAATCGAAGGAGCAAAGAGCTTTCGCCCTCCTTCAGGGTCAAGTGAGCTTGCCCGCACGCCGCAAAGGCGCCCGCCTCACGACGGACGTCCTTGCGTTGCACATCCCGGGAAACTACAGGCCCGCGTTCAATGCACTCACGATGCCGCTACCAAAGCCGCTGGCGTAGTCCCAGCCGACCGTCGCCGTTTCGCCGCCGTTGCTGCCAGACGTGACGTCGTGATAGCTGGCAGCAGACACGGTGTACAGGTGGGGTGCCGCGAAACCCAGCGTCGGGTGTGCCGCGAGCATGCGCGCCCAGATGGCGGCGAACAGGGGCGCCGAAAGGCTGGTGCCGCCATATTGCGCGTTGCTGCCGTTGACGATGATGATCGCGCCCGAGTTCGGGTCGGCATCAAACGCCACGTCGGCTACGTCGCGCGTGGTGCCGCCGCCTTGGGTCTGCCAGCTCGGTTTGGGTTCCACCGTGCTGGGGCTGCCGCCGCTACCGCTCCAGAGCGTCTCGCTGACCCAACTGTTGGAGGTGCCGGTGGACAGCGAGGTACCGCTGACGGCCACCACGTACGGTGAGCTGGCCGGGTAACTCGGCGTGGTGCCGGTCGGCTTCCTGGTGCATTCATTGGAGCCGGAGTCGCCGGTGGAGATGGAGAACGTCTGACCTTGCGCCACGCCCAGGGCCAAAATCTGGTCGTCCGCCGCCATCGAACCATCCTGGAAGGCACTGGTTTCGCATTCGCCAAGGGAGACGTTGATGACCTGCGCCTGGTTGTCGCTGACCACCTGGTTGAAGGTTGCGGTGAGCGCACTGTTGCTCAGCGAATTGGCAGCGTAGAAGATCAGCTTGCCGACGCCGCCGGACATACCCACGATATTCTGGCTGTCCAGATCCCACTCGG
>DATCWU010000408.1:0-1795 GCA_036566165.1 Rhodanobacter sp. | reverse complement strand
GTAGGAGCCCGCTCGCGGGCGATGCTGCTGTGCGCCCACCGAAACATGAAAGCATCGCCCGCGAGCGGGCTCCTACGACAAGGCGTGTGGATCGCCTGCGGGCGCCTGCGACGGGGCGCGTCGACTGCCCGCGGAGTCCGGTGACGCCATCGCGGTTTTTCATCCGTTGATCGCCGCCAGCGCGGGCTGCAGGCGCGGCGGTACACGATGTTCGCCCGAGGGCAGCAGCCAAGGTTCCAGCGCCAGCTGCGCAACGTCCAGCTGCGGCAGGATTTTTTGCCCGAAGCGCGCAATCAACGCGTCTTCCTGCCACTCCGGGCGTTGGCTCAGCGCAAACATCGCCGCCCGCGCCTCGGCAGCTTCACCGACGCACTCGAAGGGTTTGTGCTCGTGATATTCCAGCAGTGCATCGAAGCCTGGCGCCTGCTGCTCGTCATCCAGCAGGTTGCGGCCAAAGATCTGCAGCAAGCGCGGTTTGGGCACGAATGGCGCCAGCGCCAGAAACACGAAGTGGCATTTCGGACATTGACCGCACCAGCGATCCGCCGGTTTCGGCCCGCGCAGCTTGAAATTGCGATTGCAGCTGGAAAACACCTCGAAGTACGGCGTCAGCCTGGCAAACGCGCGGGTGATGGCCAGTTCCGCATACGGTCGCAGCAGCGAGCAGTAATCCAGATCGGTGGCCACGTGGGTATGCAGCCAGTCCCCCAGCAACTGCTCGAAGGCGTAGCCCTTGCTCCATTGGTGGTTCACCTGCTGGCCGGCATATTCCAGCGTGGCTGCGGAAGCGGAGCGCTCGTTCGCAAACGCGATGGAGTCGTAGCCATACAACACCGCGGCAACTGCAAGGATCGCCGAGTTCACGGCGGTGACCGGGATATGCCCGTTCCACGCCCCCAGCCGATTGAGCTCAAACAGTTCCGGCGCCAGCTCGCGACCAATATTCAACGTCGGCAGGCCCGTGCGTTCAGCGCACGCGGCAATCAGCGGTGAATTGCCCACCCACACCGCAGTCGCCGCGCCCCCGATGGACTTGATCGCCTCGATCGCCACCAGCGAATCCTTGCCGCCACCAATCGGCACCAGCGTGCGCTTGGGCAGGTTCAAGGCCCCCGCGGCCAGCACCTTGGGCTGCAAGCTTGCGGCCCGGTCCGCGCCAACGCGGGGGAAGTTGATCCGTCCGCGCAAATCCAGCCCGTTGCGATAGGCAAACTCGGCCAGACCATGCAGATACAACGCATCCAGCAAGTCGGCGGTGGCGTCGTCCAGCGGGCCATCGGCCACCTCGATTTTCGGCGGCACGCCAGCCTTGTAATAGCTGACGCCGGCAATCAGGTGCAGCAACTGCAGCGCCGCGTTGAACGCGCCGACGCGCTCGGGTGCAAGCGTCGGGGCCTGCGGGAAACGAATCCGCTCGATCAGTTCCGCGCCATCGTCAAACGCATACACCAGCTCGGCCACGCCGTCGGCATAACGGCAGCGCACGAAGCGGAACACCCGGGTCAGGCGGGGTTGGGTCACGGTATTCACGACTGCTTTCTCCAGCGCACAGGGCTATTCGAGCACGATCTCGTCGGCTTCGTCGCGCAAGTTGTAATGCGAGGACATGACCTTGCCGTACGCGCCAGCTTGCGCAATCAGGATCACGTCGCCCTCCTGGGCCACGGGCAGGCGGCGATCGGTGCCGAGAATGTCGCCACTCTCGCAGATCGGGCCGACCACCTGGTACAACGCGGTGGCTGGCGTACCCAGGCGCGTCAGGTTGACGATCTTGTGCCACGCGTCGTACAGCGCC
>DATCWU010000403.1:0-8293 GCA_036566165.1 Rhodanobacter sp. | reverse complement strand
TGGCAGTTGCCCCGGCTGCGCCCGTTGCCGCGCCGGAACCCGCCGCCGACGCACTGCCAGCCGGGCATGTGGTCAAGGCACCGATGGTCGGCACGTTCTACGCGTCGGCCACGCCAGGCGCCGCGGCGTTTGCCACGATCGGCCAGCAGGTGAAGGCAGGCGACACCCTCGGGGTCATCGAGGCCATGAAGATGTTCAACCAGATCGAGGCGGAAGTGGATGGCACGGTCAAGGCCATCCTTGTGGAAAATGGCCAGCCGGTGGAATTTGACGAGCCGATGTTCGTGATCGCGTGATGTCCGCGCTGGAGCGGGGAATCCCGCAAGGGGACTTCCTGCCGGTCGCGCGGAACGGAAAGATCCAAAGCGCATTGGCGCTGCTGCTGGCCCTTCCGCTCCCAAGTTCTCCGTTCCGATTCCCTGCTTTCCGGAGTTTCCATGCTAGATAAAGTTGTCATCGCCAATCGCGGCGAAATTGCCCTGCGTATCCTGCGCGCCTGCCACAGCCTGGGGATCAAGACCGTGGCGGTGCATTCCACCGTGGACCGCAACCTCAAGCACGTGGGATTGGCGGACGAGGCGGTGTGCATCGGCCCGGCGTCGTCGGCGGAGAGTTACCTCAACATTCCGCGCATCATCGCGGCGGCGGAGATCACCGACGCCACCGCCATCCACCCCGGCTACGGCTTTCTCGCCGAGCGCGCGGATTTTGCCGAGCAGGTGGAACAGAGCGGCTTCATCTTCGTCGGGCCGACAGCCGACGTGATCCGCACCATGGGTGACAAGGTGCAAGCCATCCGCGCCATGCAGGCCGCCGGCGTGCCGTGCGTGCCCGGCTCCGGCGGCGCGCTGGGCGAGGACGTGGAAGAGAACATGCGCATCGCGCGCGACATCGGCTACCCGGTGCTGATCAAGTCCTCCGGCGGCGGTGGCGGTCGCGGCATGCGCGTGGTGCGTACCGAGGCACACCTGGCCAACGCCGTGACCCTGACCAAGGCCGAGGCCAAGGCCGCCTTCGGCAACGACGAGGTCTACCTGGAGAAATACCTGGAAAACCCACGCCACGTCGAGATGCAGGTGCTGGCTGACGGCCAGGGCAATGCGATCCATCTGGCCGAACGCGACTGCTCCATGCAGCGCCGGCAGCAGAAGGTGGTGGAAGAGGCGCCGGCCCCGGGCATCACCCCCGAGCAACGCGCGGCGATCGGCAAGATTTGCGTGGATGCCTGCCTGCGCATCGGCTACCGCGGCGCCGGCACATTCGAGTTCCTGTACCAGGACGGGCACTTCTACTTCATCGAGATGAACACGCGCATCCAGGTCGAGCACCCGATCACCGAGCTCATCACCGGCACCGATCTGGTGCGCGAGCAACTGCTGATTGCCGGCGGCGAAAAGCTGTCATTGCGGCAGGAGGACGTGACCATCACCGGCCACGCCATCGAGTGCCGCATCAACGCCGAAGACCCGGACACGTTCATGCCCAGTCCCGGCACGGTCAAGCGCTTCGAGGCGCCGGGCGGCCCCGGCGTGCGGGTGGACACGCACTTGTATGACGGCTACCGCATCCCGCCCAATTACGACTCGATGATCGGCAAGATCATCGTGCACGGTCCGGATCGCCCCACCGCCATCGCGCGCATGCGCCTGGCGCTGGCCGAGACGGTGATCGAAGGCGTCAAGTGCAACATTCCGCTGCAGCAGCGGATCATGGCCGACGTCGGTTTCCAGCACGGCATGCAGAACAACCACTACCTGGAAAAGCGCATCGCCGAACAGGCGGAAAAATCCCCGACCGGGGCGTGAGCGTCGCCCTCGGCGCATCGTTGCCGAGGCATCGCGACTGCAGTCGCTCCCACCGCACCATTTGCTTCTCTGGCCATGCCCTTTCTCGAACTGTCACTCATCGCGCGCACCGACCAGCAGCCGGAAACCGAGGCGGCCCTGGAGGACCTGGGCGCGCTGTCGATCACCCTGCGCGACGCCAATGCCGAGACGCCGGACGAGCAGGCCATCTTCGAGCCGGGCGTGGGCGAGCTGCCGCTGTGGCCAACCATCACGCTGAGTGCGCTGTTCGCGGCAGCCACGGATCGACGTGGGCTGACCCAGGCCTTGAGTGAACTGCTGCCGTGGCTGGAGCCCGCGCAACTCAGCTTTGTCGACGTCGCCGACCAGGATTGGGAACGGGTGTGGATGGATCAATTCAAGCCGATGTCATTTGGTCGTCGGCTGTGGATTTATCCGTGGAACATTGAACCGCCACAGGAAGATCTGGTGGGCCGCTCCAGCGCATCCACGCGCGTCGTGGTGCGCCTCGATCCTGGTCTCGCCTTTGGCAGCGGCACCCATCCCACCACGGCGCTCTGCCTGGAATGGCTCGACAGCCTGGAGTTGACCGGCTTGAGCGTCACCGATTACGGCTGCGGCTCGGGCATCCTCGCCATCGCGGCGCTGGCGCTTGGTGCGGCCAGCGCCGCAGGCGTGGACAACGACCCGCAGGCACTCCTCGCCTCGGCCGACAACGCGCAGCGCAATGGCGTCGCTGCGCGCCTCACGCTGTATTCGCCACAGGATTTCACCGGCCCACCTGCAGACGTTTTCGTTGCCAACATCCTGGCCGGACCGCTGACTACGCTGGCGCCGACATTCGCCGCCGTCACGAAACCCGGCGCGCTGTTTGCCATTTCCGGCATTCTGCACGAGCAGCAGGACGAACTGCTGCAATGTTACGGCGCATGGTTTGACGAGCTGCAGGCAACCACGCGCGAAGGCTGGGTACGCATCAATGGCCGGCGCCGGGCCTGAGCTGCACGGCCAGCGCAGCACCGGTCGCCGTAGCACTCCCTGCTAAGCTGAGGCATCCCAAGCAACGCGACCCATGTACACGCAATGTCCTGAATGTCTGTCGGTGTTTGCGCTGGACGCACCCACACTGGCACAAGCGCATGCGTTTGTGACATGTGGATATTGCGGCGCCGACTTCGACAGCCTGGCGACGCTCGCGGACGAACTGCCCCCCGAGCCGTTCAGCGAGCTGGCACTCAACGAACCGTCGCTCACGCCACCACAGGTACAAACGGTGGTGTACCACCCGCAACCGCCACCGGCAGCGGTCATCGAGGATGTACCAGCGGTCAGCTCACCGGTCGCGACCGAGGATTTCTCGCAACTGGTGTTCGCCCCGCGCTTCGCGCGCGCAGTGACGTCGAAGGCCTCACGTCACACCTACCGGCACCTGCATCCAGCAGCCGGACATACCCGTGCCTGGGTACTGGCATGCGGCGTATTGACGCTGCTGTTGGGCGCGCAAGTGGCGTGGGCCAAGCGCGACACGTTGATCAGCGCACCAACCACCGGCGCGTGGCTGCGGGCGAGCTGCGCGGCACTGCACTGCACACTGCCGCTGGTGGCCGCGCCCGACCGCTTGCGCCTGCTGGACAGCAACGTGCAGACCCATCCCAGTGTGCCCCACGCATTGATGATCAGCGCCAGCGTGCGCAACGATGCGCCCTTCGCACAGCCCTACCCGGTACTTACCCTGACACTGTCCAACGCACAAGGTCAACGCCTGGCGATGCGCCGCTTGCGTCCACGCGAGTACCTCGACGACACCGCCGTGCTGCACCGCGGGTTGCCTCCCGGCACCAGTACCGTCCTGCTGCTGGAAGTGGCTGATCCGGGCGATCAAGCCGTGGCTTTTGAATTTGCTTTTGAATAGGACTTAAATTTGTCCGCGCGCGCGGGTAGACTCGGCGACTCACGCACGCGCTGGAACGCGCATTGATGCATCCTGCGTTTGTGCGCTGACCACCACCTGTACCAAGCGGCCATGCAGCCGCTGTCACGTCCGCCGAGGGGAAATATCCGTGAACGCCGTCAGATCGCAAACCCGCAGCGCCGCCAAACAGGCGTCGGCACCGGGCGAGCGCACGCAGAGTGCGCTCGGCGAATGTGTGACGCGCACCGTACGTCGCTACCTTGCGGACATCGGCGACACCCCTTGCGCCGAAGGCCTGCACGCACTGGTATTGCGTGAAGTGGAAGTACCGCTGTTGCGCGAGGTGCTGGCCTTCCACGACGGCAATCAGAGTCGGGCGGCGGCGGCACTGGGTATCAACCGCGCCACGCTGCACAAGAAGCTGGCGCTGCTCGGCCTGGTGTAACCGGACGCGCGACGCACCGCGAGCCGGACGTCTATAATTGACGGTTCACTCGCCGGGATTTTTCCTTCATGACCACCTCGACACTTGTTCCGATCCGCCGCGCGCTGCTCAGCGTTTCCGACAAGACCGGTCTGCTTGAACTGGGCCATCGCCTGAGCGCACTCGGCGTGCAGTTGCTGTCCACCGGCGGCAGCGCGAAGGCATTGCGCGCGGCGGGCATCGCGGTGACCGATGTGAGTGCAGTCACCGGCTTTCCCGAGATCATGGACGGCCGCGTCAAGACCCTGCACCCGAAGGTCCACGCGGCACTGCTCGGGCGGCGCGGCACCGACGACGCGGTGATGAGCGAACTGGGCATCCAGCCCATCGACCTGCTGGTACTGAATCTGTACCCGTTTGAAGCCACGGTCGCCAAGCCCGATTGCACGCTGGACGCGGCAATTGAAAACATCGACATCGGCGGTCCGGCGATGCTGCGTTCGGCGGCCAAGAACTGGAACGATGTCGGCGTGCTCACCGCACCCGACCAATACGCCGACGTGCTCAGCGAAATCGAAACGCAGGGCGGGCTCACGCGCGCCACACGCTTCCGGCTGGCCGTCACGGCATTCAACCGCGTAGCCAGCTACGGCGGCGCCATCAGCGATTTTCTGTCGGGTGTGGAACTCAACGCCACGCAGGATGCCATCACCAGCCACGCCGCGTTTCCCGGCCAGATCAACGGTCGCTTCGTGAAAGTGATGGATCTGCGCTACGGCGAAAATCCGCATCAGCAGGCAGCGTTCTATCGCGATCTGGAACCAACGCCTGGCACGCTCGCTACATTCCGCCAACTGCAGGGCAAGGAGCTCTCGTTCAATAACATTGCCGATGCGGATGCGGCGTGGGAATGTGTGCGCAGCTTCGTCAAGCCGGCCTGCGTGATCGTCAAGCACGCCAACCCGTGCGGCGTGGCGGTGAGCCTGGACGGCATTGGCCGCGCTTACGAACTTGCGTTCCAGACCGATCCCACCTCCGCATTTGGCGGCATCGTGGCGTTCAACCGCGAACTGGACGCGGCCACGGCACAAGCCATCGTCGACCGTCAGTTTGTCGAAGTGATCCTGGCACCAGGCTACGCCGGCGATGCGCTGGAGGCACTGCACAAGAAAGGCAACGTGCGCGTGCTGGTCATTCCCCCCCCGGCCGACGGCAACCTGCAAAACGTGCACCCGGGCCACAACTCCAAACGCGTGGGCTCGGGCTTGCTGATGCAGACTGCCGACACCGGCATGATCAGTGCAAGCGATTTGCAAGTCGTCACCCGCCGCGCGCCAACCGAAGCGCAAATCCACGACATGATCTTTGCCTGGAAGGTCGCCAAGTTCGTCAAGAGCAACGCCATCGTGTACGCACACAACCGTCAGACCATCGGCGTGGGTGCCGGTCAGATGAGTCGCGTCTACAGCGCACGCGTGGCCGGCATCAAGGCGGCGGACGAGAAGCTGGAAGTACGCGGTTCGGTCATGGCGTCTGACGCCTTCTTCCCATTCCGTGATGGCATTGACGCCGCCGCCGCAGCTGGCATCGTCGCGGTCATCCAGCCGGGCGGGTCCCGGCGCGACGGCGAAGTGATTGCCGCTGCCGACGAGCACGACATGGCCATGGTGTTCACCGGCATGCGCCACTTCCGGCACTGAATTACCGGCGGGAGCGCGAACGGGCTCCTCGTGCGCGGCAACCCGCGCGCCCGACACATGCACGGCGTTGGCACCCACATCACGTGCAGCAGCGCATCCTGTGTGTGATAGCTCTTGGGATGTCGTCTGCAAGTGTTTGCGCACAGGGTGCGCTGCTACGCGCGTTGCCGCAGGTGGATACAACATCGGACTTTCTGTGGAGACAGTCATGCGCTATGCGCTGTATTACTGGAGCGGCATTCAAGGTCGCGGCGAGTTCATCCGGCTGGCATTGGAAGACGCGGGTGCCGACTACACCGACGTGGCACGCGAGCAGGGGGACGCTGCCATCGCGCGCTTCGTCGCCGGCGACCGCGCCGGCGCATTGCCGTTTGCCCCGCCGTTTCTCAAGGCCGGCCATCTGGTCATCGCGCAGACCGCGAACATCCTGCAGTACCTCGGCCCGCGACTTGGCCTGGTGCCGGACAGCGAAAGCCGGCGCCTGTACGCGCATCAGTTGCAGCTCACCATTGCCGACCTGGTGAGCGAAGTGCATGACAGCCATCATCCGATCGCCGGCAGCTTGTACTACGCCGACCAGCGTGCCGCAGCGCAGCGACGCGCAGCCGACCTGCGCGCGACACGGTTACCGAAATTCCTCGGCTATTTCGAACAAGTGCTGGTGCGCGGCGGTGGGCGCTGCGCGCTGCGCGAGCACAGCTATGTCGACCTGTCGTTGTTTCAACTGATGACCGGACTGGACTACGCGTTTCCACGTGCCATGCACCGATTGGAACGCAAGTTGCCCCGACTATGCGCACTGCGCGAGCGCATCGCGGCACGTCCGCACATCGCTGCCTATCTCGCGTCACCGCTTCGGTCGGCCTTCAACGAAAACGGCATTTTCCGACACTACGCCAAACTGGACGACCCGGCCTGAAGCCGCCGCAGGCTGCGGCAGCACCGCTCAATGGCCGCTGTCCGCCGGTGGCGCACTTGATTGCGCGGAGGCCGGCTTGCTCTTGCCCCACTCCAACACCTTGTACATCACCGGACGCACCGGTTTCTGTCCGTGCTCATCCACCAGCCGACCCTCGGGATCGACCATGTACGTCTGCACAATGCCGGCCTTGGACGTGACCACCACCATGTAGATCTGCCCGTTGCGGGCATACTCCTGCACACTGTCCGTGCCCTGCTGATACACCCTGACTTCCGGTGGCGGCTCGTTGCGTGCGTCGCGCGCAGTACCGGCATCCTGCAACGTCGGCAGCGCCGTCGATTGCGCCGACTCCACGCCAGTCGCGGGCGATTGCGCGGTGGCGCTCCGCGCCGGCGCCACGGCCCGCGTACCCGGAGTGTTGATAGCTGGCGGCGGCAGCGCATTACCCGGCGGCGGCGATGTCTGCGCAAAAGCACTGGACCCCAGCAGAATCGAGATGAGCAGAGCACTGGCGGCAGCCAGTTGTGCAGCGGTTTTCATGTCAGCTACCTCGATCAGACGGCGAAAGCATAACAGCGCGTGCGTACGGCCACCGTGAAGTGCGACCACGTGCGCATGCGAGAATGCTGCACTGTACTGGCCGGCGCGGACACGCCGCACCGACCACCTCGCTACCGGTCTCCCACCATGCCCAAATTGATCCTGATCGACGGCTCGTCGTATCTGTACCGCGCGTTTCACGCACTGCCGCCGCTGACCAATGCCCAGGGTGAACCAACCGGTGCGCTGTACGGCGTGGTGGGCATGTTGCGCGCCACACTTCGCGCGAAACCGGACTACCTCGCGTTTGTCTGCGACGCACCCGGGCCCACGTTCCGCAACACGATGTACGCCGAATACAAGGCCAACCGGCCACCCATGCCCGACGACCTGCGCGCGCAGGTCCAGCCGATGCTGGACGTGGTCGGTGCACTTGGCTTCCCGATCCTGTGCGAGGACGGGGTCGAAGCCGATGATGTCATCGGCACGCTTGCCCGGCTGGCGCAGGCGCAAGGTATCGAGGTGCTGGTCTCCACCGGCGACAAGGATCTGGCGCAACTGGTGACGCCACGGATAACGCTGGTCAACACCATGCATAACAGCACGCTGGATGAAGCCGGCGTGCTGCACAAATTCGGCGTGCGGCCGGATCAGATCATCGATTTCCTCACCCTCACCGGGGATACCGTCGACAACGTGCCCGGCGTGATCAAATGCGGCCCGAAGACCGCCGCGAAATGGCTGGCCGAATACGGCAGCCTGGACGGCGTGATCGCGAATGCCGGCCAGATTGGCGGCAAGATTGGCGAGTACCTGCGCGACGCGCTGCCACACCTGCCATTGTCGCGCGCGCTGGTGACCATCAAGACCGACGTGAGCTTGCCGCTCTCACCCACCGACCTGACGCAACGCGAACAAGACACCGCGCTGCTGCGCGCGCTGTATACACGGTATGAATTCAAGACCGCGTTGAAAGAGCTGGACAGCGCG
>DATCWU010000045.1:0-4951 GCA_036566165.1 Rhodanobacter sp. | reverse complement strand
CGCTCGGCCGCAGCTTGCTCGGCCGCAGCTTGCTCGGCTGCAGCTTGCTTCGCGGCAGTTTGCTCAGCGGCAGTCCGTCTGGCTTCCGCCTGCGCGGCTTCTTCCGGCTCAAAGGCACCCAACGCAGCGACCAGCTGGTCGGCAAGCAGGTCGTGATGCGCGTCGGCGGCCCATGTATCCGCCTCACTGCCATCGCTTGCCGCGCCGACGACTTCCCCACTATCCGTGCCGGTATCCGTGCCGGTTATTTGCGTATCCAGATACGCCGCTACCGCGGCATCCAAATCGCGATGTACTGCATCCGTTTCGTCCACTGACGCAACCACTTCGGGCGCCGCTTCCAACGGAGATGCAGCAAACGGTTCCCCCGTCGTGGGTTCCTGCCCAGCTGGCGCCTCGGCGTCCGCCGGCATGACTTCATCCGGGCGCGCTTCAAACAGCACGTGTGCCACTTGCGACTCGGGATAACGGTCACGCAACGCGATCAATTGCGCGGTGAGGGCATCCACGTCTGGCAGTTGTGGCTGCGCTGCGTCGAATTGGCGCATGACGCAATCCACCACATCGATTGTCTGTGCCAGCGACTGCACGCCATCGGTGGACAGTGCCGCAGCCGACGCACGCAAGCGCTTGAACAGCACTTCCAGCGGTGCCAGCAACTGCGTCAGCAGCGGGATATCGACCATGGCAATGGCGCCGTGCAAGGTATGCACCGCGCGCAGGAGTTCTTCGCTGACCGGCAACTCGCCGTCACTTTGTTGAATGGCCGCGCGCAGCAATTGCACGTACTGCGCCACCTCGCTACGCAGGATCTCCAGCAATACCGGATCCACCGGCGGCATGACTGGCAGGCTGATGACGGATTCCAGCTCAGGCGACGCGTCCACCGAAACCGCGTCGGCATCGGTCAGGCCGGCCTGCGGTACCCCCGTGACATCGACCCGCGGCACTCGCCGGCGCACCACGCGGCGCACCATCTCCGTACCGGCAGGGATCTGATCTTCCAGCCGCGCCGGCTGACCGGCAGCCAACAGGTCGGCGGTGCGCATGATCGCGCTGAGCGGCGCGCCCGGCACACTTTCATCCTTGAGCGCCGCCAGCAACTCGGGCAGTGCAGCGATCGCGTGGTGCACCAGCGCCTGCACGCCCGCATGCGGCTCGATGGTGTTGTCGAGCACGCGGTTGAGCATGTTCTCCACTTTCCACGCAAACTCGCCGAGCACGCCGGCGCCGACCAGGCGGCCGGAACCCTTGAGAGTGTGGAACGAGCGGCGAATGCCCGTGAGCACCGAGACCTGGCTCGGATCGGCCACCCAGGTGCCCTCCGCCGCGCGCAGGTTGTCGATCTCCTCCTGCATCTCTTCCAGAAAGATCTCGCGGATATCGTCGTCGATACCCTCGGCATCCATCCTGAAATGCGTGTCGGCAGCGAGCGCGTCGCGTACCGGCACCTCTTCGAACACCTCTTCCTCGATTTCGTCCCAGTCGCCATCATCGGCATATCCCGCGGGTGATGATGGTGGCGCCGTCGGCTCGGTGACTGCCAGGTTCAGTCCGTCGAGGTTCTGCACATGCTCGTCCGGTGCGCCACTGGCACCGACAAAGAGCTGCCCGAGGTCGTCTCCGGAGACCATACTGACGCTTTCAGACAATTCCACCGGCGCGGCAACCACATCGCTGCCACGGGCCGCTGCGGCATCGGCATACGCAGGTTCTGCCGGCTGCTCGCGCCCGGCCGGCAGCGGCCAATAGCCAAGCAAACCAAGACTGTGTTCGGCGACGTCCAGGATGTGATCAAGGCCGCCACGGTGATCACGCGCGGCCTCCAGGTAATACTCCAGCGCCGCCAGTGCATCAGCCAGACAATCCATCTGCGCGCCATTTGGCACACGCCGGTCGGCCAGCAATTCGTAGCCGATGAAACGCCCCACACACTGGGCCAGATCAGCCGGGCGTGGCGCCACCAGCATGCGTATCGCACCGGACACCTCGTCCATCAGGGCCGGGGCGCCAGCAAGGCGTTCATGTTGCCAACCGGATTCAATGAAGGCAACGACGGCTTCCTTGACCTTGTCGGTGTTGCTGATGGCTTCGGACATCAGCGCGGATATCACGCCAAACGCCTCCGCACGCGGCAGAGTTTGCCTGCTTGCCTCCACCCCCGACGGCGTATCGACCTCATCGTCGGAACCGAGTCGCTCGATATGGTCGTCCAGCGACGCCTCGACATACAGCAGGGCACCTGCCACATCCAGCAGGGTTTCTTCATCGGCCGCACGCATCCGGTTGGCCAGCTCGTCGAGCACGCGGCGCTGTTCGCCCACCACGCGGCGCGGCGCGGCCAATGCCAACATGCCAAGCGTGTCACCGACGCGTTCAAGCACTTCACCTTGCGCGGACAACTGCGCCGGATCGGCATCGGGCTGCCGCAAGAACAGATCCAGCGCCTCCTTCACCCGCAGCAAGTCGTCCTTCAGCGCCCGCGACACGGAATCCAGCAGCGCGCGGTTGTGTCCGGCCATCGAACCCTGGGCGTGCGCCAGTTCGCCCGGTGCCGGCAGCAGGCTGCCAAGTGCATAGGTTTCGCGCAGCAATGCCATGTGCGGACTGGATTGCGTGGATTGGGCCACGATGTACAGCAACTTGCACGCCACCTCATCGGCATCGTTGCCACGCAGGCTGTCCTCGCCCGATTCCACCAACTGCCGGACATTGCGATCGACACGCGCCATGAGCCGCTGTATCTCGCCAGCCTCGCTCTTGAGCATGCCTTGCTCAAGCCCTTCGAGCACACCAGCGGCAATCCACCACAGGCGGCGGCCATGGACGTGGTAGCAGCGCGCAGTAATGGCCAGCAGCGTCTTGCGCATGCTGCGCAATCGCGCCGGAACATCCTGCCCACGAAACCAGCCAAGCAATTGCTGTTGAAAATGCACACGCAGGTCGACCAGCTCGTCGCGATAGGCTTGCGCCTGCATGACACTCAATGCGGCGGGTGCCTGCTCGGGCAGGAACGCGTCCAGATTCGGGTGAAACAGCGCCGACTCCGGCAATGGTGACTGCTGGCGACTGGCGCGCAAATCATTCAACAACGGCAACAGCACCACCGGCACATCGCGATGACCACTGGACAATCGCTCCAGATAGTCGGGCAGTTGCATCAGCCCGCGCATCATGACCGTGTAGGCTTCCTCACGCGCAGCGATGCCCCCGGCGATCAACTCGCCTGCCAGCGCCCCCATCTCCGCGGCAACCATGGACGCGCCGTACAGCTCGACCATCTGCAGCGTGCCGTGAGCCTGATGCAAATGCTCTGCGCACGAACGCATGGCGCCGACATTTTCGGGCTGCTCGACATAGGTTTCCAGGGCTTCGCGCGCAGCTGACAGCGTCTCGTCCAGCTCCGGTTTGACCCATTGCAGCGTAGTGAAATCGATGTGGTCTTGAAGTCTCATGCGCGTCTCTCGGCGTTGCGCGGCAAGTGTGTCATGCAACAGCGAGATTGCCCCCCATAAAAATGCGTATAGCCACCCGGCAACACTCAGCCTGGCAGCTTGAAATGCGCCACGGAACGCCGCAGCTCACTCGCCAGCTGCGCCAACGTTCCGATGGAATCGGCAGTCTGGCTTGCACCCTGCGATGTCTGCGAAGTGATTTCCTGAATCGCGTTCATCGACACGGAAATATCGGTAGCGGCCGCTGACTGCTCGCGCGCTGCGGTGGAGATGGTCTGAATCAGCGCGGACAAATCGTGCGAGACGCGTTCGATATCGCCCAGTGCGCTGCCGGCATCCTCGGCCAGGCGCGCACCAGCGACCACTTCGGTCGTGGTCTGCTCCATCGAATTGATCGCCTCATTGGTGTCGGACTGAATCGCCTGCACCAGTGTTTCAATGCGCTTGGTGGCTCCCGTCGAGCGTTCAGCCAGACGTTGCACTTCGTCGGCAACCACGGCGAAACCACGCCCCGCCTCACCAGCGGAGGCGGCCTGAATTGCGGCATTCAACGCCAGAATATTGGTCTGCTCGGCAATGTCGTTGATCAGCTCCACGATCGAACCGATTTCCTGCGACGACTCGCCCAGGCGCTTGATGCGCTTGGAGGTTTCCTGAATCTGGTCGCGAATCGAGTCCATGCCGGAAATCGTCTCGCGCACCACCTCGGCACCGCGCGAAGCAATCTTCACCGAGCGTTCTGCCACGTCAGCCGATTCGGCGGAATCCTTGGACACCGTATCCATGGAGGTCACGATCTGGTTGATCGCGGAAGTGGCCGAACTGATCTGCCGTGCCTGCTGTTGTGCCGCGTCAGCCAGATTGCGCGCCGTCGTCTGACTCTCCTGCGCCGAGGACGAGACCTGTTCCGACGTCTCGTTGATCGTCGTCACCAGGGATCGCAACTCGTCAATGGCGTAGTTCACCGAGTCGGCGATCGCGCCGGTGATGTCTTCTGACACGGTGGTCTTGACCGTCAGATCACCTTCGGCGAGCGAGCCCATTTCATCCAGCAGGCGCATGATCGCCTCCTGGTTGCGCTGATTCAATTCACTACTGTCGGCAAACCGGCGGCGTTGGTCGCCCACCAGCGTTATCACCAGCAATAGCGCAAACACGACCGCCGCAATGGCGCCAAGCAGACCCCACCAAACATTCGGGAACAACCGACGGACGGACAACTTGCCGACCTGCTCGGACAGATCGTTGGCGCGCAACAACACCGTCTGTGAGTCAAGCGAAGCCTGATTGGCTGCACCCTTCACGTCGCTGATGTTGCCTGCTGCAGCGACCAGCCTGGCCACTGGATCGCTCAGCTTCTCCCATCCAGTCTGGATTTCGGTGAGGATCTTGTGTGCATTGGCGTCGGCAATCGGCCGCATCCCACTGTCAGCACTGCCGCCCAGCAGGCCTTTCAGGACGTCGCCATACAATTGCGCGTCACGCGACAGGCCATC
>DATCWU010000382.1:0-19472 GCA_036566165.1 Rhodanobacter sp. | reverse complement strand
GTGGTCGTAGACATCGCGGAAGTACGCGCGCAGCTTGTCGGGAATCAGGTTCGGATGCAGGCGCACGAGCTGGCTGATGATGTCCTGCAGTGGCGCGACAGCCAAGCGCAGGGTCATCAGGTCGCGCTGCATGTCGTACAGCCGCCGCACCGTGCTGCGCTTGAACGTTTCGGCAAAGATGTCCTGTTCCAGTTGCTGCAGCTCCTCGCGGAAGTCGCGCACGATTGGCAGCAAGTTGTCGACGATGAAGTCGAGGATGCCGTACAGCCCGTAGCTCGGGCCAAGTGCGAGGAGTTCGGGCGTTTGTTCGCAGGTGCGGCGTGCCGGAGCGTAGGACAACGACGCGCCGTGGCGGATGCTGACCAGGTAGCGCGCGCCGAGAAAGATGTGCGTTTCGCCGAAGGCGAGATGGCTGTCGACCAGTTGCGCGGTTTGCACCACGAGGAACAGCGAGTCGCCGTAGGCCTCAATCTTGGTGCGCTGGTGTGCGGTGTGCGCATCTTCGATGGCCAGGTCATGCAGGCCGAACTCCTGCTGCAGCTTCAGCAGCAGTGCCTCGTTCGGCTCGTGCAAACCGACCCACACGAACGTATCAGGCTGTGCCAGCATGTCGCTGATTGCATCCAGGGTGATCTCGCCAATGCGGCTGCCATCGCGGTGATAAGCGATGCAGTTGACGACCATTGGTTGGTCACCAGACTCGGACGTGACGAGCGGCGAAATCAGATTCATTGGCGCATGATGCCCCGCACGTGGAGGCAGGGCAATTGCATGGCGCCATGGCCGTCACGCCGCCGGAATCATCGTCCCCACGGACGCTCGCGCTGGTGAGCCTTGGCGGACACTGCCCGCCGCTCGGTCACATGCCGGTGGGTCCGGCGCCGGCAGTCCAGGCGCACGCGCCGAACCTCAGCGGCTTCTGCGCAATGTCCACGCCAACGCAATCCACACCGGCAGTGCAAACAGCAGCCACGGCTGATTCTGTTGCACGGTACCGGGCATCAAGTGCAGCGCCACGGCGCCGAGCGCAGCGAACAGTTGCAGCACAATCACCCCGTTGCTGAAACGCGATGCGTGCAGTCCATGCCGTGTATGCCACACGGTGGGCAGCAGCAACCAGGCCAGCGGATTGAACAGCAGCAGGTTGGCATTGGCCCACGCCGAGTGGTGTGTGGTCAGCGTCCACAGCACCAGCAGCAGCAAGCCGACCAGCCCGGCCGCCAACAGGTACAGCGTGCCCAGCGTGATGTAGCCGGGCGGCCATGCCCGCGACGTCAGGATGAGCAGGCCGGCAAGCGCCAGGCCGGCAAGCGCCAGTGGCAGGCGCAGATCCGGCGCGCGCCGGGGCGGTACATCCAGAAGATTCGGCGCCACGAGTTGTTCGTCCAGCACCAGTGGGTGCTGGTGACCGGCGCTGTCGGTGATCTGCACGTCGCGCAGCCGGGTTTGCAACACACCTGGCAGAAAACTTTCGCGCCAGGCATTGAGTGGCTGGTCGGCGTACGGGCCCAAGCCAAGATCCAGCACCAGCATCAGCCATGGTTGCGCGCTCATCAGGCGCACGGTTTGTTGGCGAAACGTCATGCCGCCGGGGTGTACCGTCAGTTGCGCGCGGATGACGTCGCCAAGCGCGGCGTTGAGTGCATCGCGCACGCGCGTGGTGCAGTTGTCCACGTAGTAGTCGTAGGGATAGGCCGCGTTTTCCGGGCGCAGATTCCACAGCAGGAAGTCGCGCAGTGCCGCTGCCTGTTCCGCGCTGAACGCGAGGCGCTGGCGGGTCACCGAGCGTCTGTCCCGGACGTAAAAGCTTTCGTCAAGCGCGCTGGGGGCGGCGTCCATCAGGTAGCGCATGCGGCCGCGCGCAAAGTTCAGCAAAAAGCCGCGCTCGTCGAAATCAAACACGCCGTAATTGAAGTTGACTGCTTCGCCCGAGCTCACGTCGCGCAGTTCGATCGCGTCGTGGCCGAAGCGCTCCCAGTAGGTTGCGCCCGGACCGTAGGTGATCAGTGACACCTGCAGATTGGCGCCCGGGGCGTTGGCGACGCTGGCATGGGCCGGCATGACAAGCGCCAGCGCCAGCAGCGCAGCCAGCAGCATGCTGCTGCGAACCAGGCGCATGCGCAGCCTGGCACAGCAGCGCGCGCCGCGCGTGAAAAGACTTCCGTCGCAGCACGTTCCCCGCACGAGTGTGCCTAGGCTTCCGATTGGCGGCTGACGCGAAATTGCTGCACGCGGCGGTCGTTGGCGGCGGTGACCTGGAACAGGTATGCGCCGATGGTGGCTTTCTCGCCCACCTCCGGCAGATGGCCAAACTCGGAGGTGATCAAGCCGCCGACGGTGTCGTATTCCTCGTCGGGCAATTCGGCCTTGATCTGCTCGTTGAAATCGTCGATGGGCGTGAGTGCGCTGACCAGCCAGTCACCGCCGGGTTGCTCGTGCATCAACACCGGTTCGGCCTCGTCGTGCTCGTCGTCGATCTCCCCGACGATTTCCTCCAGCACATCCTCAATAGTGACCAGCCCGGCAACGCCGCCGTATTCGTCCACCACCAAAGCCATGTGGTTGCGCGACAGGCGAAATTCCGCGAGCAGCACGTTCAGCCGCATGGATTCGGGAATGAGCACGGCCGGGCGCAGGATGTCGTGGATGTCGAAAGGCTCTGCGGCGCCGAAGAACTTCAGCAGGTCCTTGGCCAGCAGGATGCCGAGGATTTCGTCCTTGTCTTCGCCGTGCACGGGGAAGCGTGAGTGGCCGGATTCGACCACCGCCGCCATGATCTGCGGCAAGGTCCAGTCCACCGGCAGCATCACGATCTGCGTGCGCGGGATCATGACGTCATCGACGCTCAACTCGGTGACCTTGATGGCGCCCTCGACCATGGTCAGCGTGTCGACCGAGAGCAGGCCGTTGGTCTGTGCCGCGCGCAATTCGGCGAGCAATTCTGGGCGGCTGCGTGGCTCGCCGGAAAATATATGGCCCAGTCGGTCCCACCAGTTACGGTGCGCCGGGCCGCTGGTACTGCCAGGGTCGTCGTTCATCTGTCGCTTTATGACTGCCCAAAACGCGGGCGGTGGTCAAGTTTAGCGGAAAAATCAAGCCGGTTCAGGGTGCAGGCCGTCACCCACAGCTCGCGCAGAGTGTGTCATGCATACGGGTTGGCGATGCCGAGGCGGGCGAGGATGCGGATTTCCAGCATCTCCATGGCTTCGGCTTCGCCGTCCTTGATGTGATCGTAGCCAAGCAGGTGTAGTACGCCGTGGATGGTCAGATGGGCCCAGTGCTCTCGCGCTGACTTGCCTTGTTCGGCCGCCTCACGCTGCACGACCGGGGCGCAGATGGCAAGATCACCGATCAGCGCATAACTGACGCCGGGCGGCGGTTCGGCGGGAAAGGACAACACGTTGGTGGCGTAATCGCGGCCGCGATAGTCGTGATTGAGCGTTAGCCCCTCGGCGTGGTCGACGATGCGGATGGCCAAGTCCGTGCGTCGCCTGCGCCTGGCCCCCTGCAACGCGGCTTCGGCCCAGCGCCGGAAGCTGGCGGACGACGGCAGACCCGCGCGTGGCAAGCCATAGCCAACGTGAACTTGCAGCCACGGTACCGCGTCCGCAGGCAAGCGTGGCTTGGATCGCGCGGTCCCGGTGGCTGGCGGCCTGGCGGCCGTGACTGCAGCGGCTCCAGCGTGTGAAGGGAGTCCGTTGGCGGCGGCGTCGGCGTGGCGCCGACTCATTCCACTTCCCCTTCTTTGCGCTCGAACGCCTCATAGGCGCGCACGATCTTTGCCACCAGCGGATGGCGGACGACGTCGCTGGAGGTGAAAAACGTGAAGCTGATGCCGTTGACGTCGCGCAATACCTTGACCGCCTGGCGCAGCCCGGAATGCATGTTGCGCGGCAGGTCGACCTGGGTGACATCCCCGGTGATGACCGCGACGGTGCCGAAGCCGATGCGGGTCAGGAACATCTTCATTTGCTCGACGGTAGTGTTTTGTGCCTCGTCGAGAATCACGTAGGAATCGTTGAGCGTGCGCCCGCGCATATAGGCCAGCGGTGCGATCTCGATCACGTTGCGCTCGATCAATTTCGCCACTTTTTCAAAACCGAGCATTTCGTACAGCGCGTCGTACAGCGGGCGCAGATACGGGTCGACCTTTTGCGCCAGGTCGCCAGGAAGGAAGCCGAGCTTTTCCCCGGCCTCGACTGCGGGTCGGACCAGCAATACCCGCTGCACGCGGTTGGATTCCAACGCTTCCACGGCGCTGGCAACGGCCAGGTAGGTCTTGCCCGTGCCAGCCGGACCGACACCGAAGTTGATGTCGTGCGTGGCGATCGCATGCAGGTAGCGATCCTGGTTCGGCCCGCGCGCCTTGATCGTGCCGCGCTTGACGCGGATCACCACTTCCTGCGCAGCCTCGGCCGCCTCGGCGCTCATGGCCGCAATGCCCGATTCAGCCAGGTGCAGGTTGATTTTTGCGCCGGTCAGGGATTCTTCTTCGGCTGCGCCGTACAGCACATGCAGCATTTTTTCCGCCGCGCGCGCGATGGTGTCGTCGCCGATGATCTGGAACAGGTGGCCGCGATGGTTGATCTCGACGCCAAGGCGCAGCTCGACCTGCCGCAGGTGTTCGTCAAACGGCCCGCACAGATTGGCGAGGCGGGCGTTGTCTTCCGGATCAAGCGTGAAGTCGCGCTGGTTGAGGCCGTGGGTCATGAAGGGTGGGTGGTTCCAGATGGTTTGGTGATGGTGGTGATGTTGGGGGAGCGACTGCAGTCGCTCCCCCGATTCGGGTGCTGCGCCTTCAGGCCGCGACCTCGTCGTTGGTTCGGATACGCCCGCGCAGCGAGTTGGCCATGGCCTCGGTGATCACCACATCGACAAACTGGCCGATCAGGCGTGGATGCCCGGCAAAGTTGACGAAGCGCATGTTTTCCGTGCGCCCGGTCAACTCGCTGGCGTCGCGGGTACTGGGCTTTTCCACCAGGATGCGCTGTACCGAGCCGACCATGGCGGCACTGATTTTTTTCGCGTTGACGTTGATGGCGGCCTGCAATCGGTGCAAGCGTTCCTGCTTGACGGTCAGCGGCGTGTGGTCGGCCAGATTGGCCGCAGGGGTACCGGGACGTGCGGAGAAGATGAAGGAAAAGCTCTGGTCGAAGCCGACGGAGTCGATCAGCGCCATGGTCTTTGCGAAATCCTCTTCGGTTTCGGTCGGGAAACCCACAATGAAATCGGTGGAAACGCAGATGTCCGGCCGCACGGCACGCAGCTTGCGGATCTTGCGCTTGTACTCGAGCGCCGTGTAGCCGCGCTTCATCGCCGCCAGTACGCGATCGGAGCCGGACTGCACCGGCAGATGCAGGAAGTTGGCGAGCTGCGGCACGTTGGCGTACGCCTCGATCAGTGAATCGGAAAACTCCAGTGGATGCGAGGTGGTGAAGCGGATGCGGCCGATGCCATCGATCTGCGCGATGGCGTGGATGAGTACCGCCAGGTCGGCGACGCCGCCATCAAAGGTGGGGCCGCGGTAGGCGTTGACGTTCTGGCCAAGCAGGTTCACTTCACGTACGCCCTGGGCGGCGAGCTTGGCCACTTCCACCAGCACATCGTCAAACGGACGACTGAGCTCCTCGCCGCGCGTGTACGGCACCACGCAGTAGCTGCAGTATTTCGAGCAGCCTTCCATGATCGAGACGAATGCGGTCGGACCTTCGGCGCGTGGCTCGGGCAGGCAGTCAAACTTCTCGATCTGCGGAAAGCTGATGTCGATCTGTGGCAGGCCGGTGGCACGTTGCGCATCAATCAGTTGCGGCAGGCGATGCAGGGTCTGCGGACCAAACACCAGATCCACGTACGGTGCGCGCTTCAGGATTTCCGCGCCTTCCTGGGAGGCCACGCAGCCAGCCACGCCAATCAGCACCGGCTTGTCACCGTGCTTCAGTTCCTTCCAGCGGCCGAGTTGGCTGAAGACCTTTTCCTGCGCCTTTTCGCGGATGGCGCAGGTGTTGATCAGGATCACATCCGCCTCGGACTCGTCTTGCGTCAGCTCCATGCCGTGCGACGCCTGCAGCACGTCGGCCATCTTGGTCGAGTCGTACTCGTTCATCTGGCAGCCGTGGGTCTTGATGAATAGCTTGCCGCTCATGGCGTGCACACCGTGATCTGGGAGTAGTGTCGAACCACACAGTTTACCCGTGCCGGTGTGGAGTGACCAGCTTATCCACAGGGCGATCAAGTACTTGCAATGGTGGTCGGCCCGCTCCAGGCAGTGCGCCGGCGTTGGTCATGATGTCGGTGCAGCAGTGGTTCCCGCTGGCCCGGGCGGCGAGTCGCTGGTACCTGCAGCGGGAGTGGCGCACGAAATGGTGGCCGTCCACTTGGCGCGGGCCGCACATGACGGCACACTGCGCACATGTTCGACGTCGCAGACCACCGGGGGAGCGTCGACCCAACGGCCGGGAGCTTCCCAGTTTGCACGATCTTGTATGGGGTCGCGCTGCTCTGTGTGCTGGCGCTGGGCCTGCTTGGTGCTGCGCGTGCGCACGCCGGTGCGTTGTACCGCTGTGCCGGTACCAGTGGAGAAGTGGTTTACAGCAGCAGCAAGGCGGGTTATCACGGTTGCCGGAAGGTCAGCAGCTTTGGCACGCCGGCACGGTCGCGCAAACCCGCGCGTCCGCCGGTGCGAATCACCCTGAGCCGGGTGAAGGACGCGGTCGTGACCACGGCAAGCGATCTTGGTGCTGACGGCGCACAACCGACCACGCTGGCGCGTGCCCGGGCCAACGTGCAAACCGCCGCCCGTGCCCTTGCCGCCGCCCAGGTACAACGGGTGTCGCTGGCTGCCGCGCACGGTGCCGTGATGACGGATGCACAACCGCCGCCGCTGGCCGCCGCGGTCCCCGGCCAGTGGAGCTACCGGCAGTCGAGTGCCGGGTTGGCGCTGCCGCCGGCATCTGCGGCAAAGAGCGCGCCAGCGGTCGAGTCGGGTAAACGCCCGCGTGTGTTGCAGGGCGCGGTGTATCGCATCGTGCGTGCCGATGGCAGTGTGGAGTACACCAACCTGCGTCCGGCGACGGGCGTCAAGGGGCACGCGGTCACCGTGCTGTTCAGCTACATCGCCACGTGTGTGGCATGTGATCTGCGTTCGCCGATCCGCTGGGGCAGCGTGGCGCTCAACCTCACGGCGTATGCCGACAGCATTCGCGCCGCAAGCATTGAATATGGCGTGGACGAAGCGTTTTTACGCGCCATCATCCATGCCGAGAGCGCGTTCAATCCACGCGCACTGTCGATCAAGGGAGCGCAGGGTTTGATGCAATTGATGCCCGGGACGGCCAGCGACATGGGCGTGCTGGATGCGTTCAATACCGAGCAGAACATTCGTGGCGGCGCGCGTTACCTCGCCCTGTTGCTGCACGATTTTGGCGGCAACGAGCAGCTTGCCGCAGCGGCGTACAACGCCGGTCCGGGCGCGGTGCAGCGCTATAACGGTGTGCCGCCGTACGCGGAAACCGTGGTCTACGTGGAGCGTGTCGGCACGCTGCGCAAGCGTTACGGCGCGGCGATTCACCCGCCGTTGGCGGCGCGGACGCAGGTGGCACCAGGGGCCAGCATGTAGACGCGGGTCGTCGTCGCAGCACGGGGCGGGCGTTTGCACCAGGCCCACGAGGTTCAAGCAGTGTTGGCACTCTGGTTGCGCGACTTCCCGTTCGCATCGCGGTGTGGTCGAGGTGTGGCCGCGCGGGAGTGTCAGGCACCCGTGGTTGCTGACCGCCCGCCGCTGCCGGGCCGGGCGTTGGTCATTTACTTGTGCGGGACCGCAGCGTGCAAGCGCGCCTGTGCCGCCCGTACGCTACTGCGCCAACCGTTGGGGCGGAGGTCGGCGGGTCGGCGTAACTTCGATGTGAAACGGATTGCCATTGCGCAAACCGGACACGACCACGGCGGTGCCCGGCTTCAGTGCTGCCTCGTCGCGGCGCAGATCGGCTGGCCCGGTGATGTCATGTTTGCCGATGCGCAACACGATGTCGCGGGGCATGAGCCCGGCCCGGGCCGCCGGGCCGCCCGGATAGACATCGGTGATCTGTGCGCCACGCGCGGCTGCGGGCAGGCCGCTGTCTGCGGGTAGCGGCACGAACGCGTAGTCTGCCCCCAGCCAGCCGCGCACGACGTAACCGGTGGCAATGATCTCGTCCAGCACCTTGCGGGCGACGCCAACCGGGATGGCGAAACCGATCCCTTCGGCACCCGCGGCCTTGCCGATCAACAGGGTGTTGATGCCGACCAACTGGCCAGCGGTGTTCACTAGCGCACCGCCGGAATTGCCCAGGTTGATCGCGGCATCGGTCTGGATGAAGTCCTCCGCGCTGCCACTGTTCAACTGCCGACCGACTGCGCTGACAATGCCCATCGTCACGGTCTGGTTCAGGCCAAGCGGATTGCCGATGGCGAGCACGACGTCACCGGCACGCAGCGCGGCCGGGTCCGCCATGCCGATGGCGGGCAGATTGCTGGCATCGATCTTCAATACCGCCAGATCGGTCTCCTCGTCGGCGCCAACCAGCGACGCTTTGGCGATGCGGCCGTCGTACAGCAGCACCTGGACGTCTGCCGCACGGGCGATGACGTGGTTGTTGGTCAACACGAAATCCTGGTTCTTCGCCCGCACGATGACACCAGAACCCAGTGTCTGTTCGCGGTGCTGAAACGTCGTGGGGGTGCCACCGAAGAGTTGCTGCAATACAGGATCGTCATACATGCGCACGGCTTGCTCGGTGACGATCTTGTTCGCGTAGATGTTCACCACTGATGGTGCGGCGAGGGCGACCGCGTCGGCGTACGACACCGGGCCGGTGTCTGCCGCGGTGGCCGTGGGTGCTGCGGTCGGGTGCATGCCGAGCCGCTCGCGCAGGCGTTCCCCGGTGCCTGGCCAGAACCATGCGATCACGAACGCCGCGAGCAAACCGAGCACGACAAAACGGACGATGAAAGCGAGCGTGCTGGCAGCGGGTTTCATCAACAAAGGGCCTTGCGTTCGTGTAAAGGATGTCACCGCTGGCTGCGGCGATCTGTGAAGCAGACGGCTGATCACCACCTTCCGTTGGCGGCCGTCGCCATGTCTGAGGTAAGGCCGCGTTCGGGCGCACTGTCAGCCGTGACCGCGTGCCCGCACCCTTCAAACATGCGCAGCCTACAGCGTGCGCTGTACGTGTTCGCCCTCCATTTGCCTCCTGATTTATTGTACGAGGCCAGCCCTGACGCTACACTAACGCGATTTTCTGGGGCCAAAAACCCGCATGACAGCGCAAGTACCGGAGAGCCTGATGGCGAATGAAGTCGTCGATCACGGCCGCCGGCGATTCCTGACAGCGACCACGGCAGTGGTCGGTGGCATAGGAGTCGTCACGGCGGCCGTACCGTTCATCAAGTCGTGGGAGCCCAGCGCGCGCGCCAAGGCGGCCGGCGCCCCGGTGACGCAGTCGCTGGCCAAGATCGAGGCCGGGCAAATGATCACCATCGCCTGGCGCAGCAAGCCAGTGTTCATCGTCAATCGCACACCGGCACAGCTGGCTACGTTGCCGATGGTGGATTCGCGTCTGGTGGATCCGAAGTCCGACGGCAGTTCGGCCGACCAGCAACCAAAGTACGCACAGAACGAGGCGCGCTCGATCAAGCCAGAGTGGCTGGTGCTCATCGGCATCTGTACGCACCTGGGCTGCGTGCCCGATTTCTTCCCCGAGCTGAAGCCGCAGCCGTTCGATCCGGAATGGAAAGGCGGTTTCTACTGCCCGTGTCACAAGTCGCGCTACGACATTGCCGGACGTGTCTACAGCGGTGTGCCGGCGCCGAAGAATCTGCCGGTGCCGCCGTACAACTTCATTGACGACACCACGGTCCAGATTGGCGTGGATCCGAAGGGGGCAGTCTGATGGCCAAGGTATTGACCAGTATCGGCGACTGGATTGGCGAGCGTGCACCCGGCCTGGCGCCGATGTACCGCAAGCACATGACCGAGTACTACGCGCCGAAGAATTTCAACCTCTGGTACTACTTCGGCTCGCTGGCGTTGCTGGTGTTGATCAACCAGATCGTCACCGGCATCTTCCTCACCATGAACTACAACCCGAGCGCCGCCGGTGCGTTCGACTCGGTTGAGTACATCATGCGTGATGTGGAGTGGGGCTGGCTGATTCGCTACATGCACTCCACCGGCGCATCGCTGTTCTTCGTGGTGGTGTTTCTGCACATGTTCCGCGGCATCATCTACGGCTCGTTCAAGAAGCCGCGCGAACTGGTGTGGCTGCTCGGCATGCTGATTTTCCTCGTGCTGATGGCCGAGGCGTTCATGGGCTACGTGCTGCCGTGGGGCAACATGTCGTTCTGGGGCGCACAGGTCATCATCTCGCTGTTCGGCACTGTTCCGTTCATCGGCGACGCGCTGGTGCAATGGATCATGGGTGATTTCCTGCCCGCCGATGCCACGCTCAACCGCTTCTTTGCGCTGCATGTCATTGCGCTGCCCATCGTGTTGCTGCTGTTGGTGGTGCTGCATCTGGCGGCGTTGCATGAGGTTGGCTCCAACAACCCCGATGGCGTGGACGTCAAGCACGGCTCCCGGGGCAACCGCTGGAGTCCGTTGGCCCCGGTTGACGGTATCCCGTTCCATCCGTACTACACGGTAAAGGATCTGGTCGGCGTCGGCTTCTTCCTGATGATCGCCTCGTTCATCATCTTCTTTGCGCCGACGCTGGGTGGCTGGTTCCTCGAGCCCGACAACTTCATCCCGGCCAATAACCTGGTGACGCCGTCGCACATCAAGCCGGTGTGGTACTTCACCCCGTTCTACGCGATCGTACGCATGATCCCCTCGTTCCTCGGTTCGGCGGTGTGGGGCGTGATCGCCATGTTCGGGTCGATCGCGGCGTTGTTCGCCATGCCGTGGCTGGATCGTGGTGCGGTCAAGTCGATCCGCTATCGCGGCACCGGTTACAAGGTGGCGCTGGGGCTGTTTGTGTTGTCGTTCTTCATGCTCGGCGCGGTCGGCTCCGGCATCACTGCCGAAGTCATTCCGGCGTGGTTTGGCAATGTCGACGTGACGTTCTGGGAAAACCTGTTCGGTCGCACGATGACTGCCATCTACTTCGGCTTCTTCGTGTTCCTTTGGGCATACACAACCTTCGGCTGGGAAACGACCAAGCCGGTTCCAGATCGGGTGACCACGCATGATTAAGCGGCAGCAGCAGTGGCAGCGGTACATCTTTTCAGCGGCGCTGGCGTTCGGCCTGGTGTTCGTCGGTACGGCGCAGGCGGAGGAGGCAGGCGGCCTGCCGCCAGCCGGCACGAATGTGCAGGATCAGGCATCGCTGCAACGCGGCGCCAAATTGTTCTTCAATTATTGCGTGGGTTGCCACTCGCTGAAGTACGCGCGCTATGCGCGTATTGGCGACGATCTCGGCTTGTCCGAAGCGGAGGTGATGGGCAACTTCAACTTCACCGGTGCGAAGTACGGTGAGACGGTGGTCTCGAGCATGCCGGCGGAGTCGGCGGCAAAGTGGTTTGGCAAGGCACCACCGGATCTTTCGCTGGAAGTTCGCGCCAAGGGTGCGGACTGGGTCAATGCCTATCTCAACTCGTTCTATCTCGACGCCAGCCGTCCGGTGGGCTGGAACAATACGGTGTTTCCGAATGCGTCCATGCCGTTTCCGTTGTGGGAGCTGCAAGGTCTGCAGACGGCGGTGCTGGCTCCGGGCAAACCCGGTCAGGACGCTGCGGTGGAAAAGCTTGAGCTGGCGCAGCCAGGCAAGTTGACGCCGGCACAGTTCCAACGGGCTACGCGGGATCTGACCAACTTCCTTGAATATGTTTCCGAGCCTGCTGCGCTGCAGCGTCATCATTACGGCATCTGGGTGTTGCTGTTCCTGGCGGCGTTCACGCTGCTCGCCTACTTTTTGAAAAAAGAATATTGGAAGGACGTTCACGAGGCCTGATGGATACCGTTCGCACGCGACGGTCGCGCGCCGCAGCTCCGGCCGCTGACGACAGGGAGGCGCACATGGTACAGAGCGTTCGTTCGCACACGTTGTTGACGTTGTTTACGTCAGCCGACGACGTGCAGTGCCACCGCGTGCGGCTGGTGCTGGCGGCGAAAGGGGTTACCTACGAGCGTATCCTGGTCGAGCCAGGCAAGGTTCCGGAGGATCTGCTCGACCTCAATCCGTACGCGACCACGCCAACGTTGGTTGATCGTGATCTCGTGCTGTACGACACCACGGTCGTATGTGAGTACCTGGACGAGCGCTATCCCCATCCGCCGCTCATGCCGATCGATCCGCTGTCACGAGCCCGCTTGCGGGCCGCTGCCGTGCGCGTGGAGCGTGAATGGCTGACCGAGGTGGCCACCATCAATGCTGGCGGCCGCCCGGCGGATGCGGCCCGCAAGCGCTTGCGCGAGAGCCTGTTGAGTACGTTGCCGGTATTCAAGGCCGCCAAGTTTTTCATGGGTACGGAAATGAGTCTGGTCGATTGCCTGGTGGCACCGGTGGTGTGGCGCCTGCCGTGGCTGGGGATCGATCTTGGTCGCAGCGGCAAGCCGATTGTCGATTATGGCGCGCGCCTGTTTCATAGCCAGGGTTTTGCGCGCAGTATGACTGACCAGGAAAAGGCCATGCGGCAAGACCATGGGCACCACTGAACCCGTCATCATGAGTTCCAATCGCCCGTACTTGTTGCGCGCGATCTATGACTGGATTACCGATAATGATTTGACGCCGTACTTGCTCGTCGATGCGACGGCTGAGGGCGTGAACGTGCCGCCGCAAGTCGTCAAGAACGGTCAAGTGGTGCTCAATCTGGCGATGCGTGCCGTGGCGAATCTGGATCTGGGTAATGAGTGGGTCAGTTTCCAGGCGCGCTTTTCCGGTGTGAGTCATTCCCTGCGCGTGCCGGTGCGCGCGGTGCTGGCGTTGTACGCACAGGAAAATGGTCAAGGCATGATGTTCCCTGCCGAGGAAGAGGGCGGCGATCATCCGCCGCCGGTATCCGGGCCGAGTCCCGCGGCGCCGACTCCAGCCGCGGGCGGTGACGCCGGTGACAAGCCGAAACGCGGTGCGCCGCATCTCCACGTCGTCAAGTAGGACTGTGCATGGGCCAGCGCTTGCGCTGGCCGCGCTCGAAGCAGTGGTGCGGCACTACTTACTGCAGTCGATCAGTCGGAAGCCGTGGGCGCGGGGGCAGCACCACGACATTGCTGCGCACCGCGTGCGGCGCATGCTCGCTGGGGTCCGCCGGCGGCAGCACGTGCTCGATCACCGGCAGGCTCAGGCTGCTCAGCGCGCTACCGATCATCCACAGGCGGCCGGGTTCGCGATCGTGGCCGTCGATGCTCACTTCAAAGTAATAGCAACGCTCAACCCGGCGCAAGCCATTTACCCGCCGCAAGCGGATGCCGCGTAACCCGACGGTTTCATCCAGCAGTTGCAGACCGTGCTGCAGACATTGCGCCCGCGCCTCGCGCACGGCCCGTTCGCGCGCGGTGCTGAGTTTCAGCCACACGCCGACGGTGGTGCCCAGCGCCAGCAACACCAGCATGTCGTGAAGGTTGCTCATGCCTGCAGTGTGTGGGCGCCCTGCGCGGCATGCAAGTTGTCGGTGTGCTCGGCGCCGGTCAGGTCAGGCGCAAACGCAGGGACAAGTCCACCGCGTGCACGTGCTTGGTCAGTGCGCCGACCGAGATGAAATCCACGCCCGTTTGCGCAAACGCGCCAATCGTGCCCAGGTCGACGTTGCCGGAAACTTCCAGCGGCGTGTGGCCAGCGGTCTGCGCCACGGCAGCAAGCATCTGCTCGCGCGTGAAATTGTCCAGCATGATGCGGTCCACGTCGGCGCCCAGTGCCTGGCCAAGCTCGTCGAGCGTTTCCACTTCCACTTCCAGCGGCAGGGTGGGGTGCAATTGGCGCGCGGTGCGGATTGCCGCGTCGATGCTGCCAGCGGCGATGATGTGGTTTTCCTTGATCAGGATGGCGTCGTACAGGCCCATGCGCTGGTTGTGGCCCCCGCCACAGCGTACCGCGTACTTTTGTGCCACGCGCAGGCCGGGAATGGTTTTGCGCGTATCCAGCACGCGGGTTGGGGTTCCGGCCACGGCGGCGACGTAAGCCGCTGTCACCGTAGCTGTACCCGACAGCAATTGCAGGAAATTCAATGCGGATCGTTCGGCACTGACCAACGCGCGCGCGTGTCCGGACAATTCACAGATCGGTGTGCCGGCGTTGATGCGTTGACCATCGACCGCGTGCCAGTGGATGGCGACGTCCGCGTCCATGCATCGAAAGCAGGCGTCGAACCAGGCGGTACCGGCGAGCACGGCATCATCGCGACACGTCAGTACGGCATCGGCGCGCGCCGTCGCTGGCAATAAAGTGGCAGTCGCATCGCCACTGCCGAGGTCTTCGGTAAACGCCCGAGCAATGTCGGCGGCGATGATCGCCGCCGTGGGTAGCGCGAAACGATCGATCACGCTGGACCCTGGGTTGGCTCGGTTGGGGTGGAAGCGGCCAATGTCGCCGACGCAGTGGCTGGCGGGGTGCTTTCACGCAACCGCCCGACGATGGCGTTCATTGCGCGATCGAACAAGGCATTGGCAGCGAGGACTCGCGCACGTCCGTCGGCAAGCAGCACCGCCAGCTCGTGTGGGGCATAGTCGCCTACCTTGAGCCCACGCCGGTTGACGAACAGGTAACGCCCGCTCATCGGACTGATCCAGGACAACTTGGCCCGCGTCGTATTGTCTTCGGTGAAGCAGAACTCCAGCCAGGTGCCCGGCTGCAATGATTCCACTTCCTGCCATTCCGGACCGTCCGGTGGCACGTTGACGTCATCGCGTGGGGCCACTTCCTCAAGCCTTGGCTCCTCGGTCACCGGCTGGATCGTATCCGGGATGGCGAGCATCGACACGTCCTCGGCGTTGATGGCAACGAGTTCGCTGGGGTCGACGGTTTCACCCAATTGCTGCCGGTAATACGCGTGCAGCTGGGAAAGCAGCCGGTCGATATCCTGTGCCTGGAACGCCACGTTCGCCAACCCCTGCCGCAACGCGCGTTCGATGCCGGGCAGCATGTGGCGCAGCTGCTGGCGGCTCTCCTGATCCAGCGCCGGTTTGGTGCTGGCGATGAATTCGTCGACGAAGCGCAGTGCCGCCTTGAACTCCGGGGAGTTCTCGCCCTGGCGCAATACGGTGAGCACCAGATGATTGGCCCATGCACGGGCCAGGATGCCGTGTATCAGTGGTGGCAGCTGCACCGAACCGATGCGCTCCAGAATCTCGCGCGCCGCGCGGCGACGCGCCATGTCGAGCTTCTCGCGGCCGCGTATCGACTCGGCCACGCGTTGTTCGGTGACTTCCGAGCGGCGCTTGCTGACGTCGTTGAATTGCTGCAGGTCGACCAGCAGGCGGTCGAAGATGCCCATGTCGTCATCGAACTCGTGCAGCAATTTCTCGACAGTCGATTTCACCTTGTCGTACAGGCGGTCATCACGATCGGACTCTTTGGACCAACCCTTGGCCATCTCGGCCATGTTGTCCAGCAGCCGTCGCGCGGGATGCTGCCGATGCGCAAACAGTTTGCGGTCGAGAATTGCGGCCTTGAGGTAGGGGATCTGCAGCCGACCAAGCAGCACCTGCATCTCCGCCGGCAAGGTGCGGTCTTCGAGAATGAACTCGAACAACATGCCGACCAGGTCGATGGTGTCCTCGTCCATCGTCGCCACGCGGCTTGATTGTTCGCCACGCAGTGCCCCCAACTGACTCAACAACTGCACCTTCAGTTGTTGCACCTCCTCGCGATTGAGGATGAGCGCATCACCCGTAGTGCCGTGTTGCATGGCGCCGCTACTGTTGATCTGACTCTGCAGGATGCTGAGCGCACCCAGCAATTCGTTGGCCGAAGGCGGCGGTACGGATGAGGCTCGCGCGAAGTTGTCGCCGCCGCCGATGCCGAGACTGGTATTGGCCACGCGTCTCGCGCTGAACAGCGCGTGCAGGGTCTGCAGCAGATTGTCCGGCGTGTCGCCGGTGTCATCAATCGTTGGCAGGTCGGATGTGGCTTGTCCGCGCGCAGCGTTTGTCCGTGGTGCGTCGCCGCCCTGGCCGCGCAGGAGTTCATGGCGCAGTTGCGGCAGGACGCCGGCGCGGCCAAGTTCGGTGTTGACTTCCAGGTACAGCGTTTCCAGCGCGGACAGCACGTAGCGGTCAAACAACTTGTAGATGATCAGTTTGACGCGCATGTCGGCACTGAGTTCGTGCATCGACTGGCGGAACGTCTGGGACAGGATGGCCGGCGCCATCGGATTGTTGGCGTTGTCGATCTTGCGGCCGCCGCAAATCACCGACAGCCGCTGGTTGACCGCAAACAGGTCACGCGACAGGCGCGCCTCGTTCTTGCTGATCATGCTGGTGATGGCCAGCGACTCCTCCAACTCGTTGTCGGCGACCAACGACAGCTCCACTGGGCCGCCACCGTCCAGCTCGTCTGCCGCGGTCGATGCCGACGCATGCGACAGGTTGCCCACCTCGCGGTTGATTGCCTCCAGGAAACTGCGTTCGACCGGCGACCGACGTTTGCGCACTTCACGCATGCCGTCGAAATAGCGGGTCTGTGCAGCGTTGTTCTCGGCTTTTTCCGCAAGGTCGAACAGGGCGTCGTCGACGTGCTCGAACATGTTGCTGATCCACTGCAACAGCCGTTTGTTGGCGATATCGCGTACTGCATCGAGCAGATCGCCAACGTGTTGGCGGGACGCGGCCGCACGCCCGTGCAAGTGGGTGACTGAGGATGGTTCGGTCGCTTCACTCATCGCCGTCTCTCTGCAGCACGCCAGGCGCCCTGGTACAAACCGAAGCGTGGATGTCGACCATAGGCCAAACTGCGCGGCGTGTCATGTCCCACCAGCGTCGCGGATAGCGCGTCTGGCTGGCTTTATGGTGCGGCGGGAAACTCGACCAGCTGCACCACCCCGATACCTTCTTCAGGCAACATCACCGGGATGCCGTCCTGAACGCGATAAATGACCTTGCGGTCGATAGTGATCAACGCTTCGCTCACCGGTGTTTTTACTGCGGCACCGGCGACGGTGTCAACGCCGCCAGCGCCGATCGCGGCGTTCAGCGCCTCCAGCTCCCGCTTGTTCAGCAGACGTACCGGGGTCTTGCTGACCGGGCAGCACAAGATATCAAGGAGGCGCTTGTCCATGGCGGTGTGACGGGCGTGCCCGACGCTGGGGAAAGCCCGTACAATAACGGTTTTTGGACGGCCGGGCCATGACAGAAGTTAGCGCATCGCCGCGCGTGGGCGTGGTGATGGGATCGCGTTCGGACTGGGAGACCATGCAGCACGCGGCCGGCGTGCTGACGGAACTTGGGGTGACGCACGAGGTTCGCGTGGTATCGGCGCACCGCACACCCGATCTCCTGTTCAGCTACGCCGAGCAGGCCGCGACACGCGGTATTCAAGTCATCATCGCCGGTGCCGGCGGCGCAGCCCACTTGCCGGGCATGCTAGCCGCCAAGACGCGGTTGCCGGTATTTGGCGTACCGATGCAGTCCAGGGCGTTGAGTGGCATGGATTCGTTGCTGTCGATCGCGCAGATGCCGGCGGGGGTGCCGGTAGGCACGCTGGCGATTGGCAAAGCCGGGGCGATAAACGCCGGATTGCTCGCCGCAGCCGTGTTGGCGCTGCATGATGGGGCCTTGGGCACGGCACTTGCCGCCTGGCGGGAGCGGCAGACCCAGGCTGTGCTGGCGCAACCGGACCCACGGCTATGACCGCGCCCAAGTCGCCGGTGCTGGGCATCCTTGGTGGCGGGCAGCTTGCACGCATGTTGGCGTTGGCTGCAGCCCCGCTGGGGGTGCGGTGTCTGGTGGTGGATGGCCTGGCGGATGCGTGCGCCGGACACGTGGCATCGCTGCTGGTTGCGGAATGGTCAGATCACGCCAAGCTGCAGGCGTTTGCCGCGCAAGTGGATGCGGTGACGTTTGATTTCGAGAACGTTCCCGCCGAAACCGCGCGCGCGCTGGTCGACAAGGTTACCGTGTGGCCGCTGCCGGAGGCGCTGGCGGCATCACAGGATCGGGTGACCGAGAAAACGCTGTTCCGCGAATGCGGCATCATGACCGCCGAGTTTGCCGCCGTCAGTACGCGTGCGGAACTGGATCAGGCACTGGCGACGATCGGTGCGCCGGCGATCCTCAAGACCCGGCGCTTTGGCTACGACGGCAAGGGCCAATTTCGCCTCAAGACGCTGGCCGACGCCGACGCCGCGTGGGCCGCGCTGGGTGCACCGGCGGCCGAGCATGGCCTGATTCTGGAAGCGTTCGTGCCGTTTGCGCGCGAATTGTCGGTGCTTGCCGTGCGCGGTCGCGATGGCGAATTCCGTACCTGGCCGTTGACTCAGAATTGGCACACCAATGGCGTACTGGCGATGAGCCTGGCGCCCGCGCCCGATATCGCCGTATTGCAGCCGCGCGCGGACGCATTGGCGCGAACCTTGGCCGAGCGCTTGAACTATGTCGGCGTGTTTGCGCTGGAGCTCTTCGTGACGACCGCTGGGCAGTTGCTGGGCAACGAGATGGCGCCGCGCGTGCACAACTCCGGGCACTGGACGATCGAGGGTGCGCATACCAGCCAGTTTGAGAATCATGTGCGTGCCGTGCTTGGCATGCCGTTGGGCGACACTGGCGCGCGTGGCGCATCGGCGATGTTCAATTGGCTCGGCGAGCTGCCAGCGATGGCGCCGGTGTTGCAGGCGGTGGATGCGCACTGGCATGACTACGGCAAGCAGGCGCGACCTGGGCGCAAGACTGGCCACGCCACGCTCTGCGCGCCCGATGAGGCCACGCTGGCCAAGCGGTTGGCATCGTTGGCGCAAGCCCTTGGTCGCGACCCACAAGCTGCTCCCGTGCTGCAGGCGTTGCGGATGATGCAGCAGGCTTGACCGCTGGGCGGCCATTGCCCGACCGCGACATGCGTTGATGTGCCCGGGACCGGGCAGGTGGAACAGGGTGCGTGGGGGTGGGCACTGCCCGCCGCTTTTTGCCGCTAGGGGCTCTGCGCTGCGGCGAGCGGCGCCCCGTCCCGCCGAGGTGATGCGGCTGCACCAGTGCCTCGACACCATCCGGCTGACGCGCAACGCGATCGGCGCTGGTTGACCGGGGCGGCGGTGTTCGTGTCAGGCGCATTGCGCGCATGAAAAAAGCGGTGCCGTCGCCGGCTCCGCTTCTTTCATAGCCTGGAAGGCCGGGTCAGGCGAGGTTTTTCGCCGCGAAGTCCCAGTTCACCAGATTCCAGAACGCGTCCAGATACTTGGCGCGGGCGTTGCGGTAATCGATGTAATAGGCATGCTCCCACACGTCGGTGGTGAACAGCGGCTTGTCGCTGCCGGTGATCGGGGTCGCCGCGTTGGACGTGTTGACGATGCCAAGC
>DATCWU010000376.1:0-3180 GCA_036566165.1 Rhodanobacter sp. | reverse complement strand
GAGCATCTTGAGCTGGTGCATCGCCTCGATCGCGACACCAGCGGCGTGTTGGTGCTTGCGCGTACGCGAGTGGGCCTGGTCGGGCTGCAGGCGGCGATCCGTGCCGGCGAAGTGACCAAACAGTACTTGTGTCTGATGCTTGGCCATCCGTCCAAGGCCAAGTTTGATGTCAACGCACCACTGCTCAAGTCCGTGTTGCAAGGTGGCGAGCGCATGGTGCGCGTCGTGGAAAGTGGCAAGCCCTCGCTGACGTTTTTTCGGGAGGTGGACCAATACCCCAGCGCGCGTCTGATGCAGGCCACACTCGGCACCGGTCGCACACATCAGATTCGCGTGCATGCGGCGCATATCGGCCATCCGCTGGCGGGCGACCCGAAGTACGGCGATCGCGAGATGAACAAGCGTTACCGCGAGCTGGGCTTGCATCGGCTGTTTTTGCATGCGGCGCACATGAGTTTCGACCTCGATGGGCGCGCCTACAGTTTTTCCACGCCGTTGCCGGATGAGTTGAAGGCGTTTCTCGATGTCCTGGCCGTCAAGGGGAAGCGGCTGGTATACCTGCAGGGCAAGTCACGCACCGGTTCCTGATCAGCGTGCGAGTAGCGCCTCGACGCGTGCCGCACAGATGAAATCGTTGCGCGACAACCCGTTGACGTCATGCGTCGACCAGCGCAGTCGGCAGTGTCCGTAGCCGGCCTCGATGTCCGGGTGATGATCCTGCTGGTTGGCCATGAAACCAACGGCGTTGATGAAGCCAAGCGTGTGGTGGAAATCCGGGAAACGGAAATCCTTGCTGATGACTTGCACGTCGGCATCCAGCCGCCAGCCCGGCAGCTGCGACAGCAGGCTCGTGACCTGCGCGCTATCCAGCGCCGGCTTGCCTTTCTGTGACTCGCACTGCGCGTCCGCGAGATGTTGATCGTTCATGGGTTTTCCGGTGACAGTGAACACTTGGCATAGCCTCGGAGCTGCACACTGAAATGTCAAAGTAACGCGCATTGAATGAAACAGGACTAAAATGGTGCTGATTGGCTCACACGGTTTGTGAGCATTTGTGGAGTCATGCATGATCGACATTTCCGAGCGCGCACAGAAGCACTTTTTGCGCCTGCTGACGCAACAGGGCATCGAGGGACTTGGCATACGCGTGCGGGTAACGGCGCCCGGTACACCGGCGGCGAACTGCGAACTGGAGTTTTGCGAGTCGGCCGATCTGCTGGGCAACGAGTGGACCATGGACTGCCCCGGCTTCCAGCTGCATGTCGATCACGACAGCGTGCCGTGGATGGAAGGCGCCACGATGGACTTTGAGCCAACCACCACGGGTGGTTTGCTCAACGTCCGTGCGCCGAAGATCAAAGGTGACGTGCCAGGTGCTGACGCCGGTCTGGTTGCGCGCGTGCGGTATGTGCTGGACGCAGAGGTCAATCCCAAGCTGGCAGCCCATGGCGGCCGTTGCACGTTGGTTGCGATCGAGGCTGACGCCACCGTAGTGCTGCAGTTTGGTGGTGGCTGTCATGGCTGCGGCATGGTGGATGTCACGCTCAAGCAGGGCGTGGAAAAGACTTTGCGCGAACGCATCCCGGAAATCACCACGGTACGCGATGCCACCGACCACTCTGATGGCAAGAAGCCGTACTACAAGAAACACGAAGGCAAGTCAGCCATGGCGTGAACGTCGTGCCATGAGCCACAGTAAAAAGCCCGCAGCAGCGGGCTTTTTATTGAACCTTCACCCAGATGCCAGGGTGTTTACCTGTCACCCTGGATGTGGCCCTTGAGCGTATCGAGCTTGGTCGGCAGGCTGGAGAAGTATGTCGCGATGTCTTCTATATCCTGATCGGACAGTGTCGAGGCCATGCCTTTCATGATCGGGTTGCTGCGCTGGCCGTTCTTGTACTCATGCAGCACAACCTGCAGATACTTGTTGTACTGACCCGCCAAACGCGGGTATTGCGGGTCGACCGAGTTGCCGTCCACGCCGTGGCAGGCGAAGCAGGTGGTGGCCTTTTGCTTGCCGTTCTCGATGCTGCCGTTGGCCAGCAACGTGGTGGATGCGAACGCCAACGCGGCGCCAAATGAAATCAGGGTAGCAACGTGTTTCATGCGCGAAGTCCTTGGCTACTACTTGGCAAAGCTGGAAAGATAGGCGGCGATGTTCTGGATATCGGCATCCGACAGGCTCGAGGCCTGCGCATCCATGGTCGGATGCTTGCGCTCACCGTTCTTGTAGCCATGCAACGCGTTGATGATGTATTCCTCGTTCTGGCCGACGATCTTCGGCACCGGGTATTGCGGGTAGGCGTTGGTGTAGCCAGGTACGCCATGACAACCCGCACAGGTATAGATGAGTTTTTCTCCAGCTACCTTGTCGCCCTCAGCATGCACGCTGGTGCAGGCGAAAAATGCGGCGGCCACAGCCAAGCCGAACAGTTGCAGTCGAGTCATCGAGTCATTCCCACTGGTGCGACGGGTACGGGTGATGCAGCCCCGCAAGTATAGTCGTTGCGTTTGCGCATGAACAACTCTCGGGCCGGTTTGGTCACCCGCAGCGGCAAAGCCTGATGTGCGAGCTGGCCGGTTTGCGGTCAGCACTTCCCCCTGCACTTGGGGTTGGCATGAGGCCATCCGTTGCCGGCGCGGTGGGTGGTGTTGGCGCATGGCATGACTGGCGCGATTACAGCGGTCGACAGGCGCTTGTCGGCGTGATGAACGGGCGCGCCGCCAGCCATTGCTGCGGCGCGAATGAACCCCATATACTGCGTTGGTCAGATCGTTTTCCCCGGGGGTGTCCTGGCTTCGACGGGGGTAGTGAGATGACTTGGTGCATGCCGAGGGGGCAGCTTTCCTCGTAAATCCAGCAGCAAACATTAGTTGCCAACGACGACAACTACGCTCTCGCCGCTTAAGGCGTAAGCCCCGAACCCACTTGTGCTCGTGCTCGTCGGTGTAGGGTCATAATCACGGGATCGCCGAAGACTGCTGCCTGGCGGTACTAGGTCAAATCAATCAGGCTGGTTCCGTGGTGCGCCTTGCCCATCGTGCTTGTCGCGGAACGAGATTGAACGGTGAGCTAAGCATGTAGATCCGGGCATTGAACATCTTCGGACGCGGGTTCGACTCCCGCCACCTCCACCAATATGGCCACCTAAGTGATTGATCTACTTAGGTGGCCTTTTT